>JBELAJ010000460.1:0-6741 GCA_049508935.1 Terriglobia bacterium | reverse complement strand
CCTTCCGCGCGGATCTGCAGGTGCAGTGATTCCAGCAGGTGAAACTCGCGCGACAAGGCAATATCCGCAACTTGCATTCCCGGCCCTTCCACGGTATTGCGCCCCACGTTGCCGAAGGTGTACGCGGGCGGGGCAGTGAAGGCGGCGGTACTGAACCACTCCTCCGAAGTGTGGGTGCCGGAAGGGAACACCGGCTGATCCCTATAATTTGCGCGGATGGGATTTTCACCCAATGTGGTGCCGGCATTCGCTGTGTCGCCATACACCGAAATGGTGAAAGGCATTCCCGTTTCCGCCTGATAGACCGTCGCCAACTCCCAGTGCGAGGTGAGGCGGCTCGCCCATCCCTGCTGCCTTAGCCCAGGAATGTTGTAGACAAAGGCGCCGACGTAGCGAAGGCGAACGTCGCAGGCCAGCCCCTTCTCCGCGTCGAGGTCGGAATCATCTTGCGGAATGGCGGATTCATCCATGGGAGAACGAAAATCCGGAGCGTTGGTAATGCTTTTGGCCCAGGTGACGCTGGTAAGAAAAGTGAGCCCGTGGGAGAAGCGATGGCGAACGTCCACCCATCCCGCGTTGTACCAACTGTGCGCGGAGTCTTCCAGGAGATTGATGGTGGAGACGGGCTGATCCAGGCTGGCCACGGTGAGGTCGGCGGGAATAACGTTTCCGCCGGGAATAACGGTTCCGGGAAGAAAATTGATGGACTTGTAAGGCCGGCGCGGCTGAAGGAGCCCCGGTCCGGGGGGTGGGTTATTGATCAGGTGTGCCCGTTGGAGGTGGAATCCATCCTCGCCCTGATAACCGATTTCCAGCACCGTGTTCGGAGTAAGGGCTTTTTGCAGCGAATAGCTCCATTGTTCGATGTATTGCGAGGGGCTATGCGGGGGAAAGGCGGTGAAGCTGGTCACCGTGGAGCCCAGAACCGGTGGAGCAAAATTGAATCCCGTCAGGCTGGGAGTGTAGTTGTCGCTCTGCTGGGTCTGCGGGAAGACAAAGGGCACGTTGTGACGCTGATTGCACCAGGTGTTCATGTCCACTGGAGTGTAGAAAATTCCGTAACTGGCGCGCATGACGAAGGGAAACTTTCCCTGGAAAGCGTGGGTCAAGCCCACGCGGGGCGCGAAGTTGAGCTTCTGAGTGTAGAGCAATCCGGCGGGAGTACCTCCCTGACCTCCGATGAAGATATAGGGGACGCCATCCTGCCAGGTCAGGTTGCTGCCGCGCTTATCGGCCTGGATATCGGTGAGCGGGCTCATAAACTCGTAGCGTACGCCCATGTTCACAGTAGTATTCCCCGTGACGCGCCAGTTGTCCTGTACGAAGCCGTCCGCATACCACTGGCGCAGATTCATTTCAGGAATGCCGGCCTGCCGCTGCTTGACCACGGGCAGACCCAGCAGAAGGCCTGCCATGGCGGCGCCTGTCCCGTCATTGGTGGCGGTTTCAGTAGTAAATCCATTGGTAAATTGATAATAGCCGCGGTTTTGGAAGAAGCCCCACATCGGCCAATCGTAATTTCGATAGTTGCCGCCCATTTTGATCGAGTGCCGCCCCCGTTGCTTGTTCCAGATGTCACCCACTTGCAGGACGGTGTCCCAATCGTGCACCGGGGTGGCAGCGTAGGAATCGCCGAAGGCGTTGTAACCCTGCACCGTGACATAGGGCATGCCCCACGCGCCCTTCCCGCCAAATCCCACTCCCTTGATGCCCAGTTCGGTGACGTAGTCGGTGGTGAAGTTGTCCTGGGAGTAGCGGTGCATGGATAGGCGCGACAGCCCTAGCCAGAACACGTTTACCGACGTGGACGAGACGAGGTGCGTATACTGGAGGGTCAGGTTCTGCGCTAGATTGTTGTCAAAGGATCCGAAGCCGGGCAAATTCTCCGGGGTAAAATCCCTCTCGGCAAGGAAAGAATAGCGTCCGAACAGCGCATCGCCATGGGGCAAGTTATGGTCGAGGCGGAGGGTTGCCTGATTGGAAAAATTACGGTTGGTGCGCAGGTCGAGGTAGTTGTTGGAGTCCGGTCCCGTGCCTATGGGCGTCGCCCCCATGCTCATGCCGCCCATCCCCATCCCTGAAGCCATATTGGGAAGCGGCACCTCCGCCAACTCGCCCAAGGCGACGGAGCTCATTCGATTGCTGGGGATCACATCATTGGGAAAGGGTTTGCGCAGGTTGACGGGATTGGTAGGGCTGGTGGGAAGCGACGGGTTGTAGTTGGGATTTGCATGCGAGGTGGAGGGATCGTAAATGGTCAACCCGGTCATGCTGAAATCGCCCATCCGCTCCATCGCGGTGGGAACTGTCTCAATCTGGGCGAGGCCGTTGCTTAAACGGAAGCCCTCCCAGTTGGCGAAAAAGAAAGTGGAATTCTTGCGGATGGGACCACCGACCGATGCGCCGAATTCATTCTGGGCAAGATGGGGGATGTTGCTGGGGTCCGTGAACGTGCGGGCATCAAAAGGGTTGCTGCGGACATATTCATAGGCGTCCCCGTGCAGCCGATTGCCACCGGACTTGGTTACGATATTGACTTGGGCGCCGCCTGCGCCGCCGAATTCCGCGGAGTAACTGCCCGTCTGCACCTTGAACTCGCGAACGGCGTCGGGCGATGGGCTGTAGGAGAGCGTGTTAAACGTGGGGTCGGTATCCGTCGAGCCATCCAGCAGGAAGTAGTTGGCATTCGGCCGCCCGCCGCCAACGCTCAGAGCCGAGTTCTGGTTGGGCCGCCAGTAGAGCGGATTGGCGTTCCCCATTTGCGCCCCAAATCCCGCGTGAGCGGCAGGGGCCAGCAGCGCCAGGTCGAGCACATGCCCGCCATTCAACGGCAGTTCCTTGGTCAGGGTGGGTTCGATGACTTCCCCCAGGCTGGCATCCGCAGTGCGCAACACCTCCGGAGCTCCAACCACCCGGAACTCCTGCCTCAGCGGGCCTACCTGCATCACGAGGTCGAGGCGCAGGTACTGGTTCACTTCCAGAGTCAGAGTCCGAATTGGTGAGTCGAATCCTGTCAAGACTGTGGAGAGCTGGTATAGCCCCGGATTGAGGCTAACAAACTGGTAGGCGCCCTCCGACGTAGTTTCCACGGTGCGCGCCAGCCCCGTTTGTGTCTCCGTGAGAGCAACTTTTACGTTGGCGAGCGGCAAGCCTTGAGCGTCATGCACGATGCCGTCTAAGTGCGCGCCGCTGGCCTGCGCGCGGGCATCGGGTGTTTCAAACCCCACGATCAGAAGCGCAGCTATAAACCATATCCATTTACGCATGCTTTGTCCCACCTGCAGAGAGGGGCGGATTGAGACCGCTCCTCTGCAAAAGAGTGTCATTTCTAGCTCCTGTGAAGCCGCTCGAGAACCCGAGAAAAACCGACGCAGCGAGGAGACTATCAGGGCACGGAGACGTCCACAATACCCTCAACCCACTAGCGCTTCAGGTTTGAGGGATTACTAACTTGAATAACAAGTGGATACCATGACCGGATTAGAGATGCGACCGCAGCTGCATTGCGACAGCGAAGCTGGCGCAGTTTTTTTTCAGGAATTCCCCGGCGGCAGCTTCGCTGCCGCACTCCAAAGTGCGTTCGGCACCCAGTCGCTGCGGGGTGGAGAGTCAGCTTTTGGCCGCGGGGCGGATGGTGGGCGCGCTTACGGCGGCTTTCAATTCCGGAAGGCTATCGATAGCCTCGACTACTTTCCTGGCCACTTGATTATCGATCTCCGACTCGCGATGCAGCACCACGGGGTATCGAATTACGAGGTCCAGGCCGTTTTCACCCAATTGCAGGCGGGCCTGCGGACTAGGGGCGGACACTGGAACGGCGAACAGACCTTCAAGCGTTTGGTGCTGCTGCTCGAGGCTTTCACGGTATCGGGAGTAAACGGAGTTGACGGCCTCGAGCAACTTGTCTTCTGCGAGGGTGTAGTCGCCGCCCCGCTCGAGCTTCACCACCACCTCGTGCCATGCATAGGCGGTGCCCGGAATCTGCCTGAAGAAAGGCGCGCCCTGGAAGAGTACCGAATTAGAAACCACCACCACTCGCCCCGTGGGGTGCAGGTCGGAACCGGCCCCGCCTAATTCCATCAAGGAAAGCCGGACCAAGCCGACATCAATGATGTCGCCCGTAACTCCGGAAACGGTGATGCGATCGCCCACTCTTACGCCGTGCCTGCCGATCAAAAAGAAATAGGCAGCGACCGAAACGATGACGGTTTGCAGAGCCAGCGCGATCCCGGCAGTGATGAAACCGGCGAAAGTCGCGAGCGAGGAGAATTCACTGACGAACCCCAGGGTGAGGACAATGGCCATGAGAAGGATAGTGACGATGCGGCGCAAAAGCAAAAGCTGATGCCGCTTGCGGGCGTCGCGGACATATCGAAATGTCGCCTTTTGCCAAATTTCGGAAAGCACCAGAACCATGACGATCCCGGCCGACAGAAACCCCAGGCGGATTGCGACCGATTCGAGGATGCGAAGATAACCGCTGTGGATCGAAGATTGCCACTGGCGCAAGCTGGCCTGGCATTCCTCGAGCACGATCAGCTCTTGCGCCAGAGGGACCGTGGCGTCTGCGATTTGCTTGAATTGCGTGGTGAGCAAGGCCATCTTCCGCCGGTTTGCTTCTACGCCGGCCGGATCCTGCGGGGCAGGCTGGTTGGTCAGGTCGCGCCCTTGCTGAATTGTAGCGCGCAACCTTGTCCTCAGCGGGGTTTGAACCTGGCGGGCCGCATCCGCCACCTCGGAGGCGCCCGAGACCAACTGGTTAAGATCTCGGAGACCTGCTATTCGAGTGAACAGAAGCGAGGTCTGACTGATCAACCCTGTCCCTTCTGTAGCGGCCGGCGGAGTGCTCGGAGTGGCAGTTGCGGCTGCTTTCGGGGGGGTCTTTGCAAATACATCCGGAACCGACTTCTTCAAATCGTCGATCTCCTTTTGTAATCCGCCGGAGGCCGCTCCCGAGCTGCTCATGAACGTCGTCAGCTTTTGCAGCGCTTCCTGGAGAGCTTTGTTGAAATCAAGTTGTTCCTGCAGACTTTCCCGTTGAGAAGTTAATTCCTGGAGTTTTTTCCCGGAAGCCTTTTCGATCTGCCGGTTCAAAGCCTCGATTTGGGCCTGGTTTTGACTGATTAAGTTAGCGGTGTTGGCAGCAGCCTTAGCGATGTTCTGTTGTTCAGTCGAGGTCTCGGAGGAGAGGGCGGCGCCTCCGCTTCCTTTTTCCGCAGCCAGCAATGCGGCTTCTTCTTCCGCCGACTGGAAGGCGAGTTCGAGCGCCTGCTTGGCGAGGTTGCGGGCGTTCTCCAGGTAGAATGCATCGCTCGGCCGGCCTGCGGATTCGTTGGCGCTCGATAGCTGCTTGTACCAGGTAATGGCGGCATTGAGATGCCGGATGATAGCAGCGTCCTCGGGGCGTACGTTCTGTGCGGAGGCTGCCGTTGGAACGATCGAGCATTGCATGAGAACTGCCGCAGCCAGCGCCGCTCCCAGACAACTTGCCGAGACCCTCAGCCCTCGCATCACCTGATTCCCCTTTCCGACTCTCTTTGTTAACATGATTAGAAAACGGCCGCAAGTACGGTGCGGGGGAGGGTAATGTCCTGGTTTGGCTTGGAGAGCCCCGACCTGTCGGGACATTTGCCAACCTGAAGGTCGGCGCTGCTTTCAAATTAAGAAGCCACCTGGGGGGCTCGGTATATCGTCGTGCCGGCTCGTGGCCGTGACATGGTACGTCGGCGGGCGGGGTTACGCCGCGAGGAGGAAGCATGCCGCTGAAGATTGAATCGCTCGACCTTCAAAGAAGGACCGCCAAGCCCAGAGGTTCAAAGAGTGGATCCAATCGCAGCAGGCAAGGTATTTTACCTACGTGAGGCAGGCAGTCGGAATTTGAACTGGTTGCCACGCGCGGTCGGCGTGGGGGGTGTGGGGCGGCAGGATCTATTTCTAGTAAAACGCTATATCATTAGTACATTAATGCTGAAGTAGTATATATACATGTTATGTATGATAAGTAATTTGGCGAAAAAATTACTTGACAGTGGCCGCGAAATCGTATGTTATCTACAATCTGGGGTCAGACGCGCGTCATCCGAGTTGGTGACGCGAAGGTTCCCTGTTCAACTGTGGCCAGTCACGTCGGGCGAATACGATTGACCTCGCAAAGGAGCCTGTCTCAACCGGCACCGGTGGCGGAACTGGCCTTTTGGGTGGGTTGATTCACCGTCGAGAGGGAGTTGACTCCCTTTCCCAGAGTCCGCGAATGACAACCCCCCTTTAAATGCCTTGGTTGATTGCAGTTTGACAGTTTGAGCGAAATCAATTTCTCCTGCTGACGCTCACTACGATGTGGTCAACTGGAGGGACCGCACTTGAAATGATCACTATTGTGTTCCTCTTGTTGATCCTCCTGAGTCTCTGGGTAGGCTTTTACCAACTATTCAAACAGCAGGGGCGCATCCTGCTCCGCCTGGACCAACTTGAGTCGGGTACGTCAACGGCTCACACCGCGCTGCAACACTCGAGTGCAGAGACTGAAGCGCCCGGGTTGCCCCTGCAAAGTGAGTTTCCTGCCTTCAGTCTTCCGGACCTTGCAGGAAACGTCGTATCTCTCGACAACTTTCGCAGCCGGCGGGTTTTGCTGGTGAACTGGAATTTCGAGTGCGGATTCTGCGATTCGATCGCCCCACAATTGGCTTCTCTCGAGCCCAGTTTTCAGCAGCGCAACGTTCAGTTGCTGCTCCTGGCCCACGG
>JBELAJ010000046.1:0-24701 GCA_049508935.1 Terriglobia bacterium | reverse complement strand
CCTCGCACGCGCGGATTCCTGATCAACCCCCTCGCGCTTCTCTCTGATTGCCGATTTTCGATTGACGATTGCCGATTGAGCTATTCGACCATCGTCAATCGCTCAATTCTGGACTTCGCGCCGGACAGACAGGGCACCGCAACGCGTCGTTAAAGCGAGAAACCTCATCTTCTTCATTCGCAGGCGTGGCGCGAGCCCTTGTCTCGCAGGTCCGCAGCCCTTCTCAAACGTTGCTTCCGGGGCGCATCGTCATGCGCTCCGCAGAGGGGTTTATCAGCCATCGCCAATTCAGAGAAGAGGTTTTATGAGGCAGGCTCAACGCCTGGTCGCTTTCGTTCTCCTTTTGGGCGGCTTCGCATTTGCCACGATTTTCGGGTCCGTGCGCGGCGTCGTTCACGATCCTCAACACCGCCCCATTCCCGGCGCGCAGGTTACGCTTAAGGCTCAAAACTCGGATTGGGCCCAATCTCAAGAGTCCGACGAAAACGGCGAATTTGCATTCACTTCCGTGCCCATCGGGAATTACACGGTGACGGTCTCATCGCAGGGTTTCCAGTCCCTGCAACAAAGTGTGATTGTGCAGTCCGACACGAGCCCGGTGTTGCACTGCCCGCTCGCCGTGGCAGGTGTGAAGCAAGCCGTCAACGTTTTGGGAACTCCCGTGGAGGCGACCACGGACAGCGTCACGCCGACGACCATGCTCAGCCGCCAAGGCATTGACGAAACTCCCGGAGCGGACCGCACCAACGGCTTACAAATGATCACGGACTACGTGCCCGCCGCCTATGTAGCCCACGATATGCTGCATGTGCGAGGCGGCCACCAGGTGGAGTGGCTGATTGACGGCGTCCCCATCCCCAATACCAACATCGCCGCCAACTTGGGGCCGCAGATTGACCCGAAGGACATTGACGAACTCGAGGTTTTTCGAGGCAGCTACGACGCCGACTACGGAGACCGAACGTATGGGATCTTCAACGTCGTGCCGCGAACCGGCTTTGAATTCAATAATGAATGCAGTCTCGTCTTGAGCTTTGGGAATTTTTACCAAACGGACAATCAGATCAGTTGCGGAGGGCATAGTGAGCGGTTTGCCTACTACGTCAGCCTGAACGGAAATCGCAGCAATTACGGGCTTCAAACCCCCATCGCGCAGGTTTTTCATGACGCGGAGAACGGCTACGGAGGATTCGCCTCGTTCATTTTCAATCCCGATGCCAAGAACCAGCTTCGCCTGGTCACTTCCCTGCGTCAGGATTATTACCAGATCCCCATCGATCCTGACCCCAATTCCACCGGGAATAAGATTTTGGAAGCCGCGGGCGAATCCCCGAGTTACGGTCTTCGCGACGGCGAGCGTGAGCCCGATGGCTATGCCGTCTTCTCCTGGGTCCACACCTTCAATCCCAATCTGCTGCTCACCGTTTCTCCCTTTTATCACTACAACGGCGCGGACTACCACGGCGGCCCGAACGATTATCCCGTCATCTCGACTGTAAATCAAACTGCTCACTACGTTGGAATGCAGGCGGACCTCAATGCGAGCTTCTGGAGGAGCGACGTGCAAGCGGGAGTGTACGGATTCGCCCAACATCAGTACAGCTACTTCAACAATCAATTCACGGATGGCAGCCAAAACTTCCCTGCCTCTTCCATCGGCGTAACGGGAGGTGTGGCCGACGAGTTCATCAACGAGAAATTCAAAGCGACTCCGTGGTTGACTCTCATCGCCGGCGTCCGCCAGACGGAATTCAACGGGACCGTATCGGAGAATGCTACGGATCCGCGCGTAGGTTTTGCGGTGAAAATTCCTCGACTGAATTGGGTTTTTCGCGGCTACTACGGTCACTACTACCAGGCCCCGCCGCTCGTCACCGCCACCGGCGCGCTCCTGGGTTTGGCCAACAGCCAGGATTTCACTTTCGCTCCCCTGCACGGCGAGCGGGATAAAGAGTATCAGTTTGGCCTCAATGTTCCCTTTCGCGGCTGGACCCTGGACGCCGACAACTTTCAAACCAAGGCCACGAACTGGCTGGATCATAATAATATCGGCGAATCGAACCTCTTCTGGCCGATCACCTGGGATGCAGCCGTGATCAATGGTTGGGAGCTCACACTCCGCTCTCCGGGCCTCTGGCATCACGGCCACTTTCACCTTGCCTATTCAAACCAGATCGCGGAGGCAACGTCGCCCATTACCGGAGGCTTGATCTGCCCCACCCCTGTGACGCAGGCCTGCGGCCTCGATATACTGCAGGGGTTTTCGCCCGTCGACCACGATCAGAGGAACACGCTGAACTTCGGCTACAATACAACTCTTCCCTGGCGGGCCTACGCCTCGACCAACGTCTACTACGGCTCCGGGTTCACGAATGGGTTGTACGGAACCCCGAACGCGCAGTATCCGGGGCCCTATTTGCCTGCCCACGCCACGGTCGACCTGGCGGTTGGGAAAGCTTTCGGGGAGAATTTCAGCGTTTCTGTTAACGCTCTGAATGTGGGAGATAAGCGCGTGCAACTCGATAACAGCCTGACCTTTGGTGGATTTCACTGGAACGACCCGCGGCAGGTTTATGTGGAATTCCGTTACCGGTTCCACTACTGATCGGGAGATCGGGCAAGGCTGGGAGAGCAGGAGTTCGGTAATGCGAAAGCAGCGATTAATGGGCTGCCTGGTTTTACTGGCAATAACATCTTGCCTGATAACATGCCACAAAGAAAAACCTCTGCCGCAGCGGCGGTTCGATCTGCGAGGGAAAGTGGTTGCCGTCGACGAGAACGCGGGCACCGTGACGGTGGCTCACCAAGCCATTCTGGGGTACATGAGCGCCATGACGATGAGCTTCATCGTCAAGGACCGGTGGGCTTTCAAGGTTCTGAAACCTGGCCAATCAATCACCGCAACCCTGGTGATCGAGGGCGATCATTCCTGGCTGGAAGGCCTCGTCGTAACTGAGAAGGGCAAGCCGGAGAGCAACCCACTCGCGCCTCCCGGGTCCGTCCCTTCGCCTTTGGGGCAGGAAGTGCCGGACTTCTCACTGGTTAACCAGGACGGGAAGCGGATTCATTTCCGCCAGTACCATGGCAAGGCTTTGTTGCTGACGTTCATCTACACGCGCTGCCCGCTTCCCGATTATTGTCCCCTGATGAGCAGGAACTTCGCGCAAATCGCGCAGCAAATCCGCAGCGACCCCAAACTTTCCGCTTCCACCTATTTGCTAAGCATCAGCATCGACCCCGAGTTCGACACGCCTGCCGTCCTGCGTGCCTATGGCCGAAACTACGCAGGCACGCTTCACCCTTTTGATCATTGGGAGTTTGCCACCGGCACGCCGACCCAGGTTCGGAAAGTTGCCGAGTTCCTTGGGCTGCGATACTGGACAGATCGCGGCCAGATTGTACACGCGCTGGTTACAGCGCTCATTGCCCCAGGCGGAAAAGTCATTCAAGTCTACCGAGGAAACGATTGGCATCCGGCGCAGGTGGTCAGCGACCTGCGTAATTTACCGCCGTCCAAAATGCAGTGGTGACTCACTTTGATGTGGCACGGCCATCTTGGCCGTGACTGTGCAAAGGCAGGATGCCCGTGCCACCGGAAATCGAATCACTGCCCAAAATGTAAACTCTCCGAGGAAACCATGTTTGAGCGCTACACGGAAAAAGCCAGAAGGGCAATCTTCTTCGCCCGCTACGAGGCCAGTCAATTTGGTAGCCCCGTGATTGAGACCGAGCATTTACTCCTGGGCTTGCTACGCGAGGACAGGGTTCTGGTCGTCCGCCTCTCGCGGTTGCCTCGATCACTCGAAGCCTTTCGCAAGCGGATCGCGCAGGAGACGCATCCCCGCGAGAAGGTTCCAACCTCCGTCGACTTGCCCCTGAGCCCGGCATGCAGGTCGGTATTGACCAGCGCCGCTGAAGAAGCCGAGCATTTTCAGCATCCGCACATCGGCACGGAACACCTCTTGCTCGGCCTGCTGAAGCAAGAACACAGCATCGCTGCAAAACTACTTACTGAAGCCGGGATTAACGCGGGAGAGCTCCGCCAGGAGCTTTATCTGGCGGGCGGGCACCCTGTCCGGCCGGCGGAGGCGCGTGCGGGAAGGCTTGAGGATTACGTCGAAATCCATGGTGAGTTGTGGAGCGCCACGTCTATTCGCGAATTGAGCGAATACTACCGGAAGTTTCATTGGGAAAAGCGCCGCTGGACCCCGCGTGACGCTTTGGCTCAGCGCTCCGACAAGACGCTCTACCTCTATTCGGGTCAGGCGTGCGACCCCGAGCAAGTTGAGCTCATCAAAGGCGGGTGGAGCGAAGACCATTGCGCGATCTGTTGGTGGAAGCTCTACGAATCGGAGTCCGCGGAGCACGGCGAGGGCTATACCAACGGCCAGGATTGGATGTGTACAGAATGCTACGAGAGATTCGTCAACCCGCAGAACCCGTCGCACGCAAGCCCAGAGCGCTGACTCGTGCCTCCCTCGATCGGCATTTGGGGAATTGACGCAGCGGGCAGCGCAGGCCCGCGTTTTGGGTCTGCGGCTATTCTCCCGCTCCTCGTTATGCCGTCTCCACGCTGGTCAGTTTCGGCTCGAGGGTCTTTCCTGCCGGTTTCGCCCGCCGCGCCGCCAGCCAGAATCCCAGGCGCACCAGCAGCAGCAAAGCCACCAGGGCGCCGTAAAACAGCGGCTTGCGCACGTCCGACTTCACCAGCCAATAATAATGAATGACGCCGGCAACCGCCGTCGCGTAGATCAGCCGGTGCACAGTCAGCCAGCGCTTTCCCCCCAGGCGGCGAATCCACCCGGCCGTCGAGGTCAACGCGAGGGGAATCATTAGCACAAATCCGGTGAATCCCATGGTGATGAAGGGCCGCTTCCGCACGTCGGCCAGCATATCCGCCCAATCAAAAAATTTGTCCAGCCCTATCCAGGTGCTGAAATGCAGGAAGCCGTAGAAGAACGCAAACAGCCCCAGCATGCGGCGGAAGCGAATCAGTTCCGGCAATCGCAGCAGTTTGCGCGCGGGTGTCACGGCCAGGGTGGCGACGATGAATATGATTGTCCAATCGCCCGTCTGGTGAGTGATGTACTCGATGGGGTTGGCCGTAAGTTGCCCGTGCAGCGCCCGCCAGGCCAACTTGCCCACAGGCGCCAGGCACAAGATGAACACCGGCGGCTTCAGCCATTTGCTTCTGAGGAACTTGCCCAAATCGTCTCCTCTCGGGCCTCGTGTCAATGTCGGCATTCGTCACCCCCGCGGAAGCGGGGGTCCATTGCCACCAAAGGAGCCATTGGATTCCCGCTTTCGCGGGAATGACGTGACTTTCGCGGATGCGAGAAACGATTCCCCTCCTTGATAAGGAGGGGTTAGGGGTGGTTGATCTGCCGCGATCCGACCGCCCGCCACCCCTGCCCCTCCTCCCGCTGAGGAGGGGAGTCTGTATGACAATGGCTCCCGTTTAGAAATACTTTTTCAAGTCCATGCCCGCGTACAGCGACGCCACCTGATCGTAACCATTGAACATCAGCGTGGGGCGCCGGAAGAACTCGCCCAGGCGGCGCTCCTTGGCCTGGCTCCAGCGCGGATGGTCCACGTGGGGATTGACATTGGAATAGAAGCCATACTCCGAAGCATTTGCCATGTTCCAGGTAGTGGGCGGCTGTTTCTCCACCAGCTTGATCTTCACCAGCGACTTGATGCTTTTGAACCCATACTTCCAGGGGAGCACCATGCGCACCGGCGCACCGTCCTGGTTGGGCAGCGTCTCGCCGTACATGCCGAAGCATAGCAGGGCCAGTGGATGCATGGCTTCGTCCAGACGCAGACCTTCCACGTAAGGCAACTGTATGCCCGCCCGGCTTCCCAAAGGCATTTGGCCGGGGCTGTAATAACTCTCGAACGCCACAAACTTCGCCTTGGGCTGGGGAGACACTTCCTTCAGCAGCGCGCTGAAAGAACAACCGATCCAGGGCACCACGATCGACCAGGCCTCAACGCAACGGTGCCGGTAAATGCGCTCCTCGAGTGGCGCCAGTTGCTGTAACTCCTCAACGGTAAAC
This sequence comes from Terriglobia bacterium, assembly GCA_049508935.1. Taxonomy (GTDB): domain Bacteria; phylum Acidobacteriota; class Terriglobia; order UBA7540; family UBA7540; genus CAVROP01. The sequence continues at coordinate 18,642 of JBELAJ010000046.1, read as the reverse complement.
GTGCGAGGCTTCTCCACCAACCCGAAGACTTTCACACTCCACGGCGAGGTTCGAAAATTGGTGGCGTACTTTGCCGGGTCTTCCTTTCCCGTCCCAAACTCGTAAAAATTGTTGTAATGGGTCACGTCATTGAAGGGCGTCACCTGCTCCGTGGTGCTGAAAGGACTCTTCGCCGCCACATTCAGCTTGGTCCCTGCCAAAACCTTTTGCGACGGCCAGGCAAGTTGTTTCAGACTCTCTCCCACCAGCGCCCCCGCGGTCACTCCCAATGCGCTCGCCAGGAACTTCCTGCGATTCAGATAAAGCCATTTCGGAGTAACCTCGGACGAAGGAATCTCCGACACCCTTTTGATTAACATGGCCTGCTCCCCCTTCCTAAGAATAGTATACATTTGGTCTGCGTTTTTATTCCCGTAGTGCCCATCCCCAGGCTAACACCTGCCGCCGCGACATTTGCCTTCCCACTTAGATGCCGTTTGTCGAGCCGTGGCCCATTGACGTATAAGGGCGGCCCTCTCGGCGGCCCCTAGGAGACGGATCGAGGGCGATCCCGTCCCTCTACACTGGTCAGCGTAGTAATTGACATCCCTCAGCGGCTGTGCTAACTAAAGTCTCTTGGGCGCCGCACCAGTCCCGCAAGTGCGGCGCCGGAACTTGCCCGCGAGTCAGGGCAGTACACCCGAGAATGCGTATGGGCGTGGAAGAGCTACAATCAGCCTGGGAGTTGCTCAAGGAGGCCTACCAGTATCAGATGGGCGGAGACTACGACATGGCCGTCGAGCTCTACAAGCGCTCCCTCGACCTCCATCCTACTGCCGAGGCCTTTACTTTTCTAGGTTGGACCCATCGCCTCCAGGGCAAAATCGAAGACGCCATTGCCGAATGCAAAAAGGCTATCCAGCTTGACCCCGAATTCGGCACGCCCTACAACGATATCGGCGCGTACTTGATCGAAAAGGGTGAATACGACGAGGCGATTCCCTGGCTGGAACGGGCCTTGCAGTCTCGCCGCTACGACTCCTACCATTACCCCCACTACAACCTCGGCCGGGCGTACATGGCCAAGGAAATGTTTGTCAAGGCGCGCTATCACTTGGAACAGGCCCTCAAGCTGTCACCGGATTACACGCTCGCTCAAGAAGCTCTGGAGAAGATCCGCCGGAAGATGCAGTGAGAAAACCATGCCCAAGGCTCAATTACAATACCTTACCGACGAACTGAACAAACTGCGCGAGCAGAAGCTTTACCAGAAGCTGCGTGTACTCGAAACCGAGCAGCTTCCGGTTTCCCGCTTCGATGGCCGCGAGGTCATCAACCTTTCATCCAACAATTACTTAGGTCTCACCACTCATCCCAAGCTTCGCGAACGCGCCCTCGAGGCGATTCGGAAATTCGGAGTGGGGTCCGGCGCTGTGCGTACGATCGCGGGTACCATGTCGATCCACCTCGAACTCGAGGAGAAGATCGCCAGGTTCAAGCACGTCGAAGGTTCGGTGGTTTTCCAGTCCGGGTTCACGGCCAACGCGGGAACGGTGCAAGCCATTCTGGGCCGCGAGGACGTCATCATTTCCGACCAGCTCAATCATGCCTCGCTCATCGACGGCTGCCGGCTTTCGCGCGCGGAAATCAAGATCTTCCCGCACAAGGACCTCGAGGCCTGCGAGAGCATCTTGAAGGAAATTGCCGGGCGCAATTGCCGCAAGCTGCTGGCGACCGACGGCGTCTTCTCGATGGATGGCGACATTGCCCCGTTGCCGCAGCTTGTCGAGTTGGCCGAAAAGTACGGCTGCATTATGATGATCGACGACGCGCACGCCTCCGGCGTCCTGGGGCGCAACGGCCGCGGAACCGTGGACCACTACAAATTGCACGGCCGCGTCGATATTCAGGTCGGCACGCTCTCGAAGGCCATCGGCGCCCTCGGAGGCTACGTCTGCTCGACTCGCGACGCCATTGAGTTTCTTTATCATCGCGCTCGCCCCTTCCTCTTTTCGACTTCGCATCCTCCTTCCGTGGCTGCCACCTGCCTTGCGGCTTTTGAGGTACTCGAAGAAGAGCCGCAACTGATCGACCAACTCTGGGCCAGCACCCGCTTCTTCAAGGAAGGGCTGAAAAAGCTCGGGTTCAACACCGGCATGAGCGAAACGCCCATCACGCCCGTCATCGTGGGCGAAGCCGCATTGGCTCACCAGTTCTCGCGCGAGCTTTTTGCCGCGGGCGTGTTTGCCCAAGGCATCGGGTTCCCCACCGTTCCCGAGGGCAAAGCTCGCATTCGCACTATTGTTACGGCCACCCACACACAAGAAGAACTGACCCGCGCGCTGGACATTCTCGAAAGCGTAGGGAAGAAGCTGAAGATAATTTAAAAGGGATTCTAATCTGCGTTCATCCGCGCAATCTACGGATTGTAGTTAAACATAGTGTTGCGGTGTAGCGCCGACCTTCAGGTCGGCAAGTGCTGACCTAAAGGTTAGCGCTACAGGTAAACGCAATTTCCGCGCGCAACATTAGCTCACCGGTTCGGCGAGAGCTGCGGAGTGGTCTGCCAGGCGCGGAGGCTGGATCATGCGATAGAGGTGGTTCAGCGGCACCCTGCCGGGGCCCACGCTGTAAGCCTTGCGAACCGCCTCGGTGACGTAGGCTTTGGCCAAAACCACGGCCTCGCGAAGCTGGCGCCCCAGCGCCAGGTGCGCGGCGATCGCGGAAGAAAACGTACAGCCGGTGCCGTGGGTGTTGTCGGGCTTCACCCGGTCGCCAATGAAAACCTCCAGCCCCGAGCCGTCATAGAGAACGTCCGTGGCCTTGTCCAGGTGTCCGCCGGTCACCACTACGGCGCGCGCGCCCATCTCCGCCAGTTTGCGCGCCGCGGCCTTCATCGCTTCCAGGTTTTCCACCCGCAGCCCGGTCATTGCCGAAGCTTCGAAGAGGTTGGGCGTGATTACATGGGCCCGTTTCATTAACTCCTCGCGCAGATACTGCTGGCACGCTTCGTCCATCAGCTCTTTCCCGCTCGAGGAACGAATGACCGGATCGAGCACCGAGGGGATGGCTGGGTTGGATTCCAGAATCTCGCAGACGACTTCCGCATTGGCCCGGTTGGCCAGCATACCGATTTTGATGGCTTTCACCCGGCCGTCCGCGAGCAGGGCGGCAATAGTTTCTTTCAGAACCTCGCGCTCAGTAGGGTAGACGGCGAAAACTCCCTGGGTGTTTTGGATGGTCAACGCCGTGAGAGCTGCCACGCCGTAGCAGCCATGGGCGCCAAAAGTCTTCAGATCTGCGGCAATTCCTGCTCCCGAGGATGGATCGAAGCCTGCGATGCTGAGGGCCACGGGCCACGCGGCGCTAAGCTGATGATTCATTTTTTCTTGCTGAGCCTCGTTTCTGGATCACAACTTCATTTGATTATAGAGGGGCGTGCCTGGTTGTCAATAAAGTTCTGCTCACTGTGTAGTGTCACGGATTGAATTCGTAGGGGCGAGTTTACCCCGCCACGTGGCGGCGTAAAGCCGCCTCCACTTGGAACTGAGTCACTACCGCTCACTTCCCAGTCCCCACCACGTCCATTTCGGAGTCAGATTGTACTACCAGCTTCAATGTCTTCTTGTCTGTGAAGGGAATCGAATCCGGGTTTTCGAGGCGGGCACTCAGCGTCTGGTGGATGGTGGCATGATAATCGAGGACTCTGCCATCGTCGAGCGCCAGCAGCACCTTGCCTTTACCCTGCCCGTCGATGTGCATGTCCACGCCCATCCCGTGGGAGGCAAGCTGGGAGAGCGGCTCCGTCGGCCCGAGGGCCTTCGAGGACGGCCGCACCGTGTTCACGAAGCTGAATTCTACCACCGCGGCCTCTATTTCTCCCACCTTGGTCTTGCCGACGTATCGCAGTGTGTTCTCCCCTGTGACGTCATACGGATATGCCGCGCTTGCCGGGGAGTTCAATTGACGCTTCCAGGTCGTACCCGGCGTCACGGGGGAGCCAGGGTAGAGCGTATTGCCTCCCACTTGCTCGAGGAAAAACCGCAGGGCCTGACGAAGCGGCTCGCGGTAGGCCACGTCCAAATCCTCGAACAGGCCCTCGCCGCCTTCAAAGCCCAGAAGCTTTCCGTCACGGTCATAGTGGGCGACGATATCCTGGCCGGCGACGCGTTCGCTGATCTTTCGCTGCTCGCTTTCGGCGGAATCGCTAGAGCCGGGGGGCGTGTGCGCGGCGAGGTCAGACTGAAATTCGAACTTATCGAAATGATTTTCGATGTCCGCGCTCCCGTCGCTGTGTACTTCCTTCACCGTCACGGTGTTTTGCTGCTGCGTCGAAAAGTCGGTCGGCAGAGGAGGCAGGAAACTCTGCAGTTCCGGCGGATCCGAATGGACTACTGCTTTGGTGTGCATCTTGGTGGCGTAGACCATTTTCTGGCCGCTTCGGTACCGGCGCGCCAGCTTCACCTCCTCCCCACGAGAAAGCGCGGGCGCACACAAGCACAGCAGCAGTGCAAGCCCCGCCACGAGTCGAAGCCGTAGGCGCGGCCTTTGTGCCTGCTGAAGTTGTAGGGGCGGCCCTTGTGGCCGCCCCGGTGTTCGTGGAAGATAATTCACCACAAGTAGGTCTTTCCACTTAGACCGATGCATTCGCCGTTTCCTTTTGGTAGCGCTCCAGGCATTCATGGGAGCAGAAATGAAGGGTCTCGGAGCCGCGCACGAGGCTGTGCGAAAGCTCGGTAGAAACAAACATACCGCAAACCGGATCGCGTGCAGTCTTGCCTATGCGCACCCGGTTTCTCCCTTCGGAGGGACGAGCCGCTCCGCGCACCGGAGTGGGAGCGAGGAACGTTCGCAAAGCCCCGCCCAGCAGTTTCCCCACCACGATGACGAATATCAAGTCAACCAAATATGAGAGCAAGCTTCCCATGATCTGTCAGACGGTGCGACCGCGTTATGCCGGTCATTTCCCTCTCCAAGGGGAGAGGGTGGCCCGCGACGGCGCTTTCATCAGCCGTCGTGGGTCGGGTGAGGGGTTACGCACGCCGGCTTTTCACCCCTCGTTACTTCAGACGACTCAATCGCCCCGCGGGATGCCCTGATTCTACTGGCTGGGCGTAGCGTCGCCGGAAGAACCTTGCGCCGCGTCCAACTTCTGCTTCAAGCTTTGAAGATTCGGATTCGCAGGATCCAGCTTGTGCAGGTGCTCCCACGCTCGCCGGGCAGCGGCCAGTTTGTGAGTCCCTTCCAGGTTTACCACAATCACATTCAGCAAGGTGGGTTTGTGGTCAGGGTCGATGGCCAGCGATTGGCTGTACTGCTTCAGGGCCTCGCTGCTCTGGCCAGTGTAGTAATACGCCGTCCCGAGGTCCGTGCGCGCATTGACGTTCTTCGGGTTGAGCGCCAGAGACTTCTCGTACCACTCGATGGCCTGCTGGTATTGGCGCTGGTCGTAAAAGAAATTGGCGAGCTTGAGCGGTATGTCGGGATCTTTGGGGTTTTGCTGCGCTTCCTCCTGAAGCTGCTTGATGATCAACGCATTGTCAATGGGAGGATGCCCCTCGGGCAGTCCTGACGGCGTCGTTCCGCCCTGGGCCGTTCCCGGAGAGCCGCCACTCTCAGCCGGCATTCCTGAAGCTGCCGTCATCACGCCTTTCTGCCGCCCGCTCCAACCCATCTGGGCGGCTGTGATGTAGCCCGCCAGAAATCCCACTACGAGAAAAACTACCGCCGTTAACAATGTCTCTTTTTTCATCCAGTTCCAGCACACTACTCCCTTTTACAAGTCTAATTGAGCCACAAGGCAGCGTCAAGCGCGGCGCCAACAGCGATTTGTTCGTCGCGATCACAGGTAGCACAGGCACTCTTGCCTGTGACTTGCGCCAACGCATCCGCACAGGCAAGAGTGCCTGTGCTACTTCATTCGTAGCGGAGGGCTTCAACGGGATTCAGGTGCGAGGCGCGGATGGCCGGAGTGATGCCGCTGATGAGCCCTACCAGGATCAGGATGACCGTGGAGACCGCCACGGTGCCAAGTGAAATGTAAAGGTGGATATCGCCTTTGCCGGAAGTGTCTTCGTAGAGAGGACCATAGAGAGGCAGCGTTCCGATGGCTGCGGAGGCGGCGTAGGCAAGACCAATTCCGATGACCCCGCCAATGGCGGTGATGACCAGGGCCTCGGCAAGAAACTGCAACTGGATTTGCCAGCGCCGGGCGCCTAAGGCGCGGCGCAAGCCAATCTCCCGCACGCGTTCTTCCACAGCCACCAGCATGATGTTCATGAGGCCTACGCCGCCGATGCCCAGGGTGAGCGCGCCGACGAAGGTGAAGAGGGCCTCGAAGCCGATGGTGATGCCATCGATAACGGGCCGGAACTGCTCCCGCCCGAACATGATCAGAGCACGTTCGTCCGTGGGAGAAAAGCGCTGCCGCTTGGCCATCTCAGCCCGCACCTGGTTCATGGCCTCCTTTTCAAAGCGCGGCGCGCGCGGCTCGAACACCAGCACGGCGGCATAACGAGTGTTCCAGAGATCGCCCGCGCTGGAATAGGGTATCCAGACCGATTCGTCGTCGCTGGTGAAGTAATTGCTGTCCTGAATCTTCCGCTCCATGGTTCCGATCACGGTGAAGCGAGTGCCGCTGATGCGAACCGTTTCCCCCACCGCTGGCTGTCCGCTGAAAAGCTTTTCCCGAAGGCGCGCACCCAGAAACACCACCCGCCGCCGCTCGAGCGCATCCTCGGGGCTGATCCAGCGGCCTGCGCTCGGCACTTCGTTGCGCATCTCGCCATATTCCGGACAGACGCCGCGAATGGCTGTGTTGGCCAGGCGGTCACCGTACGAAATCGGGAGCCACCGCACGGTCTCAAGGCAAGCGGTCTTGACCAGCGTGGCGTTCTCACGAACCAAGTCCAGGTCCTCTTTTTCAAGGACCACTTGCTTGCCCGCCCGCTGGCCTCCCGCTTGCTCGCTGGTCTGTTGGGGCCAACAGATCACCGCTCCCTTGCCGAAGGCGTCAAAGGATGCCACAACCACGGAGCGAAGCCCTCGACCATAGGCGAGCAAAAGAGCCACGGCGGCAATACCCCACATGATCCCCAACATGGTCAGGAAACTCCGCAGCGGTTGCCGGCGGAGAGCGGACCAGGCTTGTACGAAAATCTCGCTGAACATTTCCTTACCTCGGGCTTAGCTGTCAGCTATCAGCTTTCAGCTATCAGCAAACTGAAAACTGACGGCTGATTGCTAGCTCAGTTTTTGAATGAACGATGTGAGCATTCGCTTAAGCTCCGTTGCATTTCCACTCAAAGACTCGTACTGATTCTTGTCGAGATAACCCAGTTCGTGCGAGAGGAGGATGTGGTACTCGACTTCGCTGGCTGATCCCAGGGCCACCAGGAGAAAGCGTCGAAAGTCCGGGCCGCTCCCCCGAACGCATCCTTCGGCTATGTTTGCAGGAATCGAGGCGGCAGCTCGCCGTAATTGACTCGTCAGCCCATACATCTCGTCTCTTGGGAACGATTTGGTTACCCGGTAAATCGAGAGTGCCAGTTCGTGCCCTTTCTGCCAAACTTTCAGATCCTTGAATGACCTCATTATTTGCCTTGGCCCCCCACTATGAGCTCTCAATATTCTATGTGAACGGCCTGAAAGCTGATAGCTGACGGCTGATAGCTGACGGCTATCCACCCGGCTCATAGCGTAGCGCCTCAATCGGATCCACCAGCGCGGCGCGGCGCGCGGGATACAGCGCCGAGAGGATCGCTATGGTTCCCAGGAGCGTGAATGACAGTGCGGCGGATTTCCAGGTGGGCAGCAGACCTGCGAAGAAGGCCGGCATGGGGAGAAGGTCGACGAGCGCGCAGAATCCATAAGCGATGCCCATGCCAAGGCCGCCGCTCAATAGCACGATGATTACCGCCTCAATGAAGAACTGGGTCAGGATCGAACGGGCGCTGGCCCCCACGGCTTTGCGCACGCCGATTTCACGAGTGCGCTCGCGCACCGCCACCAGCATGACGTTCATTACGCCGATCCCGCCCAGCAGCAGTGTAACGATGCCCACTGCACCCAGAAAAAGCTTCATGCTATCCATGATTTTCTGAAATCCCTTAGCCTCTTCGACCGTGTCCCAGATGGGAGCGGCTTCCTTATCGCGCGGGTCGAAGTTGTGAATACGCCCTAGCGTGCGCAGCACCTGCCGTTTGCAGGTTTCGTGCTCGCCGAGCGATTTTGGAGCCACCAGCAAGTGATCGAGGCTTGTGGCTAGCAGAGGTGGCTTGTTGGGGAAATCGCGGCGCATGGTCCCAAAGGGGATGAAGACCTTATCGACGTCCCACCCATCGTAACAACTGTTCTGGTCCTTGCTTACCATGATTCCGATCACGGTATAAGGCAAGTTGCTGATCCAAATGGTTTCCCCCACCGCGCCGCGGGTGGCGAAAAGCTGCTTCTTGATATTGCTGCCCAGAAAGGCCACACGGCGCGCCTGGGCGTTGTCGCCCCAGTCATAAAACCGCCCTTCCGAGACGCGGATCGAGCGAATCTCCGCGAACGGCGGAAGCGAACCGGTGACCTCCGGCGAAGCATTGTTATAGAGGCTGCGCGCGGACAAGCTGCCTCGCGAGAGTTCCGGCAAAACGTAGCGGCAGGCCGTGGCCTCCACCGCCACTGCGGGCGCATCCTCATCCTGCCAGTTCACCTCGCGCCCGGCGCGCAGTCCGCCTGCTTGCATGCTGGTCCGGCCATTGAAGAAAATCATCAGGTCCTTGGCGAAGGTTTCCTGCTGCTTTTGCATGCCCACGCGCAGCCCTTCGCCGGCAGCCACCATCAGCGTGATGGAAATAATCCCCCAGGCAATGCCAAACAGGGTGAGGAAAGTACGCAGCTTGTGTGACCACAAGGTGCGCAGCGTGTCGAGAATGAGATCGCGGAAAACCATGGGTAACACCAGGAGTCAGAAGTCAGGAGTCAGGAGTCAGGAGTCAGAATTGTTAGCCGTCAGCTTTCAGCTCTCAGCCTTCAGCAGACTTTGTACGACGAATCGTTTGCTCAGAGCTGAAAGCTGACAGCTGACAGCTAAGTTTTTCTTCTGACTCCTGACTTCTGACTCCTGACTCCTTCTTTTCACTGCAGTATCACTTGCTGCCCTTCCTTCAAGCCCTCGATCAGTTCGGTCTTTACGCCATTGGAAATTCCCAGTTTCGCCGAAAGTTTGCGCCGGCCCGTCTTGGAGCCGGGATCGGGAGTCTCCAGAAACGTGTGGCGGTCTTTGTCGTAGATCACCGCCGCCTCCGGCACCATCAGCACTTTGTGTTTTTCCTCGAGGATGATCTCGGCATTGGCGCTCATGTTCGCTTTCAGCTCTCCGGTGGGGTTCTGGATGGAGACGCGGACCTCAAAGGTAGTGACGTTGTCCTTCTCGACTCCCAGCGGGGAGATCTTCGTAACTTTGCCCGTGAATTTCTTATCCTTGAGCGACTCGACTGAGATCCTGGCCTGCTGGCCCAGGTAGACTTTGCTGATGTCGGACTCGTCCACCTTGCCTTTAACGTAAACTTCGCTGACGTCTCCCAGCGTCATGATGTTGCTGGCCTGCGAGCCGAGGATCAGGATCGAGCTGACAGCATCGCCCACTTCCACATCCCGCGAAAGCACCAATCCGTCCATGTTGCTGACAATCGTGGAATTGCGCAGGTCCTCCTCGGCGCTGTCGAGGGCGGCTTGCATCTGGGCCACCTGGGCTTTGGCGCGCGCCACTTCGGCGCGGCTCACCGCCACGTTGCGCTGGGCTGACAACTGCTTGTTGAGCGCGAGTTGGTAGGCTTTCTCGGCGTCGTCCGACATGGCCGTGGACACCAGGCCTTCAATCTGCAGTTTCTTTTGACGCTCGGCAGTGGATTTCAAGAAGGGCACGTCGGGACCTTGTGCATCCACCACATTGCGCTCGTAAGTCGCCTGAGCGGATTGCACGGAGGCCTCGGCGGCCTGCAGGTTGGCGCGAGCCTCAGCCACGCGGGCGCGCAACTGCTCTTTGTCCAACTCCACCAGAACCTGGCCCTGCTTCACCCGGTCGCCATAATCGGCAAAAATCTTCTCCACAATTCCGCTGGCTTTCGATTTGACTTCCACCTTGGCCAGCGGCTCGATTTTGCCCGTGGCGACCACTGACCGGGCCAGGTCACCCCGTTCGACTGTAGCCAGTTTGGACGAATCAATCTGTCGACTCGGCCGTAAGGCTGCGGAAATGCCAATGCCGCACCCAATCAGAACCACCAAAACAACTGTAACGGCGATCCACCGCCGCCGTTTCTTATGATTGTTATTCGCCATAGCGCTACCTCAAACCCGGACGCGCCCCGGGTGTCTAGTCCCAAATACGCGAATGCAATCCCAAATGTTCCGGAACAGTTGTGCATGACTTATTGTCGTTCTGCAGAGGTGCCCTGAGCCAGAAGTTCATCAGACGGGCCTCCTCATGCGCGCTCGTTTCTCGAATCCCCGTCAGGGACGGCATGGAGTAGCCCAGATCGTCGCGCCCTGGGCTACTCTGTGCCGCCGCTCCCCGGCTGCCATCGGCTTCCTTTGTTTTCATAGACATTCTCGCTTTGTTACGCCAAGTTAGGGCGCAGCAGTGAAGTTGCGGCTTTGGAACGGCGTTGTGCCCGGCAGAGTTGATGACAAGAAGGCGTCAGCGCCGCCGGCCGACTCCGAATGTCCTTCGGCGGACTGCTCGGCCAGGTTCGGTCGTTTAGGGATGGGGTGCGGACATGGATGCCGCATAGCGTCCGCGGCGAGGTGAGGGCTCAGCCGTGCTCCAGTTCACCATGCTAGCCTATGCTGGAAGGTTGGTCAAGAGACAGAAAGACCGAAGAGAACAGAATGCCCCCCGGTGCGCCCCCGCAGCCGGTTTTTCCGCGCCGCGGGGGCAGCGCTCGACTTGCGATTGCGGTCTCGGAGAGGGCGCGGTTCAACTTATCAAACGATAAATCACTTGATCCAAAGAAAGCGCGCCGGCGCCCTGCGTGATGACAGCGACGACAATGGCGAGCGCCAGGAGGTGATACTCATAGCCCTCGCCTTTCTGGGCTCCGGTCCAGTTCGCGAACAGTCCGTGTTTCCAATGCACCGCCGCGATGGCGACCAGCATGTTCACCCCGACGCCGACGGCGGCGATGCGGCTCAAGAGCCCCAGGATCAGGCCCAGGCCGCCAAAGAACTCGGCGCAAATCGCCAGGAAGGCAAGGGGAGTGGGGATCCGCATATTCTTGGTGAAAAAGCCCATCGTGCCGCTGAAGCCGTAGCCGCCAAACCAGCCGAGCATCTTCTGCGCCCCGTGGGCAAAGATGACCACTCCCAGTACGACCCTTAATACCGTCAAAACCCAATTCGCGTCGGTTTGCAGCAAATGAGCAAGCATTGTCGAACCCTCCTCGATTACTGGATTTTCGTTGTTGATCCGTCGCCCAATGCAGTGGACCACGGCTTGGCCCAGGTCCCTTCGAATAAAAGTGTATCAAGCGGCTTGCGCGGGCGTCGAGTGTTGTCGAGTTGCCGAGGCGCGCCTGCCGCCGATCCGGCATCGTCCAGATACCCCAAGGCCATCATTGCCGCCGGCTCGCAACCCTCCGGGATGTTGAGAAGTTGACGTGCTTTGGCAGAATCAAAACCGGCCATCTGGTGGACGTACAGACCCAGTTCAGTGGCTTGAAGGGTAAGGTAAGCGGCCGCTTGGCCGACATCGTGCGAGGCGTGGCGGTTGGGCTGGCCATTGTGGGTGAAATCGACTTTGGCTACGGATAGCACCAGCACCGGCGCATTCTGCGCCCACCGGCGGTTCTGATCGACGAGCGTTTGGGCCAGGCGATCGAAGGCCTCCCCACCCTCGCGCCGGGCGACTACGAAGCGCCAGGGCTGTTCGTTGTAGCTCGAAGGCGCCAGGCGGGCGGCCTCAAACAGCTTGCGCAGTTTTTCCGGCTCTACGGGGCGCGGAGAGAAGGCGTACGGGCTGAAGCGTTTCTCCAGAAGTCCTTGCACGCCTGCCGGAACACTTTCCGTGCGTTGCTCTAATTCCATCACTGGCATCGTGTCCTCCTTGGTCTGTCGGGGCTGAGCCCCCGGGGTCCTTCTTTCGGAGCGCCGGGCGCTTTCAAAGCATCACGATAATCGTTATAACGACTATTTGATGCAAACCCGGCGCACAAGGTTACGGCCACTTGTCTTCCGGGTCCCACCGCCCCCGGTTGAAAACTCCTAATGCGGTCAACCTACGACGTATTGCTTTCATTCCAAGGCGGCACCTTCGGTGCCGCACTCCGCCGCATTGCGAGCGGAATTGAGAAGATCAATCAATTGCGCGAGGCGGCGCGGCCCCAGGTGGCCGAACTGGCGCTGGTGGCACTCTTCGACGGGTTTATCCAATCTGGCGAGGATTTGCAGGCCTGCCGGAGTAATCTGTGCCGTAATCACTCGCCGGTCCAAACTCGCGCGGGCTCGAACGATCAAGCCCCGTCGCTCGAGCCGATCCAGCAGGCGGGTGATGTCCGGATCGTGAGTGAGCATGCGCTCCGCGGCCTCGTGGCAGCACAGGCCGTGGCGCCCGGCGCCGCGCAGAATGCGCAGAATGTTGTATTGAGTGCCGGACAGGCCGAAGGGTTTGATGACCTCCTCGGCGCCGCGCGCCAGGGCGTCCGCCGTACGCAGGAGGCTGAGGTACGCTTCGTGCTCGAGCGTACTCGAAGGCTTGCGTGGCTTTTTGGCCTTTGCGGTTGGTGACATGCTATTCGTATATTATATTCCACCTAATGGGCCGGAACAAAAACTTGAGTACGAAGATCGAGGGCCACCGTCGAATGGTGCGACAAGGTCGCCCGCTTGGCGCCATTGAGGTTCTGCTCTTGCAACCTGCAAGTGCAAAGGCCAAAAGCAAGACTGACGACAGGTGACGAGTGTGAGTTGCCCGGGGCCGGATAATTCGCATATACTCAGCCTATGAGTACCATTCACCTCTCGCCCCACAGCGAGGAACTGCTGAAGGAGCAACTCGTGCGCGGCCCCTATCGCACGCCCGAAGAAGTTATCGAGCGGGCTCTAGAGACCCTGGCGCAAAAGGAGCGAGTCCAATCTCCAACGGCTCCCGTCGCCAAGACTCCCGCCGAGGCAGTCCCCGACATTTTGGAGTTGCGCAAGGGGGTCCGGCTTGACGGCCTCAAGATTAAAGACTTGATCCATGAAGGGCACAAGTACTGATGGGTCGCTGGGTTACCGACTCGTCTGCGACTTTGACTTGGTGTTTCGAGGATGAGGCGACGCCCGCGACGGATGCACTGCTGGCCAAATTAAGGGCGGGCGACGAAGCTGCAGTGGCCGCGCACTGGCCCTTGGAAATAGCCAATTCGCTCTTGGTGGCTATTCGTCGCGGACGAATCAGCCGGGAGAATGCTGCCAGATTTTTCCAGGACCTGCGCGCACTGCCCATCCAAGTAGAGCCTGAAAGTGGCCAGAACGCTTTTGATCGAGTATTTGATTTGGCGTCACAACACCGTCTTACCGCTTATGATGCTGCTTACCTTGAGCTCGCAATGCGGGAGGGTTCAGCCTTGGCGACGCTCGACGAGGAATTGCGCAGGGCTGCTCGTGAAGCGGGAGTCTCTTTGATGGGCCTATAGCCACCAGAACAAAGCCCGCAGGAGTGCGGTCCGACTCGGCTTGCGGCAATCCGCAACTCACCCACAATCAATTCAGGAAATAGGTACGATACAGCGTATCGCGCTTGACCGGGCGGAAGCCGGCTTCGGCGATCATGCGGCGGAGCTGCTCTTCGCTCGAAGTCCGGGTGACGCCGGCGGCGCGCACCACGTTCTCCTCGATGAGAATACTGCCTACGTCGTTGCCGCCGAAGCGCAAAGCGATCTGGCAGATTTTGTGGCCGGGAGTGAGCCAGGAAGCCTGGACGTTGAGGATGTTGTCGAGGTAAATGCGGCTGACGGCGAGCGTTTTCAAGTAATCGATCGCAGTGGCTTCTTGCTTGACGAAGTTGCCGAGCGAGGTGTTCTCGCGCTGAAAGAGCCACGGAATGAAAGCGGTGAAGCCGCCGGTTTCCTCCTGCAGTTGGCGGACGCGTTCGAAGTGGTTGATGCGATGTTCGAGCGTTTCGCCGCAGCCGAACATCATGGTGGCGGTGGTGCGCAGACCGAGCTGGTGCGCGGTGCGATGCACCAGGAACCATTCCTCCGTAGTGCACTTCAGGCGCGCGATACGCCGGCGCACCTCGTCGTCCAGGATTTCGGCTCCGCCGCCGGGGATGGAGTCGAGCCCCGCATCCATGAGCCGCGCAATCGTGTCGCGAACATTCAGGCCGGAAACTTCGGCGATGTTCAGGATTTCCGGAGATGAAAAGCAGTGCAAATGGAGGGAAGGGTAGCTCTGCTTGATGCTGGAAAGCAGGTTCTCGTAATAATCGATCTTGAGGTCGGGATGCAAGCCGCCTTGCATGAGGATTCCCGTCCCGCCCAGCGCCAGCGTTTCGTCGATCTTCTGGAAAATCGACTCCAGCGGCTGGATGTATCCTTCGGGCGAACCCACGGGGCGATAGAAGGCGCAAAACGAGCAGTACTCCGTGCAAATGTTCGTGTAGTTGATGTTGCGGTCGACGATGTAGGTGACTACGCCTTCAGGATGCAGGCGCTTGCGCACCGCGTCCGCCTCAAGGCCGAGGCCGAGGAGGTCGTCGGATTTCAGCATGTCGAGGGCTTGAGATGGAGTTAGTGGCATGGTGATGATCGACCTGTTTTGCTGTCATTCTGAGCGAAGCGAAGAATCCCGGCAGTTCGCTCGGATTTGTAAGTAGCGCCCAACCGACCCCTCACCCGGCCCGCGACGGCTGATGACAGCGCCGTCGCGGGCCACCCTCTCCCCAAGGGAGAGGGCAGTCAGTCATACGGGGTTGGGCTCACTAAACAAACCGCAGTTCTTTTTCGGCCGGAATAATGCCTGCCTCGCGCGCCAACTTAAAGAAGAGACGCAACCCCCTGCAATTCTCCTCATCCAGAGAATAATCGATATTCTCGGTCAAGTAAACCTTGACGTCTGCGGGATCCGTCATCAGTTTCAGGGCATAGTCGGCGGCGATGTCGTCGATGCGAGCCAGGCCGAACTGCCGCGACTCTTCAAAGTCTTTTCGGTACAGGGAAAGATTCTTGTCCGCATGGCCTGCCCAGAAGGCGAAGACAAACGGCAACCCGGTGAACTTTCTCCATTCCGCGGCAAGATCATAAACGATCGCCGAACCGCGATAAGTGAACGCAGGATCACCAATCACGAGCGCTGCATCGGCAATGCTCAACATCTCGTCGGGGCTCGGAACGGAAGGAATAAAGCTGACGTTGGTTGAATAGAACTTGCCCAGCAAGATGCGAAGAAACGCCGCGGAAGTTCGCGATGAAGTGTCCACGGCAACGCTTTGGATCTTCTCGATCGGCACTTTGCTCAAAAGAAGCACGCTGCGCACGCGCGATTTGGAGGCGATCGAGATGCCGGAGATGATTTGCAGGCGATCGATGCGGTGATACTCGATGGCGGGGATGATGCCGATATCCGCCGTCCCGTCCCGCACCGCGTCCGCGCAATGGGCCGGAGTGGCGAGTTGGATTTCGTGCTTGCCGCGCAGCGGGCCGTGAAGCATGCCCCAGATCAGCGGCACGCTATTTAGATACTGAACAACGGAGATTCTGAGGTTCGACATACGGCTCCAGTTATGTCCGGTTCGTCCTTAAAGCCGCAAGCGATTATACATCCAACGCGAGGCAACCGCCCCCTCACCCGGCCCGCGCGCCTCGCGAAAGTGCCGTCGCGCGCCACCTTCTCCCCAAGTGAGAGGGAAGTCTTTCTGATCGGGAGAGGCAGTTCTTCAGTTCGCGAAACCGCAGCGCCGCAGACTTCGGAGAATGCCTCACATGCGACCTACTATCTACGACATACCGGCCCTGCAAAACTTTCTTCTTGCCACTGCATCTCATGTTCTGCGATTTTAGAAGGGCGCGGGCAGGGAAGCGATTCAGAGTCTGGGAGTGAGACAAGGAGACTTGAGCGCGGACGAAACACAGTTCTGGCTAGGGCTGACCAAGCTCGAGGGTCTGGGCGTGCGCGGAGCACACCGGCTGGTGGAGCATTTCGGTTCTGCGCAGGGGGCCTATATGGCCTCGCTGACGGAACTCGAAAGCTGCGGCATTCCGGCGCGCGTGGCTCAGGCGATATTCGCGCAGGCGGGGTTGAAGGAAGCCGACCGAGACCTGGAAGCTTCGAAGAAGGCGGGTTGTCAGGTGGTGGCGTATTCGAGCGACGATTACCCCGCGCTGCTCAAGCAAACCCCTGACCCGGCTTTGGTTCTCTACGTTCGCGGAGATGTCAAACTACTTTCGCAGCATGGAGTGGCCATCGTCGGCACGCGGCGGCCCACGGCTTATGGCAGCCAGGTGGCGCAGCGGCTGGCGCGCGACCTCGCGCAGAGGCAGTTGGTGATCGTGAGCGGACTGGCCCGGGGAATTGATTCAGCCGCTCATCGCGGCGCCATCGAAGCAGGAGGCAAAACGGTGGCGGTTCTCGGCTCGGGGATTGATGTGATCTATCCCCGCGAAAACAAGCGGCTGGCCGAACAAGTTGCCGAGTCGGGCGCATTGATTTCAGAATTCCCGCCCGGCACTTCGCCTTCGCCCGAGAATTTCCCCATCCGCAACCGCACCATCAGCGGACTCTCACTGGGTGTGATCGTGGTGGAGGCGGCGGAATACAGCGGCTCTCTGATCACCGCTCGCCTGGCCGTCGAGCAGAATCGCGAAGTCTTCGCCGTGCCGGGCAACATCACCTCGCCTCAAAGTTTCGGTCCCAATCATCTGATAAAGCAGGGCGCGAAGCTTGTCGACGAATGGATGGATGTCATCGAAGAATTTCCGGCGGAGATTCGGATGCAACTCTTACCTGCGGCGGACGCATCGGAACAAGCTGCGGCCGGACCGCAAGCGGGATCGCTCTTCGAACAGTCCTTCACTCCCGACCAAAAAGTGGTGTTCGAGGTGCTTCGGGCCGATTCGGCCTTGTTTGTGGATGACATACTCAGTTCAGCGGCGATTCCGCAGCCGCGAGTGATGACGGCACTGCTCGAGCTCGAAATGGCGGGCGTGATCCGGCAGTTGCCGGGAAAGAATTTTATTCGTAAGCTGTAGCAGTAACTCCCCTCCTCGACTGAGGAGGGGTTGGGGGTGGTGAGCATCGACAGCTAACCACCCCTAACCCCTCCTTACAAAGGAGGGGAATTAAGTTAGGAATTGTTCTTATGGCTAAATCGCTGGTCATTGTCGAATCGCCGGCCAAGGCAAGAACCATTAACAAATACCTTGGACCGGACTATGTGGTGAAAGCCTCGATGGGTCACGTGCTAGACCTTCCCAAGAAGGACCTGGGCGTGGACCTCGATCACGGTTTTAAGCCAACTTACATTACCATTCCCGGCAGAAAGGCCGTGATAGCGGAGTTGAAGTCGGCGGCGGCGAACTCCGATGCGGTGTTCCTGGCCGCCGACCCAGACCGTGAAGGCGAAGCTATCTGCGCGCACTTGCGCGAGCTGCTGGATGGGAAGAAAAGGAGATTTCATCGCGTACTTTTCAACGAGATCACCCGCGACGCCATTCGCGAAGCTTTCAAAGCGCCGGGCGAGATCGACGCGAAATTAGTGGACGCGCAACAGGCGCGGCGGATCCTGGACCGCCTGGTGGGCTACCAGGTGAGCCCGCTCCTCTGGGAAAAAGTGAAGCGGGGAATTTCCGCCGGGCGCGTGCAAACCGTAGCTTTGCGCCTGATCGTCGAGCGGGAGCGGGAAATCCAGGCCTTTCAGAAAAAGGAATACTGGACCATCGGCGTTCACCTCGAGGGCAAGAATCCTCCGCCCTTCGAGGCGCGGCTGGCGAAGTTCCAGGGCAAAGACCTGGAGATTCCCGATCAAGCGGCCGCGGACCGCATCGCCGGCGAGATCAGGGCGGCGAACCTCGTGGTGGAGTCGGTGACCACCAAAGAAAAGCGGAAGTACCCGGTGCCGCCGTTCATCACCAGCAAGCTTCAGCAGGAAGCCGTGCGCAAGCTGCGCTTCACTGCCAAGAAAGCCATGACGATTGCCCAACGCCTTTACGAGGGACTGGAGATCGGCGAGGAAGGCTCGGTGGGCCTCATCACTTACATGCGTACGGACTCCACGCGCGTGGCGGAGGGCGCACTGGCCGCGGTGCGGGAGCACATCCTGAAGACGTTCGGGAAAGATTATCTTCCGCCTGAGCCCATCCGTTACAAGAGCAAAAAGGGCGCGCAGGACGCCCACGAAGCCATCCGGCCAACCGACGTCAGTCTGACCCCGGAGTCCATCCAAAGGTACCTGAGCGCGGACGAATTCAAATTGTACAAGCTCATCTGGCAGCGTTTTGTGGCCTCGCAGATGAATCCGGCAGTCTTCGACCAGACGACTATCGATATCTCCGCCGGCGACTACTTGCTGCGCGCTACCGGCTCGGTGGAGAAGTTCAACGGCTTCCGCGCCGTGTACGAAGAGGGCAAGGATGAAAAGGTGGAGATGGAGGAAGATGAGGAATTGAAACTCCGTCTGCCGCAAGTCGAACAAGGTGA
>JBELAJ010000459.1:0-11335 GCA_049508935.1 Terriglobia bacterium | reverse complement strand
CCCACGCCGGCCGAGTTGCGCGCCATTCGTCGCGGTGAAGCCGCTTACCGCCGGGGAGATTACATAACGCTTGATGAATACTTCCGCGAGTTGGACCGTCATCCTCGCCGGACCCGCAAGAAAGGCGCTTAAACGCATCCCGACTTCCGATCGAGATCGCATTCATGCGGCCCTGGCGGAAATGGGAGCAGACCCCTTCCGTGGCGACGTCAAATACCTCGAAGGTCGGAAGGACACACTTCGACGCCGCGCCGGCAATTGGAGAATCTTCTTCCGCCTCGTGCAGGAGCAAAGGCATATTCTCGTTTCTGCCATCGAGCGGCGAACGTCAACGACCTACTGAAGAGCAAGCCGAAGAATGAGATCTGCATTGCCTAGATTGGCGCACACTTAATGAGCATGCGGGATATAATTGCTATGTACTGGTGAATGAGATGGCCTTACCAAAGCTACTGGTTACACGCTCGGACGACGTCATGAGCGGCGCCGTGGTGTTTGGAGGTACGCGAGTGCCGGTGCAAACGCTACTCGATTACCTCGAGGAGGGCGATACTCTCGATCATTTCTTGGAAGACTTTCCCACCGTGAGTCGCGAGCATGCGGTCGCGGTTCTGGAATTGGCCAAGGAGTCGGTGCTGGCCCATGCGAATTCTACTCGCTGAAACTGTTCCCCGCCGCTTTCGACGGCAGCTTCCGGAACACGAGGTCCGCACGGTTCCAGAGATGGGCTGGGCATCCTTCAAGAATGGCAATCTCCTCGCCGCCGCCTCCGGCAAGTTCGATGTTCTCGTCACCACAGACCAGCGCTTGAGCTACCAAGTCAACGTGTCGGCCTTTCCTATAGCGGTCATCGCACTCGTAGCCAAACGAAATAAGTTCGAGTCGCTTGTTCCCTTAATCCCTGAATTCAAGGCAGCCCTTGCAGAGGCCAAGCCCGGAGAGGTTCGCCGCGTGGGTAGCTAGCAGCCGGTAGCGCGGACATGCATTCAAGGTCCGCGACAGATGTTTTAATCTTGGATAACCCCCCAGGGCAACTCGGCATCTCAGCACTGTTCGGAATTCTCAATCACTCTTGCCTCACACCCCTTGCTCCCCTCTCCAATTGGGGGCGGGAATAGGGGCGTGAAATGCGGGCGTCGAGGCCCCGCCTGCCGAGGTTCGCGTCGCACGGGGCGTCGAAGCTCGAGGAGGATGCGTGTGCGAATTAGACTGTATACAAGTAGTTAAATCCAGAAAGGAGCCGGAAATGCACAGGTTCGCGGCAGCAATATTCGTGTTTCTGATCGCCGTTTCTGGGTCGGCCCAGGACTCCGTTCCCTCGGCCGATTCTGTTTTCTTCGGGTATTCGCGTCGCAGCGTGGAGGGCGGACAGCAGTCCCCAGCCGCAGAATTTGCCAACGGCTGGGGCCTTTCTTTCGACCACATGTTCAAGCCCCATATCGGCTTGACGGCGGAGTTCGCCGGGCAATACGGGAGAGCTCTCGGGCCGCTCGGATGTCTGTATCTTTCCCCTACGAACTGCGAAGAGCTGCATGATTTCGCCTCTCACCAGTTCCTTTTCGGACCACGCTTTACCATGACCGGGGGGCGGATGACTGCCTTCGCACATCCGCTGGTCGGTTTTTCCAGACTCTCTGGCGCCGTGTCCCAAACAAACTTCATAATGGGTTTTGGCGGCGGCTTGGACATAGCTATAACCAGGCGGATCGCCATCCGCGTTTTCCAGGCTGACTACGTACGCGAGAGGGTCGGCCGCGTCCCGTATGGTATTGGCCCCGATTCGACTACTGAACTCTTGCCCCCCTATTGGCGTCATAACTTGCTGCTGCAATCGGGCGTCGTTTTCCGCTTCGGCAGGAAATGAAGTCTTGTAATAGGTACCTCGGCCTCCGGGGCACGAAGCAAGTGGCGCGAACTTGCTTTTTAGGTCCGCGGCTTTCGCCTGTGCGACCTGTAAAGCTTAAAAGCCGCGGACCAAAGAAGCAGGTCTGCGCCTACCTTGTCAGATAATTCGAAGGAAATTCAGCCCGGACTCGAGGGCCAGCATAGGGCTGTTGGTGAAGGCGCTGACTTCGTAGGGGCAGCCGATCTTGCAGCCGTTGCAGAAGTCCCAGAGCGTAGTCTCCTGGGCGATGATCTGCTTGGCGGCGTCGGAAGCGAAGATTTCCTTGAGAGGGGCTTGCGACTTGTGGAGCGTCTTGAAGGCGCACGGGAGATGGATGGAACCATCCGGCTTCATCGAGATCAGCTTCGAGGGGTGCCGGCAGGGGAACTTGGGGCCGAATCCGCCGTTGCGATAGAAGGAATAGTAGTGGGAATAGAAGCGGACGTTCTTGGGATAAGCGGCGCGTAGCTCGCGCAAAAACATTTCGACCTTATCGATTTCCGCCCCGTGCAGTTCTGCATCAGGAAGCAGTTCACCGTCGCGCATCACGTTGTGGACGGCTTCGGGATGCAGCACCAGTTGGTGCTGCTTACAATACTCCGCGAGCTCGGGAAGGTCTTCGAGATTCTCGAGGTTGACGGTGGCATTAATCTGCGTGGTGAAGGGCTTTCGTTTCGTCAACACAAACTCGAGATTGGCGATGATCTTGGGAAGCGCGTCGATGCCGCGGCGCTTGGCAAAACGCTGCACATTGAGCGAATCGATGGAGACTTCCAGCATGCCGAGCCGTGCCACGCCATCTGCGTATTTGCGGATCAACAGGCCGTTGGTGGGCATGGAAGTCCACATGCCCTTGTCTTCGGCGTAGGCGATGTAATCGCAGGTACTCGGATTCAGCAGCGGCTCGCCGCCCGAGAAGCTGAGCGCAAAGATGCCCATGTCGCAGAACTCGTCAATGCGCTTGAAGATACGATCGCGCACCGCGCGGGTCTGCAGGTCGTTGAACTTGCCCTCTTCGCCAAATATGCAATACTCGCAAAACATGTTGCACATCAGGGTGGTTTCAAACATCACCATGTAAGGGAGTTTGAACCCCGAAGCAAGGTGCTTTAACCCGCATTTGGCGATATAGGAATACTTCATTGTAACGCCCTAAGCCAACCCCTTATTAGGATACCTCAATTGTTCCCGCTTGTCCCGTGGACCAGGTAACAATCGTGCGATAAGCGTCGTTGTCTCACTCGGCTTCATCGGATGAGCGGCTTGGCGACTGGTAGGTTCTTGGCCCTGATTCCTTCTGAGGGAGCAACCGACCCCTCACCCGGCCCGCGACGGCTGATGAAGGCGCCGTCGCGGGCCACCCTCTCCCCAAGGGAGAGGGCTACATTTGTGAATTAGTCCCTAGTCTCGCCACTAGCCCTAACCCCTGATCTTGTACTCGTCCAATTTACGGTACAGGGTTTTCCGACTCATCCCGAGAATGGAAGCGGTTCTGACCTTGTTGCCGCCGGTTACCATCATGATATGGGCCAGGTAGCGTTTCTCCATCTCCTCAAGCGTCGGCAAATCGGTGTAAAAGTCGACCAGGCGGTTGTCTTCACGCGGCTGTCCGACCAGCTTGGGAGGCAGGTTTTCCGGCGCGATGAAACCGGTACGGCTCAGCGCCGCCGCCGATTCGAG
Organism: Terriglobia bacterium; assembly: GCA_049508935.1. Classification (GTDB taxonomy): domain Bacteria; phylum Acidobacteriota; class Terriglobia; order UBA7540; family UBA7540; genus CAVROP01. Next base: position 7,770 of record JBELAJ010000459.1, on the reverse strand, counting down.
CGCGTTCTCGAGCTCGCGGACGTTCCCTGGCCATTCGTAACTCATCAAAGCGGAAAGCGCATAGGGGGAGATCGAGAATTCCTTTCCGCGCTCGGCTGCGAACCGCTTCAGAAAGTGCTCCACCAGTAAGGGGACGTCCTCCACCCGCTCGCGCAGAGGAGGGAGGTCAATCTCAATTACCCGCAGTCTGTAATAGAGATCCTGCCGGAACTTGCCCTCGTCGACCAGGGCAGCCAGGTTGCGGTTACTGGCGGCGATGATGCGCACGTCCACCTTCACCACCTGGTTGCTGCCGATCCGCCGCACTTCCTGTTCCTCCACGGTGCGAAGCACATTGACCTGGAGGGCGGGGCTCATTTCGCTGACTTCATCCAGGAAAACCGTGCCGCCGCTGGCCTCTTCGAAGATGCCACGCTTGTTTTCGACGGCTCCCGTAAATGAGCCGCGCACGTGCCCGAAGAGCTCAGTCTCGAGCAGCGACTCCGCCAGCCCGCCGCAGTTGACTGCATAGAACCGTTCCGCAGCTCTGGGGCCATTATAATGAATGGCTCGCGCCACTAGTTCTTTTCCCGTCCCACTCTCACCGCAGATCAGCACCGTGGAACGCGAGTCCGCCACGACGGCGATCTTCTTGTAAATTTCGAGCATTTTGGGGCTTCGGCCCACCAGGCTGGAAAGTTGTGCCTGGCTTCCAAGCTGGCGTTTCAGGCTGCGGTTCTCGCGGATCAGCTTCCGATTGCCCAGCGCGCGCTCGACTTGCAGCAGGACTTCATCAATCTTGAACGGCTTGGAGATGTAGTCGAAGGCCCCTGCTTTGACTGCCTCGATGGCGGTTTCCATGCTTCCGAAAGCGGTGATGAGGATGACTTCCGACTCCGGCTGTAGGGTCTTGTAGGTACGCAAAACGTCGAGTCCATCGAGATTGGCGCCCAGCCTCATGTCGCTGATGATGACGTCGAAGAGTTCCTGCTTTCCTACCTCGAGGGCCTCCTCGCCGCTTGAAGAAGTGACAACGCGATAGCCCTCCTCGCCCAGAATCTCCCGCAGCAATTCCAGCGTTTCGGCGTCATCGTCGACTACCAAGATGTTAGCGCTCGCCGGTCCGGCCGCTTCGCCGGTTACTTCAGTCTTTGTTGTCTCCAAATTCTTCACCTCTTACTTCACGATCAGGCCTGCGACCCCCTCACCCGGCCCGCCGCGCCTGGCGAACGCGCCGGCTGCAGACCACCCTTTCCCCCAAGGGGGAGAGGGCACCAAGATCGATGCGGAGACCTGGCAGACGAAGCTAGTAACCTAGGGGAGGTTCAATCTCTTAGCCTTCAACCTTCACACTTCGCCGGTATCCGCCGCCGTTGCCACTCCCACTGCCTCGCCCTTTTCACGCTCATCGACAGGCAAGATCAGAGTGAAGGTTGTTCCTTTTCCAGGCGTGCTTTCCACTCCAATCGTGCCTCCGTGCTGGCGAACGATCTGGTCGCAAATCGCCAGCCCCAAACCGGTGCCCGTCCCCAGCCGTTTGGTCGTGAACATCGGGTCGAAAGCATGAGCGACGGTTTCCGGCGACATGCCGGAGCCGTTGTCCGTGACACGAACGGCAACTTGCCGCGCGGCGTCCTCTACCAGCCGTGTTTCGATCCGCAGGTCACCCCCACGCGGCATGGCATCCATACTGTTGTTGATGAGGTTCAAGAGGACCTGCTGTAAATAGCCGCCGTCACCGTAAATCTTCGGACAATCTTTTGTCAGGTCCAGTTTCACGCGGATCTTTCTCAGTTGCAGGGCAGGAGAGGAGAGCAGCACGGCTTCTTCGATAATACGCCGCAGGTCCACCTTCTCGACTTTCAGTTCGAACTTGTGGCTCCACGAAAGCAGTTGATTGACAGTGCGCACAATATTATCAATCTGCCTTTCGATAATCTGGAGCCGGCGCCGAGTGGATTCGTCGGCATCCTTGCGTCGCGAAAGCAACTGCACGTGTCCGGATATGGAATTAAGGGGAGTCCCGATTTCGTGGGCCAAGCTGGCGGCAAGCTGGCCGGCAATTGCCAGCCGTTCCGAGCGCGCCAGGTTCTTCTGTGTCTCGAAAAGCTCTTCGTTGATGCGCCGCAGCTCTTCATTCGCCTCCGCCAGCCCTGCGGTCGACTCCTGGACTTTGCGTTCCAACTCGGTATTGAAATTCTCAATCCGGCGCAGCATGCGGTTCAGGTGCGCCGCGAGCATGCCGATCTCGTCGGTGCTCCGCAGAGGGGCGCGCACGTAGAGTTGGCCCTTTTCTGCACCCTCCATCACGCGGATCATGTCCTTCACAGGGGCCCTGACCGCACGCAGGAAGAACACATGAACAGCCAGTATGACCACCACCAGGCTCGCCAGCATCAGCAGCAGATTGCGGATGACCAACTGGCGAGTCACCACGCTGGTCTGCGACTTCGAGACCTTCAGGTTCAGGCATCCTGCCGGCTGCCCCTGTGAACGGATCGTCACTCCGATTATCCAATACCGGCCGTGGTCGGTCTCGATGGTGAGAGACTCATCGTCGGGGCGCTCGAATTCGTCGTAATGCTCGATACCAGGTATATCGTCCAACTCGAGATGCTCGGCCTGCGGTGCGGTTGTGGCCTCGAGTCGATGGGGCGACCCATGCAGGAAAACATCCGCCTGCCGCACTCCAGGCATATCGTGCTGGATTTGCTTCAAGACTTGCTGCAGTTTGGCGGTGTCCTGGAGTGCGTCTTCGTTAACCAACTGGTGAGCAGCGGACCTGGCCAGGGTGCAGGCCTTGCCGTAAATCTCCTCCTCGACCAACAGCCGGGTCAGGAGCATGGCGATGTAGGTCGAAACGCCCACTACGGAGACAACCGCAATGGCGAATATAATGATAATCTTGGTTTGGAGGTTGAAACGCGATTGAGTCATCGAAACTCCGCCACGCTGTGATTCTAACACCGCATGTGGCAAAAAGATACACTCGTCGGATGTTGTTAAGTGACTACTTTCCTTGGGTTTAACTTCTGCTGAGAGCGGAATTCGGCCCTTCGGAGGCGTCCAGTGGAGAATCGTGAAATAGCAGCGCTCTTCGAAGAAATCTCAAATTTGATGAAAATCAACCAGGACGATCCCAAATGGTCGTTCAAGGCTGCGGCTTACGATCGCGCCAAGCGCTCGATCGAGGGATTTCCCGAGCGACTGGAAGATATTGCCCGTGATCCCCAGAGGAAACTGACGGACATTCCAGGAATTGGTGAAGACCTGGCAAAGAAGATCGTCGAACTGGTTGAAACCGGGAAGTGCACGTACCACCAGGAACAACTTTCAAAGGTGTCGCCTGGCGTGTTAGAGCTTTTGCAATTGCAAACTGTCGGGCCGCAGAAAGTGCGTCTATTTCATAAAGAAGCTGGAATTAAAAGCATTGAAGACTTGGAAGTTGCCGCCAAAGCGGGCCGCCTGCGGACGCTTCCAGGCATGAGCGTTAAGTCCGAGGAGAACATCCTGAGAGCCCTCGAGGTTTACCGCAGGGCCGCCGGGCGCTTTCGGATGGACACGGCTTATGAGGCCGCGCAACAACTGACCAGTTACCTTAAGAAGTTTAGTGGCGTGGAGGAAGTGACGCCTGCCGGCTCTCTTCGGCGCGGGCGTGAGACTGTGGGTGACCTGGACCTGCTGGTGACGGGCCATGACGGCGCCGGCATTGCGGACCACTTTGCCAAGTGTCCCGGCATCGCCCAGTTGCTGGCCAAAGGCGAAGACAAGGTGAGCGTTAAGCTCCAGAACGACCTCCAAGTGGACGTTCGCATGCTCGAGCGCGAAGCCTACGGGGCCGCCTTGATGTACTTTACCGGCTCCAAGGAGCACAACGTGGCCCTGCGCGAGCGTGCCAAAAAACGCGGCTGGAAGCTGAGCGAATATGGCCTCTTCCAAGGCGAGAAAGCTCTGGCCAGCCGAACCGAAGAAGATATTTACGCCAAGCTTGATCTGCCCTGGATTCCTCCCGAGCTGCGTGAAAATCTGGGCGAGATCGAAGCCGCGGAAAAAGGCGAGCTTCCCAAGCTGGTGGAACTGGAGGACATCAAGGGTGACTTGCAGATGCACACCACTGCCTCGGACGGCAGGGCCAGCGTCGAGGAGATGGCGCAAGCCGCCAAACAACTTGGTTATGAATACATCCTCATCACTGATCACTCGAAGGCCGTAGTTATTGCCAACGGGCTAGACGAAAGACGCGCCGTCGAGAACATCCAACGCATCAAAGCGGCCCGCAAGAAAGTCAGTGGAATCAAAATCTGGGCAGGAGCGGAAGTTGACATCATGGGCGACGGTACGCTCGATTATCCGGATGAGATTCTAAAACAGTTTGACATCGTGCTCGTGAGCGTGCATTCCCGGATGAATATGCCCGGCCCGGAGATGACGGCCCGGCTCCTGAACGCTCTCGCTAATCCCTACGTCAGGATTCTCGGGCACCCTACCGGCCGCCAGATCCTGAGGCGCGACCCGTTTACATTTGATCTCGAGCAGGTTTTCGCCGCCGCGAAGGAACACGGCGTCATTCTGGAATTGAACGGCAATCCGGAACGCCTCGACCTCTGTGACCGGCACCTGAAACTGGCGCGAGATCGAGGAATGAAAGTCATCATCTCCACCGACGCGCACAGCCCCGAGCACTTCAGATTAATGCGCTACGGCGTGGTGACGGCGCGGCGCGGGTGGTTGAGAAAGGAAGACGTCCTGAATACGCTGCCGGCGGGTAAGTTGCTGGAGAGCCTGCGGCCGATAAAGCAGTGACGAGTGACGAGCAAGAAAGCAGAAATCAGAAATCAGAAAGCAGAAAGCAGAAGACAGGAGTCAGAAGTCAGGAGTCAGTAGCCGCAATTCGGCCGCTTTCGTTGGTGAAACTCCAAGCAACTCTGTCATTCCGAGCGCAGCGAGGAATCTCGCCCTGCTGCTTTGATGTCAGAGATGGGGGCAGAGCTAGATTCCTCGCTGCGCTCGGAATGACACCACCCTTTGGAGGTCCAGGAATGGCAGCTGCCGACTACTCACTCCTGACTCCTGAATCCTGGCCTATGAACTCATTTCTCCCCGCCGCCGTGATTTTTGATATGGACGGCGTGCTTGTTAACACCAACGCGTTTCACGTTCAGAAGTGGGAAGCGCTGTTGACGGAACACGGCATCACGTTTGACCGGGAGGCCCTGCCCAAGCAAGTGCTCGGACCCGGCAATGATCTTACGCTCCGTCATTTCTTTGGCGCACGGCTCACCGCGGACGACCGGCTTCGGCTCGGCGAAGAACTCGAGGCGAGGTTTCGAACCGCTTTTGCGCCGCACGCCAAGCCTTTTGCGGGAGTTGAGGGACTGATCGCCGAGTGTCATGAGAACGGTGTGAGGGTGGCGTTGGCATCCGCGGCCATGAGCAAAAATGTATTCTTCATTCTCGACGCCCTCAAGCTACGACAGCGTTTTCACGCCGTCCTGACAGCGGACGAAATCACACACAACAAGCCGCATCCCGAAATATATGGCAAGACCGCTCAGAAACTCGGCATCCTTCCTGCTGCGTGTGTCGTCATTGAGGACTCATTTGCAGGGATCGAAGCCGCCAAAGGCGCGGGCATGAAATGCGTGGCGGTTGCCTCCACGTTTCCCGCCGCCGAATTGCGTGCGCGCACACAGGCCGACCTGGTTGTCCAAACTCTGGAATCACTCAAGTTGGAAATCTTGCGAGAACTCTTCTAATTCGGTTCCGTATAAACGGCCTCGGCAACGCTGTCCGGAGGGTCGTCGAGCGATCGGCCACTTGACCAGGCGGCTTTCTCCCACACGCTGCCGTTCCTACGAATCACGTCGGTCCAGCCGTCTTCCCATTTGCAGTGAGCCGCCCCGTTGACGACTTTCCATGTTCCGTCATGAGAACCCATGGTCTTCTCGGCAACCCCGTCTCGTTTCAGCGTGATAAGGAAAGTTCCGGAGTTGTCACCGCCGACGCCGACTTTCCACACACCGAGAAAATGGGCGCGGCTCACTGCCGATGTGGTCGTCGTCGGCGTGCTAAATTCGATCCGCGCAATGTCGGCCAAACGGAAGGTTTGTCGATGGCCGTCTTTGAAGATGATCACCACAGCGCGGTCGTCGTCACCAGAAGCTGCTTTGGGCAACGGCGAGGCCATGGCCACGATCACCGGCAGAACTCCCATAACACATAATAGTCTCAATAAGGTGCGCATTATTTCCTCCTCGGCAGCGTGAGAGGGATCGGCGTTGGAGTCAGGGTAAGACCCTCTCATATTGTTCCATACGCAGGCCGCTATCTTCCGGTTCCCAAGCAGTCTTTCTGCACCGCCATTCTGACACAGGAAGCCCTCTCCACACCGATTGTCTGAGCTTTCGGGCAAAACATCCGCTCGGCTGATGTCATCACGAGCGCACGGGGGAACCTCGCTTTGCTTCAATTCGATTGCGGACCCAAGGCCAGAACGAGATTCCTCGCGGCATTATCTCGAAAACCACGTCATTTGTCAGCACCAGGTTTTGAAGGCCTCGTCGGCGGAGACGCGGTAAAAACTCTATATCAGACTCTACAGACGGCGGTGGGTGGATTTTAATTGAATCGCAACCCGGCCATTCGTGAACACAAGGCGACCATCAAGGACCTGTTTTGTTGGGGGAAGTTACCTGCACACGGCCGCGGCCAGTTTCCGAAACGCCGACACATCGTCAAGTGAATTGGGATAGGTAAACACTACGCCATTACTCGCGATCTATGCTAGCGATTGCGGCATCAACCATACGCAACTGCCGCTTCGGGATGGTTGGGATGCGGCAACGGGTAAAATCCCTTGGGGAACAGAATCTGGTGGCGGATTTCCTCCGGGCCCATGGCCGCCAGCTTCTCCCAGGTCATCCCTGGCGCCAGCTTGGCGCGAACCCCTTGCTGCACCGGTTTTTCACGTGACATCGTGACGCCTGGTGCTGGCCGGTTGCTCAGGTCGTAACGCTCGCTGAGCAGGTCGGCGTGCCGCTGCTGGATTTCCGGCTTTGCTGCCTTCATCCGCGCCATGATCGACGCGAATGTTTCCTTGATGTCCCCCGGGGAATAGCTCGTCTGCCCGCGTTCCTGGGCATAAGCTAGCCCGGGCTCAGTCAGCGATTCGTGCTGCAGGGCGTGGTGCCACGCCTGCCACGTATCCCTCGAGTAGGCGTGAGGCTGTTGCAAAAGCCCACAGTCAGGAAATCGCCGACTGTGGCTACCGCTTTCAGACATCAATTGGAAAATTACACCGCCGACGTCGCCGTGAACTAGAGTTTCGGGGAACCGTCCCGATTCGGGTACAATGGTACAATCAGGAATTGCGCACGAACAATTGGGAGGAACTAGCGTGAGGATCCTACGGGCGTCTTCACCGTCGTGGTGGACCCGGCGGCGTTCGGTGACGCGGATCATTTCGAAGTTATGGCCGCGTAGATGGTCGCCCCGGCTAAAGATGTGCCACCCGCCAAAGGCTTTGCGGAGATCCTTGCGCCCGGCGAACCCGAACAGCGTATGAAGGAGCGGCGCTCGCGTGAAAGCATCTCAGTGGTCGAGGCCGCTTGTGAAGACGTGAAGACGGTGGCGGAACGTTTCTCAGTCGCATTGCCCGAATCTAAAATTGTTGCGAGGGAACCATGCATAGCGATTTTAAATTTCACCCGCAAGTGACGCAGATCGGCGCATATTTCGGCCCCAGCGGTCACGTGGAACTATATCTGCTGGAGGGAGACACCTTGGCGCTGA
>JBELAJ010000458.1:0-6764 GCA_049508935.1 Terriglobia bacterium | reverse complement strand
CCCCTCGTCTCAGTTCCCGCTCATCCATCCTTGTCCTCTTCACTGTGGCCTCCTCCGAGGCCATCAGCTTAGGGGACATTTCTATCCGGGACAGTAGGGGACATTATCATCCGGGCACAACACCCATCGCGATATTCCGGCTTAATGAGCTTGTCAGCCGTAGGAACGTTCGAAGCACGCGATGTAGGATCACACAGGATTGCTCCTTTTCTATTGATTGTTTCAGATTCGGCGGGTGATTATACAGATAAGTTCCTTGCGGCAATGCTCGAGCGGTTAACGGCATGGGCTTTTATGCAAAACACATCCTGCCCCACCTCATCGATTTGGCGATGAGGAATAAGGAATCAGCCCACCTGCGTGCTGACTGGATTCCTCAGGCCCGGGGCGTAGTCCTGGAGATCGGCATCGGGTCGGGCCTGAACTTGCCGTTCTATTCCTCGGAGGTTCAACGGATCTACGGCGTGGACCCTTCGGTTGAGCTCCAACGAATGGCCCGCAAGAGAGCAGCAGCCGCGACGACGAAGCTGGAATCTCTTGTACAAACCGCGGATTCGCCGCTCCCGATCGCCACTGCGAGCATCGACACCGCAATTGTAACCTGGACGGTCTGTTCCATTCCGAATGCGGCAAAGGCGCTTCAGGAGATGAAGCGTGTGTTGAAGCCGGGCGGGCGCTGGATTTTTATCGAACACGGCCGCGCGCCCGATCCTCGAGTCGCGGCCTGGCAGGACCGCATGACACCACTCTGGAAGCGCATGACGGGCGGTTGCCACTTGAACCGAAGGATAGATGAACTAATCATGGAAGCGGGGTTTCAGATATACGACCTGAAGACGGGGTACGAACCTGGGCCGCGGCCGTTGACTTACACATACCAAGGACTCGCACGGCTCTCTTAAGGAGCGCATTTCAATGGAAACATCCAATTATCTGAGAAAAAGTCCGGCAGAAAAAGGCCTGGCGGGCCGCGTGGCTTTGGTGACGGGAGGGTCGCGAGGTATCGGGCGCGCCACGTGCATTGAGTTGGCCCGGCACGGCGCTGCGGTGGCGGTCCTCTGCCGAAGCCGCATCAAGGAAGCTCAAGGAGTGGCCGAGCAGATCGAATCAGCCGCGGGTAAGGCTCTGGCTATTGAGGCCGACGTGCTCGATCCAGATGCGATCAAACGTTCGGCTAGAGAAGCGGCCGCCAGGCTGGGCAATATCGACATTCTGGTGAACAACGCCGGCGAGATGACGGATTTTTCTGTGCTCGATATGAAAGACGAGGATTGGGAAAAGTCTATTGCGATTAATTTAACTTCCGCCTTCCGCTATGCGCGCGAGTGCATTCCGTCCATGAAGGAACGACGCTGGGGCCGGATCATCAATGTTTCGTCACAAGTGGTTTATACCGGGTCGAACAATCACTCACATTACTCTGCCGCCAAATCGGGACTCTTGGGATTCACGTTTTCTCTAACGAAAGAGCTGGGGCCTTTCGGAATCACCGCCAACGTGGTGGCGCCCGGGCGAATCGTCACGGATCTGCTTACGGAGCGGATGGCCGGGCGCGAGAAGGAATGGATGAGTCAGACGCCCATGCGCCGATTCGGGCAGCCGGAAGAAGTGGCCTCTGCGATTGCATTCCTGGCCTCGGAAGGCGCCAGTTATATTACTGGCGCGGTCATCAACGTGAACGGCGGACTGGTTATGGGGTGAAGGAATTGGGTCATTGAATCATTGACTCATTGCGTCATTGACTCATTGCGAATTGAAAAATGGCCCTCTCCCTTGGGGAGAGGGTGTCGCGCTCCCGCGCTTCCATCAGCGGGAGCGAGACGGGTGAGGGGTTCTTTCCGCCGCAGCGAGCAAGATGCTGGGCCGAACTCAGCGATTCGGAATGATTGCACTTGTCAATTCAGCTTCACGCCGTGGGCCTCAGCGAGGAGTTCCACGGTCCGCGCGATTTCCTGCCGGGTGCGCTCCTTTGACCACCCCAGTTCCTGGCCCAACACCTCAGCCAGTTCCTCTAAGAGTCCAAGGCTCAACTGTCCTAACAGAGCCATGACGGTTCGCCTGAGGATGAGGTCATCCAGGTGCACAACGTGCTCCTGGGAAGCCAGGAATTGAATTTCCCTCCGGCTGAATTCAGGCAGCGAACGCAATGGCTGGTCGGGGTCCGCGCTTGTGAAATGCGCTACGTCTTCCGCGCGAGTCCCATACCGCTCCAGTAATCCCGCCAGGCGCTCCACAGGTAAGCGTGTTTTTTCAGCAACAGAGGTTAGCCACGCACTCTTCTGCACCGCCGAAGTTGGGTAGCCCTTGCCGCCGCCGATGGCCAGACCGGTAGAACTGGCCGACCGCGGACGTCCCAAGTGGCCTAGTATCTTACCTGCCACCTGCTCGCTAAACGCGCGGAAGGTGGTCCACTTTCCGCCGATTAGAGAATATACAGGAAAGTCGATTCCATTGTCCGCCGGGAGAACCTCGCAGCTATGATCGCGACTGATTTCGCCGGGAGTGAAGGAATCACTGTGCGGCAGCGGGCGTACTCCGCAGAATCGATAAACTATGTTGGACCGGTCCAATGGGCACGGCAGGGCGGGGAAAACCTGGCGGACGGATTCGAGGATATAGTCAACCTCATCTTCCTCGCAGAAGGCTTTCTCGGGATCGGAAACAGGGATGTCGGTTGAACCCGCAATCACCTTCCCGTAAACGGGGTAGAAAATGCAAATACGTCCGTCTGCATTAGCAAAATAGAGCATCTCGCCTTGGGTTGCCTCCAACAATTCCGGATGATCAAGCACCAGGTGCGAGCCCTTGGTGCCGCCGATGTATTGAGTCTGCTGCCCAAGCCGCCGATTGGTGAAATCGATCCAAGCCCCGGTTGCATTGACGACGATCCTGGGCTTGACCTCCCATCTCTCGCCCGAGATCTCATCTTTCAGAACGACCTTGTTGCCGGTCGCTCCCTCAAGGCATACATAATTCAGCGCACGCGCGGTTGGACATTGACTCTCGGCGTCCAGGACCAATTCCACGCAAAGGCGTTCGGGGTAGCTGATCCAGGCGTCGTAGTAGGTTGCCGTGCAGACGATGCCGGGGTGGAGGTGGGGATGCTCAGCCAGCGAGGCATGGCGAGGCTTGAAATGGTGAGCGGGCAGAATCTGGTGCCCCCCTGCCAGGAGGTCGTACAAAGACAGCCCGATTTTGCAGAGCAACGCTCCCCTACCCCTCGGCCGCACTTTGAGGCCCAGAAACCTCGCAGGGGCTGAAAGCAGGCCATCAGTCCAACTGAAGATGGGAATGGTGGTGGGGAGTGGCCTCACATAATGAGAAGCGTTCTTGAGCAAGCGGTTTCGCTCGCGAAGGGATTCCCTGACCAAGCGGAACTCGCCGTTCTCGAGATATCGGAGCCCGCCGTGAATAATGCGCGTGGAAGCGGAACTGGCCCCGGAGCAGAAATCGGATTTCTCCACCAGAAGCGCGTCCACTTTTTCGAGCGCCAATTCACGAAGCAAACCAACGCCGTTAATTCCGCCACCTACGATGAGCACCGAAACTTCCGGCTGGAGTCGAATGGCCGCAAGCTTTTCTTCTCGGGTCATTCAGTTACCGATCCTGAGGCGGGCGGATTAGCTCCCCGCACTTTCGGCAGTGTTTGCGCCGCCGGGCGTTCAGAGTCCGGCAGGCCGGACAAGCGATATACATGGCGCGCGCGAAGAGATGAGTTAGCAGCCAGGCGCCTCCCAGGATAGCGGCGGCGACCGCGAGGTTGAGTAGCGTGGAGATCATACAAAAGCAGTGACGAGTGACAAGTGACGAGTGACGAGCCGGACAAGCCCTCAGCCCTCAGCTTTCAGCCGCCAGCTCTCATTGGGCCACACCGCCGCCTATTTCTGAGTGTAAGACCCCGTCGCCTCCGTCGTTACGGCTCTTTGTTCTTTCGGCTCGCCACTCGTCACTTGTCAGTCGTCACTGCCTTGCGGTGCGAACCGCTTCGATGAACTTCCTGGCATTGGCAACCACCACGTCCAGTTTGCCTTCTCTGAGAACTTTCACATTCACCAGTTCTCCCCCAACTGCCACTGCTGCGGCCCCGGCCTTGATGAACTCCGGTGTGGTCTCGAGGTTCACTCCGCCCGTGGGAACAAAATCGATCTGTGGGAAGGGGCCCTTCAACGCCTTGATGTACGCGGGGCCGCCCACCGGTCCGCATGGAAAAATCTTCACCATGTCGGCGCCCGCCTGCCAGGCTGCAACGACTTCGGTGGGCGTGAGCGCGCCGGGGAAACACGCCTTGCTGTAGCGCCGAGCCACTTCGATCACTTGGGGATTGAGAGACGGGGTAACAATGAACTCTGCGCCCGCCAGCAGAGCCGCCCGGCAAGTTTCGGGATCGAGGATCGTTCCCGCCCCGAGCAGTACTTTGTCCCCGAACTTCTCTGCCACGCGTTCCATCACATGGAGGGCGTTGGGGACAGTCATGGTAATCTCGGCGATGCCGATCCCGCCCTCGATAATGGCTTCGGCAGCACGCAGGGCGTCTTCCGGCGAGGGCGCGCGAACGATGGGAACCAGGCCGACTTCACGAATCAGCGCCAAAGTCTTCTCTCGAGTCCACGACATGGTTAATACCTCGCAGGGGGCCCCGGACTCGCACTTACCTAGTCCCCAGCCCCCAGTCCCTAGCCCCTATCTTGCCACCCTCAGGCTCGCTCCCTTCAGCAGGTTTTCCACCTCTTGGAGCGTTGCCCAGTTGAAATCGCCGGGAATGGAATGCTTCAAGGCGCTGAAAGCGTTTCCATACCGGACCGCATCGGCGTAAGACTTCTTCGTCAAGCAGCCGTAAATGAAGCCGGCGCTGAAAGAATCGCCTCCGCCCAGGCGGTCCACGATTTCCAGTTCGTACTTTACATCGTCAAAGTATCGGCCGTCGGCGTAGGCAATGGCCGTCCAGGTATTGCGCCATACGAGCGGATTTTCCCGCAAGGTAATGGCAACCGCCTTGAATTCAAACTTCTCCTGGAGTTGACGCGCCACATCCTTGTAGGTTTCGGCGGAGACTTCCGCGAAACCCTTGTCATCAGTTTTACCCGTGCTGGCGATCTTGAAGACGACCTTGGTGTCTTCCTCCGTGGTCATCAGCACGTCCACATATTCCATCATCGGCTCTTGGACAGCCTGCGCCTTTTCCGGCGTCCAGAGCTTGCCGCGATAATTCAGGTCGTAGCTCACGGTGGCACTGGCGCGCTTGGCGGCTTTCAAGGCCTCGAGGGTGACTGCGGCCGCCGAATCGCTCAGCGCCGGCGTGATGCCGCTGGTGTGAAACCACTTCGCACCCTGAAACACTTTTTCCCAATTGATCTCGCCCGGCTTCACCGCGCTGATGGCGGATTGCGCCCGGTCGTAGAGCACCGAACTCGCGCGGGGCGCCGCGCCGAACTCGAGGAAGTAAAGCCCCATCCTTCCGTCCGCGCTCCAAACCAAGTTGGAAGTGTCCACCCCCGCCTGCCGGACCCTGTTTTCCATCAGCTTTCCCAGCGGGTTCTTGGGGAGCCGCGAAACCCAGGTGCTCTTGAGACCCAAACGGCTCACCCCCACCGCCACGTTCAGTTCGCCGCCACCGACTCGCACGTCCAAAGAATTGGCCTGCTCGAATCTTTCGAAATGCGGCGGAGAAAGGCGAATCATCGCTTCGCCAAAAGTCACAACATCAAACATCGAGTACCTCCACAAACGTTTGAGTTCAATCGCTGCTTTGGTCTTGATAAACTCGAATTCGCCCTTTTTGGACGATCCAGAGCTTTCGCACCGGGTCCTCGCGCGTGAGGGCGTTTATCAGCGTTCCAACTGTTTGCAGAAGATCATCAGGTGAAGGCTTGCGAGGCAGACGCAGAACCGCAATGCCGGCAAATTCTTTAGGTTTAAATAGCAAGGGATTCCCGAAATCGAGGTCCAGCGACACCAAGCACCGTCCCTCCGCGCGCCAAACCTGAATCAGGTTCTCGTCCGTCCCTGAGCACAGTTGCTCCTCTGAAACCGTTCGCACGTCGTGGCCACGCACCCGGAAGAGTTCCGCAACCTGCCTCCCGAGGTTCTCGTCGAGCTTGAGCTTCATCGCTGGATTTCCACGGGAATCTCAACAAAGCGCTCGCGCGACATCTCAGCGCCATAGGCGATGCAGGCGAGAATATCGGCTTCTTGGAGACCAGGGTATTCCGCCAGGAGTTCGCTCGGGCTCACCCCGCTGGCAAGGTAGTCCAGAATCAGCGACACCCAGATGCGATGGCCCCGGATACAGGGCTTCCCGAAACAAATGTTGGGATTAATCGAGATGCGGGAAAGCAGTTCGTCTCGCGTCATATCTGCCCGGGTCTCCTCCAGTGTATTATACAGCCAGAAGCACGCGGCCTCATGAAGCTTTCTCTTCAAAACCAAGTGCTGGCTTTGTAATGACAGCGTTGAGGAGTCATCTTACACCGCAAATCGTCCTCAATTCACAATTTACTATTCGCTTTTCCCGATTCATAATAGTTGTTGAGCTTCTTACCAATCTAGGGGGCCAAACGTGCGCGACATACGCAAAGTGGCAGTGTTGGGGGCTGGCACGATGGGGGCTCGTATCGCCGCCCATCTTGCCAATGCTTCCGTTCCGTCGGTTCTACTCGACATCGTTCCCCGCGAGCTTACCCCGCAGGAGCAGGCTCAGGGCCGCACGCTCGGGGATGACAAGGTTCGCAATCGCTTCGCGCAGGCCGGGCTCGACGCAGCGCTGA
>JBELAJ010000457.1:0-6768 GCA_049508935.1 Terriglobia bacterium | reverse complement strand
CCCGGACCGAAGAACAACTGCTGCAGGCAGCGAAAAAGGCCTTCCAGTCCATTTCCGCCGCAGACTGCAAAGGCTTCTTTTTTAGCGCCCGATACGCTACATAATAAATGGAAATGCTTTAATCAGCCGCCCCTGCTCGTGGATACTCGCTACCAGGGCCAGGATCGCCGGCTGATGCTTTTTGCCAATCGCAACGGCTTCTTCTATGTGCTTGACCGGACTAACGGCAAAGTGCTGCTCGCGAAGCCCTTCGTGAGGAAGCTGACATGGGCCAGCGGCATAGGAGCGGATGGACGCCCCGAGTTCCAGAAAGAAGCGGCGCTCAGTTGCCCAGACACCGCAACCAACTGGAACGCCACGGCCTTCGACCCCAAGTCTCGGCTGTATTACATTGTGGCGCTTGAGAAGTGCACGCTAAACCGGGCGGCGGAGAATTGGAGGCAGAAGCCTCCGAAGCTCGATCCCGCTCAGAAATACCTGCGCGCGCTCGATATCGACACGGGAAAAGTGGTTTGGGAGAAACCCGAGGTTGGGCCCGTCGAGGGCAAACGGGACGCAGGCGTACTGGCTACTGCGGGCGGCTTGCTATTCTACGGCGACCCTTCGGGAGACTTTGAGGCCATGAACGGCGCAACGGGCGAAGCCTTATGGCACTTCGCCGCCGGTTCGGAAAACAAAACATCGCCCATGACCTACATGGTGGACGGCAGGCAGTTCGTAGCGATTGCTGTGGGCCCGAACATTCTCTGCTTTGGGTTGCCGGCGAAAGGTGAGTAACAATGAAGCTGCAGGGGTGGCCCTTGTGGCCGCCCGCGGGGCACCGTCGAAAGTCACGTCAATCCCGCGAAAGCGGGAATCCATTCGACTTACGATGGACCCCCGCTTTCGCGGGGGTGACGACGCCTGGCCTTTACTGGAATGCATGGGCCGCAGGCCCATGATCGGAGAGGAGATCGTGTTCAACCGGCGAACATTTCTAAAGACGCTACGTGCAGGCGTGGGCAGGCAGCTTCGACGGCGTGTTCGAGCGCGATATCGCAGGAGTGACTGACCGTGTCGCAGAGACTTGCCGCCGCTTCGGCGCGGGATTGCTGAGGAATTTCTGAAGTGAAGAGAGGGAGCATGGGAAAGGGAGTAACGCGCCGGGAGTTTCTGCAGAGTGGCGCGGTCACTGGAGCAAGTCTCGCGGCCTACGGGGACATCACATTCGTGGCCCATCCTGAGAGAGTGTTCGGCGCGAACGATCGGATCAGGTTTGGACTGATTGGCTGCGGTGATCGCGGGCAGGAGGATCCGCGCGCGGCATTATCCTGCCCGAACGTCGAATGCGTGGCGCTGGCCGACGTCTACACCCGGCGCCTCGATGAATGCGCAGCCATCGCCCCAGGAGCGAAGACCTATCGCGATTTCCGCGGCTCTCGGCTTCAGATCCTAACGTCGAACCATTTTTTCGGCCTCAAGCATCGCCTGATTTTTTGGCGCGACCTCGCGTTTGTCTGTTTCAGAGTGGGGGCCGTCAATCCCGCTCCTAAAGAGTCGAACGCTATTGACACGAACATTTTCGCCGTTCGACAGCGTGCCAGATACCCGTACTCGCGACAGTCTGCGCGGGGCGAACCGGTCGGTCTGCAGACCGCGCCACGGACCGTGGCGACGGTCCGCGAGTACCCTCCACGTGCTCCCGTCTTCTGAACCTTCCACCACGTAATGCGCATACGGCCACGGCTTGCGGAACCAGTCGGTATCCGAAAAATTGATAAACTCAGGGAGCTCATATCGAATCGCCTGGACGGTCGCCGGCACGGGTAAGGCGAACTCGGCTCCGTCGCCAACCGCGCGTAAAGCCTGGGCGTCTTCCGGGAGCGGCGCAGCGTCGAGAAAGTAGTGCACGGTTCGCGTGTAGAGCGAACGGAAAATAGTGTTGGCTGGATCGTCCAGCATACCGGTAAAATTTTCGCCGGAAATCACGGCCAGCCTCAGGTTCTTGTGCACGGAAAGACCGGGGCGATGGAATGGGGGCTGCTTGGCCCGCTCCAGAAAATTCTCTGCCGGCTCGGTGGTCGCCTCTACGGATCGAGCCAGAACATCCCACGCTGCCGGCTCGTAGATCATATCGGCTTCGCCCGCCCAGCGGCCCGGCACGGGATCCCCGAGCTTGAATCCCAGGCCGCGCACGATGGGATGGTCCACCTTCGAGACAACGGCACGTTCGGAGGGGGGCCAATGCGCGACGCTTACGTGAAAGACGTTCAGATAATCGACCGCGCCGCCAGCCTCGGGATGAGTAATGGGCGTATCGGCGGCGGCATCGAGCGGCAGCAGTTCGGGTGGCTGGAAATCCTCGTCGGAATACGTCAGATGCATCCAGACGTGCTCCCGCTGCCAGATATAACGAGGCTCTTCCAAGCTGGGCAGATATTCCACTATCACCGCAAACGAGTCCCCGCCATGGACCATCACCGCACCGCCGCGGGCCAGGTAGTCGCGAAAACTCAGGAAGCAGGGGAGCGTGGTGAATTCGGCATGATTGCCCAGCAGCACCAGCCGATAATCGTCGAGGCGCACCCGCCCGCCGGCAATGTCGTCCTGCGTGCAATAATCGATCGTGAAGCCATCCTGCCGCGCCAGTTCGCGCAGGAACCGGTAGTGTTTGATGTCGGACCAGCGCTCGTACAGGCCGTAATAGTAGTGATTGCTGCGGCGGAACCGCGTGTTGAGCACGGTGGGCGAGTAGCCGACACTATCGTAATGCCAGGATTCCCGCCAGGACGTCATGGCGTGGCCGCCGTTACTCGCGTAAGCGCGCCACATGTCGGTTGGGGCCACAAACAGAACCTGATGCGAGCACTGCGCGGGCCGCACAATCAGGTTCATCATTTTCTGGCTGAGCCGGCGGGCGGTGCCGTCTACCTTCTCGCCCGCCGGCGTCACCACGGCACGATACAATCCCGTCGGCCACTGCCCGACCTCGACGGTGAGATGCGTGACCGGCAACTGGTAGGTGAAGCGACGCTCGGCGACCACTTCGCCCGAGACATCGTCGATCAGCGTCCAAACCATGGCGCGGTCTCCCTCGCTGGGACTGGGCACGATCTGGATCGTCTGCCGCTCTCCCGGCGCCCAGCTTATGTGAAGTGGACTCAACACAGGGAACAATGTCCGATGCGTGCCCGGCTCGCGTCGTTCTTCGTCCTGATACCACTCCGCCCACCAGAGGCGCTGGTCCGCGGGATGCCACGTGAAGATGGTGACCTCCATATCCGGCGAGCCGGTCTCCGTCCAGATGTGCAGTTGAGTTAGACTGGTGGGGCCGGTGCGCGCGCCCCATCGGCTGGCCGCGGGCGTCGCGCCACGCAGCCGGGTCCCGATCGCCAGATAACGTTCGCGATTGTAGAACAGCGTTCCCCAGTTCAGATAATGCGCGGGCGGGATGGTGATGCCATCCGGCAGGTAGAGGGGATGGCCTTGCAGCGCGTCGGCGTCGAGAGTCATCGACTCGTTGTACTGCATCGGAAATCCCCACACCAGCTTCAGCTCCTCCGCCGCCAGAAATGAGCCAGGCGCAGGCCGTATGTGGCAGAATTCGAAAGGCCCCTCCCGCGAGTAGCTCGCCTGCAGCGTCACTTCAGAGCCCGGCGCTGAGAGGGTTGTCTCTCCCTCGCGCCCCGGGGTGATCGCCGCCGGGCGATTGCCGAGCAGCACTGAGAGATCCGGCATGCCCGGACTATCGAACAGCAACAGTCGGGCCTCACCCGGGGGTTCTCGACCGCCTGCCGCGCCCCTGCCGATCCCGGACGCTAGAATGGCGCTGCTACCAAGAAATTCCCGTCTGTTCATTGCATGGTCCCTCCCTTGACCGTGAGATTTTCTCATGGTCGATGCCCAGCGGCAACCGCAGACCGTCGATTGGCGTGCGAGGTCTGTGATGGCTCGTTTGTAGTGCCCTTTCGCTTCTTAATCTGCTCAAAATTCGTGCCGCCATAAGAGTCTGCCGCCGTGCGATATGGAGGCAAGAGTGAACTAAACCGGCGAGCAACAGTAGGGGCGAATTGCCCCGGACTCACAGGCCAAGTCCGCCGATGCGGTTATAGATGTGCTACGCTTGTTCATCCCATGGTAGCGATACGAAGTCAAGCGACCTCGGCAATATCAGCTTGTTCCGACCGGACGGCGCTTTTACGATTCCGAGCGCGCGAGAGACGAAATCGGAATTTCCAGGCATTTAGGCCTTGGGAGGACAACAGGAGGAGTACCCATGAAAGAATCGCTATCACGGCGTAAATTTCTGCAACTATCTTCCGCAGCGGCTTGGGTAGCCGGCGCGGTTCCCCTCTCCATGCGTTCCGCAGTACGACCGGCCCGCGGATCTTTCCGCGGCACCTTCTGCTTTTTTTCGAAAGCAGCTCCCCAGATGAGCTGGCAGGAATTGGCCAAGAGTGCCAAGGCCGCAGGCTTTGGGGGAATCGATTTGACGGTTCGGGGGAAAGGACACGTGGCACCCGAGCGCGCGGCGGAAGATCTGCCCAAGGCGGCAGCGGCCATACGTGCGGAAGGCTTAGCACTTCCCATGCTCACTACGGAGCTGACCAACGCTGAGCATCCTGCGGCAGTGCCGATCCTCGACGCCGCCAGTAAGCTCTCCATTCCCTTTTTGAAGCCCGGCTACTACCGCTACAAATTCGTCAACGTCCGCAAAGAACTGGAAGACGCTAGTAATCAATTCCGCGGGTTGGTGGAGTTGGCGGCGAAGTACGGGGTGCAGGTGGGGTTTCACAATCATGACTCGTACGTCGGGGCGCAAACCTGGGACATCGCCCGCGTGATGGACACCTTGGATCCAAAGTGGGCTGGCTACTACTACGATCTTGAAAACGCCACCATCGAGGGTGGCATGAATGGTTGGAGAATCGCTGCCAACCTCGTCATGCCGCGCATGAAGATGATGGCAGCCAAGGATTTCTTTTGGTTAAGAACGGAAACGGGAGGTTGGAGCGAAACGGGCTGTCAGTTGGGCCAGGGGATGTGCCGTTACAGACAATTCCTACACATGCTCGCGGATGCGGACTTCCACGGCCCCATATCTCTGCATATGGAGTACGCAGTCCCGGGAGTGTCTGACAGCCAGGGTATCGCATTTTCGCGGGAGAAGGCAGACTTGTTGATGGTGGCTGCCAAACAGAACCTCGACACCCTGAAAGCGTTGGTGCGCGAGGCCTATGAAGGGGCGTGACGCGCGGAATCCCGAACTAACCCAATACTTCATGAATTGAGATTTTCAGGCACTCTTCACCGGCCAGCAAGCAGTAGGTTCTGCCGTTACGGAAGCTTTAGCCCTAGTCGCTTTCCCGGAAAACAACAGCCCGCCCAATGCAGACCCCGGTTAGCGCCATGTTATAGGCGATCGCATCTCACTTCCCTAATGGTCAGGTACGCCAAAATAACCCCAGCGCGCTGCGATCCTCCCCCGACGAGAGAGTTCACCTGGTTGTAAAATCTCTACACCGTTCTTGTGAATTGGAGTGTGGCGGCGATCCAAGAGTACGGTTGTACCGTGAATCGGATATCTTCTCTTCGCGCCGGCGTCTGAGGAGGGGCGAAGTGTGCTACCATGGCCGGAGAAACCTCTAGAAAAGATGAGTGGAGGGTTGCACAATTGCAAGATCCCGTGAGGGTGGGGTTCAGAGGATTTCTTCAACGTTGTGGACAGCCTGTTTGAGCGAAGAAAGTGTTGCGGCCACGGCCGAGCGCGTCAGGTGAAGGCTACCGGCCGGGGCTTTTTCTGGCCAGCTTTACATGGTCCGATCCCAGCACAACCGCATTCCCGGCTTCCGTTCTCGAACCGATCCTTAACCGAGGGGAGAAATCAATTATGACGAAGCATCTTGAACGAAGAAATTTTCTGAAGGCTGCAGGCCTGGGAGCATTAGGAGTTGTGGGAAGCGCGAGTCCCGCCGTCGGCCTCATGCCACCCACAACCGCTGCGTCGATCAAAGACCTGGAGCCCATGAAGATTACCAAAGTTGAAGCGGTGAAATTCCGCAAAGGTCTGACGATTGATGGCGAAGCTCCCCCTTGGATGTGGGTACGGCTCCACACCAATACTGGCATCGTTGGAGTTGGCGAGACGTATCCGTACACGGATGGCCAGATTGGCACGCTGCGGGATATCGTGGCGGATGGCCACGGTTCAGCCGCGGGGCTTTTGGGAAGCGACCCGCGCGACATCGAGCGCATCTGGTATGCGATTTATGATCGCACGGCCTTTAATGTCATCGGCGGCGCGGAGATGCGAATCCTTTCCGCCATCAACATCGCGCAGTGGGACATCCTGGGCAAATCGCTCGGAGCGCCCGTTTATCGCCTGTTGGGCGGAAAAGCTCACGAGAAAATACGCGTTTATAACACCTATACGCGCGGCTGGACGATTAACAATTGGCAGATGGATACGGATCCGGAGAAGGTTTGTACCTTCCTGCGTGACCGGGGAATCATGGCCGTCAAGTTCTACCCCTTCGACCCGGTCGGCCATCGCAGCGGAGGCACCTACATCTCTCCCATAGAGATCGACAAGGCGCTCGAGCCGATCAAAGTGATTCGTGACAAATTTGGCGACGACATGGAGATTGCCATCGACGTGAACGCGCAATGGAATCTGACCGCCGCCCTGCGTATTGCCCACTCGCTCGAGCCGTACAAGATCATGTGGCTGGAGGATCCGCTGTACCAAGGCAACATGGAATCCTACGCGGTCCTGAGGAGTTCAACTTC
>JBELAJ010000456.1:0-6772 GCA_049508935.1 Terriglobia bacterium | reverse complement strand
TGCAGCCAGAGCTTCAGGATGTCGCACAGGCGCTTCTTCATTTCGCCCGAGGTCAGAAGCAGCATGAAGAGCTTCCCGAGCCGGTGGTAGCGCTTGCTCGACCGCGTGATCCCGAACATTTCCGGGAGGTATTGCATCCTGAACTGGAGGAAGTCCTGGATGAAGATGCCGAAGGCGGTCATCACCTGGCCATCGACCAGCAGCAGGAATCCACGGTCGGCGGTTGTCGCCCCAAGCCGGTGAACGAATAGGTCCCGGTAGTAGAGCGCCGTGGGCAGACCCACCATGATGACGTGGAATCTTGAGGCCGGGGTGATCTCGTGATCGTCGTAGATCGGAAGCTTCCTGATTTCGCAGTACCCTGTTGTGTTCTCAGCGCGGGCATCCGTCGAACGGTTAGCGATGATCCAGAGTGCGCGCTTCTCGTCGGGTTTGCCGTAGACCTTTGTCCAGTCTACCGGAATCGGCTCTTCCCATTCGCAACGTCGGCAGAGAAAGGCATGACACTTCGCTGGACCGAGCTTCTCCAAGAGCAACGGGAAATCCTTTGGGGCAAATTCCGGGATGCTTGGTTCGTTCCATTTCAGGTTCGGAGCCGCGAACATTTTGGTGTAGCCGCGCGCGTAATGCGGGACACTCGCGTAGAACGTCACGTCTTCTTCCGAGACGCGGGAGACAACATCCCAGATGTCGGCGATCTCGTAATGAATCCCGGCGATGCTTTGGACGAGCATTTCCAATTGTTGCCGCATGGCTGCGCGGCTCTTTTCCCAGGACGAGAGCAACTCTTCCCGCAGGTAGAGGCCCCGCAGGTTCGTCTGCTTCATCTGGTTGAGCTTCAGAATCAGCATGACGTGGGCAGCGAAGTGGAATGGGTCGGTGACGGCTTTCAGTTCAAGCGAGGGATCGAGAATGCGGATTCCCAAGTCATCCAACTTCTTCGAGGGGTCAGCCAGATGCCCGATGATGGACGAGAAAAGGCCGATGTCTGAGGCGTGGATGTCTTGGGGCGGTACGCCGGCCTTGATCGCTGCCTCCACAACGCTGAATCGGCCGGCGCAGGGGTTAAAAAAGGGCTTCTTGAGGGAGGCCACTTTATCGGCCACGTAGTTCCTGGCGCCGGTCGGAGTAACCCCAAGAAACAGCGGCTCCGTGAAGATCATCGCGATTCCTCCGGCGACCGCGTAATGGGACTCCTTTGCGCAATGGGAAAACTATCGTACTTGGGGAACAGGGTTTCGCTTTTTGTTTCCATCTGGCACACTCCCATGGTATCTTTGGAGTGGACCCAAGAGTTCTTGAAGGCCCGCCTGGCAGCGGGCCTTTTCTCTTTCTGCAAGTCTACCACACATGGTGTGCCTTCACCTGCTTGAAGTCCTTCTTTGAATCGGACAGAGGAGGTCATTCCGAGTAAGACCACACCCGCCTGACCAATTCATCAAGTCGGCCACAGAATCCGCGCAAATCCGGTATAGGGAGCGGCGGACAGGATTACCGGAAAAAGAATCCCAGGGTGGAGTTAACTAAACCGGGACTTGCGTCTGCTAAGCCGAAGCCTCTATAATCAACGGGGGGAGCCAGTACATGAACACTGATCCGAACGCGGAATTGCCAAAGGGCACCAATCCCGCCAAGTCCCTGACTAAAGTGCTGGGGCAAAGCGAGCATGTCAAGGACTTGGTGGACGAATGCGCCGAGGAACTGTCCTCGGTCAATGTGACTCTCAAGCAAGAGCTCGTGGATCGGGATGCGCTGCCCGGGGTTGCAAATGCCATCGAAAAAAACGAGGGCGTTGAAGACAAAGTGCAGGAAGCGTCCGGAGAGCTGTCGGTCGTGAATCGGGGATTAGAGGATGAGGTCACGGAGCGGCACATGCTGGAACATCAATTGGCCGCGGCCACAGAACAGGAAAAAGAGGCTCGCTATGCCGCCTTCCATGATCCTTTGACTGGTCTGTCGAACCGCGCGCTATTCGATGATCGACTGAAACATGGATTGGCACAGGTAAAACGGCATGGGTGGGCTTTGGCAGTGATGTTCTTGGATCTGGATGATTTCAAAAACATTAACGATTTGCATGGACACGACCTAGGCGACGCCGTCCTGCAGACGATTGCGGGGCGGCTCAGGGAAAATATTCGTGCCGACGACACAATCAGCCGCTATGGCGGCGACGAATTCTTGTGCCTGCTAATGGGGGTCCGAAACGAACAAGATATCATGTCGATCGCGGAAAAGATTATCACGGCGATTCAAGCGCCATGTGACGTCAATGTACGTGGCCTCAGCATCCGCCTAAGTGTCAACGCAAGTATTGGAATCTCGATTTTCCCGAAAGACGGCACCACTGCGGATACGTTGGTCAAAAGTGCGGATAAGGCGATGTACCAGGCTAAAGGGGATAAGTCCAGGTATTCATTTGCACGGTAATTCCACTTCATCGCAGGGGCTAGTCGAAATAAGCTGCGTTTTTATGTTTGGGGTCTCGCTCCGAGGGATGGCTTAGCTGATATGGGGCGTATACCCTGCCCGCCGATCAACACAGGAAGCGCAGGCCCGGCAGGAGGCGGGATGATTTCCGTGCTCATGAGAGCATCCCGAAATGCTGGAATACCTTTTTGATGGCGGGCCGCTTCTCAGGCGGACACGGCTCCACGCGCTCCTCGCCCAGTCGGTTGGGAGCAGCACCGAGCGGCAACCCGTAAATCTCTTTGCAGTGGGCGATCCAGCAGGTTTTCGGCTTGAACCCGAACTCCTGCTGCACCCACTTCTGGATTTCCTGATAAGTGGCGGACTCCCGCATGAACCGACCCTACCACGTTTGGGTCGAATAACCAAACATACCGTCCTTTATGTTCCGCTTATCCCTGCCCCGATCCTCCTCGTTGTGCACAACTGCGCACCAACGCGCCGAAAGCACCGGCGGCCCTGACGCCCCTGCTGTGTCCGTCTTGCCTCTTGGCGCCTGACCCCAAGAGACGGCAGGGCGAAGGCACTTCATGGCTTCCCTTCTGCCCATCGGAGAGGTCTCGAGCAACACGCGCCAGGAGCGAAAATAGGCCGGTCCGAGCCTCGGGCTCACCGATTCCATGAGCCGGCCAGAACCGGCGCGCGCAAAACCCTTGGCTCCGGGCGCCATGGCCACATAAACATTGCCAAGGCGGATCAAAAAGGCGGAGCGTAAAAGGGATCGCCAGAAAGCACGGCTGAGCCGAAGCTTCACGGTGAAGGCAGAAGGGAGTCGTTCGGACCGTCTCGGAGAGTGAAAATGCACCGAAAGGGCTCGGTTGGAGACAAACGGGTGTGCACTCTCAGGCGCCGGAAAGCCAAAAAACGAATTCCGGCCCAAAACTAAGAAGAACATCGAAAACAGCCCGACGGCGTTCCAGGTTTGGAATACCCTGGCTCCCAGCCGGGCGCAAGACGGTCCAGGATATAACATAGTTTTTATTGACTATAAGATAACGGGTAGGCATACTGTGTCTACGCTAACGAGGACGCACTAGGTTCGGAGCCGCTCAGGACGATCTGGAGAAAGAAGGCATCATGCCGACAACCGAGGCCAATACGAATGAGCCGGAAGAAACCCTCGAACCGGGAGCGGCCGAGGCGCCGTCATTGCAAGATGCCCCGGGATTCCCCATTGTCGGCATCGGCGCGTCTGCCGGGGGCCTGGCGGCGTTCGAAGCCTTCTTTTCGGGCATGCCCGCCGACACCGATCCCGGCATGGCCTTTGTCCTGGTGCAGCACCTGGCGCCGGACCACAAGAGTATTCTCACCGAATTGGTCAGACGCTATACCCGCATGCAGGTCTTCGAGGTAGCGGATGGGATGAGGGTCAAGCCCAACTGCGCCTATATCATACCCCCTAACCGGGACATGGCTTTTCTAAACGGCACGCTACAGTTGCTGGAGCCGGCCGCACCGCGCGGCCAGCGCCTGCCGATTGACTTTTTCTTCCGCTCCCTGGCCCAGGACCGGCACGAGCGGGCCATCTGCATCGTGCTCTCAGGCACCGGCAGCGACGGCACTCAGGGGGTGCGGGAGATCAAGGGCGAGGGCGGCATGGTGATGGTGCAGGAGCCCAAATCCACCGAATACGACGGCATGCCGAGCAGCGCCATTGCCACCGGCATGGTGGACTATGTGCTGCCGGCACCCGAAATGCCGGCCCAGCTCATCGCGTTCGTCGCGCATGCGTTCGGAAAAACACCTCACCTTGCCCCCCCTCCGGCCCTTAAAGCCGAAGACGTGCTGAAGAAGATCTTCCTGCTGCTGCGCGCCCAAACCGGTCACGACTTTTCGCAGTACAAGCGGAACACGATCCTCCGCCGCGTCCAGCGGCGCATGGCAGTCCACCAGATCAAGGGGATGGACGAATACATCCGCTATTTGCAGAAAACCCCGGCGGAACTAGACGCGCTCTTTCGCGACCTGTTGATCGGCGTCACTAGTTTTTTCCGCGACCCGGAGGCATTCCGGGTGTTCCATGACCAGGCCATCCCGCAGCTTTTTGCCGGAAAACTCAAGGGCGCATTGATTCGCGTCTGGGTGCCCGGCTGTTCCACCGGCGAGGAGGCCTACTCCATCGCCATCCTGCTCCAGGAGCGACTAGATGCTCTGAAGCAGAGTTTCAAACTGCAGGTGTTTGCAACCGATATTGACCGCCACGCCATCGAATGCGCACGCGCCGGCGTCTACCCGGCCAGCATCGCCACCGACATCTCTCCGGAACGACTGGCGCGATTTTTCTCCCAGGAGACGGACGGCGGCGCCTACCGCATCCAAAAAGCCATCCGCGACATAGTGATCTTTTCCGAGCAGGACGTGATCAAAGATCCCCCGTTTTCCAAAATGGATCTGATCAGTTGCCGCAACCTGTTGATTTACATGGGGGGGGAATTGCAGAAGAAGCTCATCCCCTTGTTCCACTATGCGTTGAACCCGGGCGGAATGCTCTTCCTGGGCACGTCCGAGACCGTGGGCGAGTTCGTGGACCTCTTTGCCACGATGGATCGCAAGGCGAAGTTGTATCAACGCAAAGAAGAAACTGCCGGCGCACACCGGCGGGGGTATCTCCCGAATTTGTCGGAAGACGGATCCGTCCCACGGCCCTTCGGGAAGGCGCCCGTCGAAAGCAAGCTGGCGGCGCGCGAGTTGACCGAGCGGGCGCTGCTGCAACACTATGCCCCGCCCGGCGCCCTCGTCAATGAACGCGGTGACATCTTGTACCTCCATGGCCGCACCGGTAAGTACCTGGAACCGGCTCCCGGCGAGGCCGACTTAAACATCCTGAAGATGGCCCGCGAAGGGTTGCGGGAGACCTTGACAACCACCCTGCGCAAAGCGGCGGCGCTCAAAGCACCGCTGCGCCACCCGGGCGTGCGGGTCAAAACCAACGGCGATTTTGCGATCGTCAATCTGACGGTCCAGCCGGTGACGGCGGGTCCGGACTTGGCCGTCGCGCCCAAACTGTTCCTGGTCGGTTTCGAGGACGCGCCGGCCGCCGCCCCGGAAGGGCCCGAAGAGCCCGCCTTGGATGCGGGCGAAGGAGCGGGCGAGGGCGCCGCGAACGTCGACGGACGGATTGCGACAGTGAAGCAGGAACTGCGGGCCAAAGACGAATACCTCCAGACCACCAACGAGGAACTGGAGACCTCCAACGAGGAGCTCAAATCCTCGAACGAGGAAATGCAGTCAGTGAACGAAGAGCTGCAATCCACCAACGAGGAACTGGAGACCTCTAAGGAAGAACTGCAATCGGTGAACGAAGAGCTGGCCACGGTCAACGCCGAGCTGCAAAACAAAGTGGACGAGCTGTCGCGCTCCAACAACGACATGAACAACCTGCTGGCCGGCACGGGCATCGGCACCATCTTTGTTGACCATCACCTGAAAATCCTGCGCTTCACCCCCGCTGTTACTCAGGTCATCAACCTGATCCCGACCGACGTGGGGCGGCCGGTAGGCCACATCGTCTCCAACTTGGTGGGCTATGACACTCTGGTGGTGGACGTGCGGGCGGTGCTGGACACCCTGACAACCAAGGAGGTTGAAGTTCAGACCCAGGCGGGCGCGTGGTTCCTGCTGCGCATTCGGCCCTATCGAACCCTGGAAAATGTCATCGAAGGCGCGGTGATTAGCTTTGCCGAGATTACTGAGGTGAAAAAGGCTCAGGCAGCGCTGCGGGAATCTGAGGTCCTGCGCCGCCTGGCCGTGGTGGTGCACGACTCGCACGATGCTGTGGTGGTGCAGGACCTGGGCGGTCGCATCCTGGCCTGGAATCCGGGGGCGGAAAGGATGTACGGCTGGAGCGAGGCCGAGGCATTGACGATGAACATTCTTGACCTGACCCCGGAGGGCCGACGGCAAGACGCATTGGCCGTGGTCCGACAACTGGGCCGGGCTGAGGTTCTGGAGCCGTACCGCACGCAACGGATCGCCAAAGATGGCCGCATCGTGGAGATCTGGCTGACCGCCACGGCGTTGGTGAATGAGGCCGGGAATATGTATGCTATTGCCACGACGGAAAGGGAGATACCGTGAGTGCCATTAATCCGGAAGATGCCAGTTCAAGTCCGGCTGATGACCCTTCGACGGATTCGAGGGGTTCGCCCGAGGCAAACTCAGATCAAGCTCTGCGCAGGCGAGCGGAAGCGCTAGCCGCTGAAAGAGCCGGCGAGATGCCGGAAGACCTGGAGGCGCTATCGCCTGATGTGGCGCGGCGCGCGCTCCACGAACTGCGGGTGCATCAGATCGAGCTGGAGATGCA
>JBELAJ010000455.1:0-6781 GCA_049508935.1 Terriglobia bacterium | reverse complement strand
GTTCGCCGCGATCCAATGCCCATAACACCCGATCCCGCAAGTCTTGTGAATAGGATTGCACCCTTTGCCTCCCCTCTACAGGCAGAGGCATTGTCGCACATAAATGTATACACTTAAATTAACAATGCTCTAATTGTGGATGTGCAGGGGTCCCGGTCCGCGGATCACTTCTTCCGCGAATACAAAGAAGTTCTGAAGGCTCGTTTCGATCAGATCGATATATGGATCAGCAGTCATGAAGTGGAAATCCTGTAAGCTTTCCACCTCAAACCTAACCTTGGCCGTAACCCTGGCGATCGACCCCTTAAGAAAACTCCCACCCCCGGCACTTATCGATTTCGCAGCGGCTTCGGTTGAGGTAATGTCTTAGCTCTTCCAGTCCGTACTCTCGGGCCAAATCGCGCGCGCATACGCCTGGTCGCTTGGCTTTGAGCACGAACCAACCTTCCGACGACAACCACTTATCCTCCGCAATGTCGTCCCCTCGCTCCTTGAGCAGCCGCCCGATCTTCTCAGGGCGGTTCAAATCCTGATGGAAGATGCAGCGGTCCAGATCCAGTGTGAGGCGTGTAACGTTTTCCCCGTTGCCCTGGTTGTTGGTGTCGTAGACGAGCTGTTCGCCATCCAGATCGAAAACCCGGCAATCCGGAATCCAGGTGGAACTAACCACGTAGTAGTTATAGCCGATCGCCTGCGCCTGGAGCGAGCGGCCGGCTGAGTAGGCGCTCACCCAGATCACCAATTCCGCTCCTTGATTCGAGAGCTGCTCCCAGAGTGGGGACCAGTTTACGTCGAAGCAGATGGCCAGGCCTACTCGCCCAAAGTCCGCCTGGTGGGCACACACGACGGAGCCGGGTTGCACGGAAAGCCCCACACACTCTTCTCCCCACACAGGGTAAAGTTTGTTGTAGATACAGGCGACCTTCCCCTCGCGGTCGAGTAGAACCGCGGAGTTGAAGCCTTGCTTCCCGTCGGTACGATGGATCGGGCAAACAATGTAGGTTCGATGTTTCCTGGCCAGGCGCGACATGGCGGTGACGGTCGGACCATCGAGCGGTTCTGCGCTCTCTTTGGTGTTGCCGCGGAACGTCTCGGGAAGCGCGATGATATCCGCCCCCAAGGCTCCTTCCGCGTCCACCTGACTGGCGACCCACTCCAAAGGGTGCTCTCCCGCGTGGAAGCCGAGACTAACCACTCGAACCGGGCGCCCGATCTTTTCTCCTGATGATTCCGCAGAGTAGGCTCCCGCTTCTCCCCCCGTAGCGGCCGCCGGCGCCGAGCCACTTAATCCCGCCGCCAACGCCGACATGCCCATAGCCGACCCCTTCAAAAACTCCCGCCTCTTCATGTCGCTAAACATCGTTCCCTCCAAATCCTGGCGGCGATTCTACATCGCCCCACCGGCTATTGTAGACCGCCGATTCCGGAGTCCACGACCTTCAACCCGTTCATGATACTGCCAGATTCGCCGCCTGGCGTCTAGAGCAGCGCGAAATGTGTGTCTTGCCGCGCAGGCTGTTGACACGAAGCCAGTGAAACACTACATTCGTGTCATGAAATCTCGCCTGCGGAACATGACTGTCACTTTGGAGGAGAACGTCGCACACTGGGCACGCGTCGAGGCTGCGCGAAAGGAAATGAGCGTGTCAACGTTCCTGGGTGCAATCCTGAAGGAGCGCATGATTCAGACGGACGGCTATCAGCGGGCCATGCGCCGGGGGTTAGCGCGCAAACCTTTCCTAAGGTCCGACGTCCGATACCTGTCGCGCGAGGAGGCTCATGACCGCGCCGGTCTTCGTTGGACGGCGTCGTTGTGATTAACCCGTTCCTACGTGATCCGAATGCGCTGCCTCCGGCGTGAGGCTTCAACAAAGGAGAAAATGCATGCAACGTCGCGATTTCCTGTCGGCCATGAGTCTGGGTGGTTACTCGCTGCTCGCGAGTGCCGGCCCTCCGCCCGCCTCGCCATCCCCCACTCCGGCCCTGCCTGCGAATGCGCCGGGCGGGCGGCGCGCCAAGGTCGGCTGCGTCAGTTGGAACTTCCATAGCCTCGGCCCGGGCGCTCACCCCGAGGAGGCCATCGACATCATCGGCAGCCTCGGCTTCGAAGGAGTGGAACTGATCGCCAACTCCCGCATGGACGTTGACGAGTATTGGACCGATACCACAATCGACCGCGTCAAGAAACAGCTCGAACGAAACCACCTGGTATTGAATCAGTTTCCCTTTTTCCAGCCGGTGGTCGAGGACTTGACGAGCACTGACCCCGAGAAGCGCAAGGTCAGCCTGGATTACTTCGAGAAGGGCTGCCGCATCGCGCATAAGCTTGGCGCACCGATGGTGAATATCGTGGCTCCCTGGGCGCGGCAGTTGAGCGCCGCCAACACTACCTACCTGCCCCGCTACTTCCTCGGCGACGTCAAGCCCGGCGAGAAGTTTCACATCGACATCGCTCCGGGGTACAACTTCGAGGAACTGTGGCCCCTCTTTACCGCGACTATGAAGAGCTGCCTCGAGCGTGCCCAGGCGCTCGGCATGAAGTTCTCCATCGAAAACCACACTTACACCATGCTTCCCGTTTCCGACAGCTTCCTGCGCCTCTGCGATCACATTTCGAGTCCGGCCTTCGGCTGCAATCTCGACTGCGGCTGGGCCATGAACCAGCGGGACTATCCGCCCGTCGCCATTCACAAGCTCAACCGCCGCCTGATGAATCTGCACGTTCGCGACATCGACCCCACCATGCGCGAATACGTGCCCATCGGCAAAGGCGTGATGGATATCAAAGCTATTGCGGACGCCGCGAAAGCCATCGGCTTCACCGGCTTCCTCTCGCTCGAGCAAGACGGCTCGAGCGAAGACATGAAAGAAACCTGCCGCCGCTATATCAGCATGATGAAGGAATACCTCGCGTAAAAGCAGAAGATAAAAAAGCAGAAGGCGGAAGGCAGCCCGGCGCGCCGCTGGCGGTAGGTGATTTGGCGGTCGACGATTCCCCTCCTTAGTAAGGAGGGGCAGGGGTGGTTGACGTTCAGGCTGCAATCACGGGTCGTTCCGACGCCGACCTTCGCCCTGGGCCAGACCGGGGTTGTCGTTTGGCTCAGTCATTCCGAAGGCTTTGGAGAGATCGTACAGCATGCTGGAGAACCTGTAGGCGCTCAGCGGGTGTGAGCGGGAGCATCCAGCGGATGAGGGTCAGGTCCACTTGCTTATCTTAAGGAACTCGGCTAGTCCCTGAGGGTTTTCGACGTAGCGTTGTACGGCCTCTCGCGTTCCGGTCGCCGACGGGCCCCACCGGGCAACCTGAGGCAAGTCGGCTTCGTTCGTTCGGAAGAAGCCCATTAATCCCGGGGCGCCTGGAACCGAGTACTTGCCTTGGCGCGACCCAGGCGGAGGGGCCCACTTCTCAAATTCGGCGGTAACTCTGTTGGCCGGAGGGCCACCTACAGCTATGACGGGGTTGTTGGCCAAGCCTTTTTCCGACAACCAGCACACGTCTGCAAGCACGATACCACGGCGAAAAGGGATTCCCTCTCCCTTCTCGTCGATTAGATCGCGCAAAGCGCACGCAACACACCTGTCCAGGAGATCTCCGGCCACTGTTGTGCCGACAACTATAATTACGGACTCCTTACTGGTGATTGAGTCCTTCTTATAAAATTTATCAAACCGTACGGCATCGTCAGCGTACCGGGGGTTCGACTGCACCTTGCTAAGCCGCTCCGGTAAGAAGGCCGCAGGCGATCGCCACCGATTCTTGATGATCTCCCTTGCGTCCTTCAGAAAGGACTCGCGTTTCGATTCCCACGTAGCCGTCGGTAGAGGCTTGGCCATACTCCCGATGACATCCCGTAGTGCGTCCAGCGCTCTCGGATCATCTACGTAGCCAGACTGCACTCCGTAGAGGATCCCATCAAGATCGGGAAAACGAACAGGTGGGACTGCGAGCGCATGAAACCCGGCAGCGCCAGCAGTTTTACGCGCTAGCGCGGCGCCAGCCTCCGCTTGGCAGAACTTGCTTTCGAAATACGACTCCGAGACGAGGCAAAAGACTAACTTCGCTTCATTCAGCTGGTTGAGGATATGTTGAACGAAGAACTCCCCATTGGGGATATCACCGTCGCGGGAACTGAAGAAGATGTCATCGTGAGAGAGACCCGCGCCCAGGCGAAGCAGGTCCACCAATTTCTCAGCCAACTCCTTGTCGGCGGTTGCGTGGCTGATGAATATCTTCATGTACCCTCCCGTGTCCGCCGTTGCCATGCGGCCCAACTGCCTTCAGTAGCGTAACACACTCATCCCATCCTCGCGAAAACCTACTTGTCTTAGGCCCAATAATTGCCGCGGCTGGCGCATACGTCGCGACGCGTTGGGTCGCGATGTATGCGCCGTTCGTCGCGTCCGCGACGGGCCGCAGGGCTACTATAAACGTCCACCCCAATGCAAGTTGTGGAGCGCGTCACCTCCGACGATCCCAAAGGGCGCATACATGCCGACAACTAGCGTCGGCACGTATGCGCCACCCTTGCTCTTGAGGAATACCGCATCGACGAAGTTTACGCCCTGGATGTTAAAGTGGCCTTGAGGGCAGGTGTCAGGTATCGAGGGTCAGGTGCCGGGGAGTGGCGCGGACGCTGGTTCCTCAGTTGGCATTTGATCGAGGCTCTCAGGATTTGGATTTCTCTTCCAGGACCCTGCGCAGGACTGGCAGGGCGGCTCGATCCTTTTCCTGGCCGGTTTCTTCTTTCGTCTTAATTAAGCTTTCCAGTGTCGAAACCCGAACTTTGAGTGCCGGACCAACCTCCATTTCTACAGTTTCTTGGAGAAGCTGGTCGTAATCACGACCCTTTCCGATCGTTCCAAGAAGGTCGAGCGGCCCGAAGCGGGTCATCAATAGCTGATGTCCTTCAGAGGCAAGATGGGAAGGGCTGGGCTTCATTTCACGGCGGCCGGGAACCCGATAAAGGGCTCCCAACTCTTCCAAGGCTGCCGAGAGGCGGGTGAGGTTGTCCGGCTCGCGGGAATGGACCACGTCGAGATCAAAAGTCGCCAGCGGGGCGCCGTGCAGAACGGCGCAAACCCCACCGACAATGATGAACTTCACCTTGTGCTGGTGAAGGGTCTTCAGGATTGCGAGATAGTTAGCGATTGGCGCTGGCATCGCGGAGACTCAGGAGAGACTCGACAGATTGCTGAAGGACTTGCAGGCGCTCCGCAGGGGTGAGTGACAGCATCCAGCGGATGAGGGTCAGGTCAACGCCATCTTCGCTGTAGGTAGGTTCGTTCCCATGCGAAGATTCTTCCTCACGATCCCCGTTGGGCAACTTGTGTCGTGCCATATGGCCTCATGAACAGCTTCGCCTAACCTGAACCCATTGTACCGGAATAACCCCTCACCCGTCACGCTCCGGCTGATGAAGGCGCCGAAGCGCGACACCCTCTCCCCAAGGGAGAGGGCTGTCCATTCAGTACGTAAGCCGCTCACTTGTTGCAATGGGCTGCTCGTTCAGCGCTGACGGCCATAGGTTCAAGACTAGCCACTAAGCACTAACCACTAGCCACTGTCTTTCTCACGCCCAATAATTGCGGTCAAGCGAGCGGTACTGAATGGCTTCGGAGATGTGGTCCGTGCCGATCGAGTCAGCGGCGGCAAGGTCGGAGATGGTGAGCGCCACTTTGAGGATCCGATCGTGGGCGCGGGCGCTCAAGCCCAGCCGGGACATGGCGCTCTCGAGCAGTCGCTCGCAATCAGGGGGGATGTTGCAATACTTGCGAATCTGCCGCGAGCTCATCTGTGCATTGCAATACATTTTCTCGCCGGCGAAGCGGCGCAACTGCCGTTGGCGCGCTTTAATGACGCGCTCGCGGATCTCCTGGGAGCCTTCTCCGCCCGAGTCCTGCCTCAGCTCCTGATAGCGGACGGCGGGCATATCGATGTGGATATCAATGCGGTCGAGCAGCGGGCCGGAAATCTTCGAGACGTAGCGCTGAATGAGGGGCGGGGTGCAGGTGCACTCACGCGAGGGATCGTTGAAGAAGCCGCACGGGCAGGGATTCATCGCGGCAGCCAGCATGAAGCGCGACGGGAAAGTCAGGGACATCGCGGCGCGCGAGATGGTGACCATGCCGTCCTCGACGGGCTGGCGCATTACCTCCAGAACGTTGCGTTGGAATTCCGGCAACTCGTCGAGGAAGAGCAGGCCGTTGTGCGCCAGGCTCACTTCTCCGGGGCGAGGCACAGCTCCACCGCCGATCAATCCGGCGTCCGAAATGGTGTGGTGAGGGGAGCGAAAGGGGCGAGTGCCGACCAACCCTCCCCCGGACTCGAGCAGCCCGGCCACGCTGTGGATCTTGGTGGTCTGAATTGCTTCATCGAAGGTCAGGGGCGGCAGAATGGTTGGGATTCGCTTCGCCAGCATGGTCTTGCCGGCGCCGGGCGGGCCGATCATCAGGATATTGTGGCCTCCGGCAGTGGCCACTTCGATGGCTCGCTTGGCGTGAAGCTGCCCTTTGACGTCGCGGAAATCCACATTGTACTGTCCGGCCTGGGCCAGCAAGGCGGCGCTGTCCACTTTGGCCGGCGTGAACTCGCGCGTTTCATTGATGAAGTCCAGGGCCTCCGGCAAGGAGCGCAGACCATAGACCTTCAACTCCTCCACCACGGCCGCCTCGCTGGCAGTCTCGAGCGGCAGCACCAATCGCTGGATGCCCTTCTGCCGCGCCATGGCCGCAATCGAAAGAGCACCCTTAATGGGTCGCAGGCCGCCGTCGAGCGAGAGTT
>JBELAJ010000454.1:0-6809 GCA_049508935.1 Terriglobia bacterium | reverse complement strand
CAGGATGCCCGTGCCACAGCGGGCGGGACGCCCGCGCCACATCCGTCCACCGTCGGGCGATTTTCATGGTTTCCGGGTGCCCGTTCGCCGACGGGCATGAGCGACTGCCATGAAAATGACTCCCCTCCTCAGCGGGAGGAGGGGCAGGGGGTGGTGGGTGGTATCGTCGGCGAACGGCAACCACCCCTAACCCCTCCTTACCAAGGAGGGGAATCGTTTTCATCACCCGTGGTGAGCCCAAGGATCATGGAGTCTTCGCTCAGGATGACACATTCCGCTCTTTTCACACCTTCAAAGTCCCGGTACCCCTGGGAGAACGGGGTCCACACACCCCGGCTCGTCACTCATCACTTATCACTCGTCACTGCCTTCATTGATTCGCCATTTTGGCGATGTGGAGGTCGAAGCCGGTACCAGGCAGCAGCGTGGTGAGTTCGAATGCTGTGAATCCGTCGCCATCAAGCTCCGTGCGACGGAAAAGCCCAGGCTCGCTTTCCACGGTCTCACGCCGCGCCTCGAAATTCTGCAAGAACGCCTGGGCCGTCTTCAAATCGGGATGCACCGACGCCGTGGACCGAGTCAGGGCTTCAGCCGCATAGGAGCGAATCAGCTTGGGCCAGTACTTTTCCAGCAGCGCGGTGCTGGCGAAAAGGTCGGCCCAAACGATCTGATCATTCACCGCCACTACCACGCCCACGGCGTTCCGGTCGCGCAATTCCCGCATCACTCCCTGGTAAGACTGCTCGAGAGGCGCGGCGACTGCCTCGACACGTTGCTTCACCTCGCCGTTGCCCATTACGCCGGCATAGGACGAAGTTTCCTGTAGTTGCGGAGCGGCGCGTGGTACCATCGCCGCCATCCTCGTGGCCGAAGCGCCAACCTCCGACCACACCTTTCGTTGATCCTGGTCCGCCATTGCGCTCTTCCGAACGCTGGGCTGTGCCATCTGCGAAGCAAACGACCCGAAGCCGGACTTCGTGGCAACCCAACGGTGCGGTTCAACGCAGAAGACGCCCAAGTCGATAGGGTCGCTCTCCGCCGGGACAATGCGGTCTTTGCCGACCACTCGATCCTGCTTGCCTCCCGTCAGGATTTCGCCTGCCAGCAGAAGCAGCGGACGTTTGGAATTGTTCACCAGAACCAACTGGTTAACCTGTGGCCCCGGCGGCGTGGGGTGCAGGCGGCCACGCAGGAGTGGCTGGATCAATCCGCCTTCGCTCACCACCACCTCGCCGGAACGCAAACCTTCATCGAGCGTCAGGAAATCCTTTGTGTTGTGGGTTCGGTCCGTGACCACCGGAAAGATGGTCAGATTGTTGTGCCTGATCGGCTCCAGCACCTTGTAAGTCGACCCCGCCTCGCCGGCCGCGCCGAGACCCGGCTCCAGCGCCAGGGCCATCAACCCTGCCGCCACTGCAACCATACTCAAGCCCAGAAGTAGCTTTCCTCTCATCGCACGTTCCTCCCAAAGAATTGACCGAAGGCATCAAACCGGTCTACTGGGAGAACGCCTCAGGTTATAATTCTTGCATCCAAATGAGAGCCGAAAGTCGAAACTCGAAAATCGAAATTCGAAAATCGGCTCTGATAGTTCAACTGGAGATATCGTCGGAACTGAGTTTAGCAGGGGGAGCAAGCCATTAACTACGCTGTCATCCTGAGCGCAGCGAAGGATCTCGGCAGTTGGCGTTCATTTCCGCCGCTGACGAACTGCGGGGATCCTTCGCTACGCTCTGCAGAAAGACGACGCGTATGTCTTTTGTTTTCAACAAACCCTTACTGAGGAACAAGCGTCGTCTTTCTGGTCAGCAAGGGCAGCCCCCGCGGCTGTCATTGCTCAGGATGACACGCTCGAAGGCTGCCCGATTTTCATGAGCGCCACCCAAGAGAAGGGCGACTGTTCCGCAATGTTCATGATCCCGGAACCCGTGTGTACCCGGCTCTATCACAAAGCGGGTGCGGAGTGGTACGGCCTCACTCTTGGCGATTTCGCGAGCATCCTGCAAGAGGCCGCCGCTAAGTACCTCCCTCGAGACGCGGGCCAAGCCGAAGTGCTGGAGATTGTCGAAACCTTGAGGGTTGAGGAACTGGCGCTGGCGCGCGCCTGCGCCCGGGGCGACGAAGCTGCCTGGGAAGCCTTCCTCACCCGCTACCGCGAAAAGCTCTACAACGCCGCGCACTCGATAACCTCGGAGGATTCGGCTGCCCGGGAGTTGGCGGATTCTCTCTATGCCGACCTATACGGAACGCGCTTGAAGGAGGGCAGGCGAGTCTCAAAACTCGACTCATTTACAGGCCGCGGCTCCCTCGAGGGCTGGCTTCGGGCCGTCCTGGCGCAGGAATACGTGAATCGCTATCGCCGGCAGCAGCGCCTGGTCAGCCTGGAGGAGCAGGCTGACGCAGGAAACCAGTTCCCGGCCGAAGCGCGTGACCCCGCGCAGAAACTCGACGCGCGTTTGGAGGATGCCACGGACCAAGCCCTCGCCGCTCTGCCCGGGGAAGACAAATTCATTTTGGCCGGTTATTATCTCGATGGACGTACCCTGGCTGAGATCGCGCGCCTGCTGGGTGTGCACGAGTCGACAGTCAGTCGACGACTTGAGAAAATCACCTCCGCGCTTCGCAAATCCATCCTTGCCCGACTGGTAAGACATGGCATGAGTTCAAAAGAAGCGCGACAAGCCATGGAAGTGGAGGTCAGCGAGCTGTCCTTGGATGTTCGCCGCCGGCTGGCGGGTGTAGGGAACAGGGATTAGGGAATAGGGATTAGGGACGAGAGATCAGCAAGCACGGAAGGCGACCGAGCGTTTGGAACGCATCGAAGGTTAAGGGCTGAAACACGCAAGAAGGCGGTGCCTGGAGCGTTCCATAAGTGGGGATTGGAACACCGGGACTGTTTTTTCTGTTCCCTGTTCCCTATTCCCTGTTCCCTTGGGAGAGTAGACTGGATCAGCTATGTGGGGAATACCCAAAATCGTGATGGAGCGGCTTAAAGGAAGAACCGTCGCCAGTCAGGACAATCGGCAATCGGCAATCGGGAATCGGCCATTCGAACATCCGGATGCCAACCTGCTGACGGCATTCCTCGAAAGAACGCTGACGGAGCGCGAGCGGACGCAGGTTCTGAACCATCTAGCTGAGTGTGCGGAGTGCCGGGAGATCGTGGCCTTATCACTGCCGGCCGAAGCCAAGGCGGCCGAGCCTGCCCGTTTGCCTGTCCGAAGCGGGTGGAGCGCCCGACCTGTTCTCCGTTGGGGTGCGTTGGCGGCGGTCCTGGGCGCCGTGGTAGTTGTCGCGGTCTTGCGCCAGCATCCGAAGAACAGGGTGCAGACTTCGCCGAACAATGCACCCACCACTATTTTGGCGAAAGCCAGCGAAGCCACTCCGCAGGCTCCGCGGCCGTTGCCGCCGCAGTCCACCTCCAAAGTAGCAACGCAAAGGACTAAACGAAAGTCTCTCGAGGCTGCAGGCGAGATGGCAGAACTCAAGAAACCTGCCGCAGCACCACAGGCCCGGCAACTCGCCACTCTCTCTGCCGACCTTGGAGTACGAGCCCAAACGCCGCCCGGAACCCAGCTCCGCCCGCCGGCGCCAGCGGCATCTCCCTCGAGGTATTCCCAATCCGCCGAAATCTCGGCGGGGGCGAACACCGATCTCATCCGTGCTGCCGCCAAGCCGAGCGGCGTCGTGGATCACCACCCGGTTCCCGCTTACGACAAGAGAGGTTTAGCGGGTGAAGCCGGGGCATCAATGCAGATGCGCGCAAACGCCCAGCGAGCCAGGCTCTCCGCGAGGCCATTCCGCAGCCAAATGGAGGGCACGACAGCCCTGCCAAGCGCGCTTTGGACCATTTCGCCGGACGGCAAAATCCAGCGCTCGGCCGACGGAGGAAAGAGCTGGGAAAACGTAGGTGTCGACGACAAGGTCGAATTCCGTGCGGTCCAGAGCAATGGCAAGGAAATTTGGGCGGGCGGAACTGGTGGGGCCCTGTATAACTCGAGCGATGGCGGCGCGACTTGGACGCGCGTCCGCTTGGCTTTAGGCAGTCTTCCCAGCACGGAGGCGATTGTCTCTATCAATTGCTCGTCGTCTGACCCTCAACACATAACTGTGAAGACCGCCTCTGGTTTGAAGTGGATTTCCGACGATGGCGGAGAGCATTGGAGTAGTAACGAGCGATGAGTAGGCGGCGCGAATGAGCCGTTTCGCGGCGTCACGGCCTTGCAACGGGAGAGAAGTAACTCCCGAGGAAGTAACCCCTCACCCGTCCCGCTCCGGCTGATGAATGCGCCTGCAGCGGGACACCCTCTCCCCAAGGGAGAGGGCAAAACCACATAATCCCTGGCACCTGAAACCTGACACCCACTGTTACGACGTCGCTTTGACCTGTTCGGTGAGCCGGACGGCTTTGGGGCGGTAGCCGCTGCGTGTGCGAACATGGTAGCTCTTCATGTCCTGACCGACCATTTTCACAGTGATACTGCGCCAGCCGCGATTAGGGTTGGCCGCCGGGTAGTAACTGATCGAATACAAGTGCGCCAGGTCATCCCGGATGGAAGCAAACGCATCCTGCTGTTCTTTCCAATTCTTGGCGAAATAGACCTTGCCGCCCGTCGTGGCGCTGACCCGTTCGAAAACGGCGGTCGAGATCGGGTCGAGCCGCGCTTCCTGGGTGCTAATCATGTAAATCGGAATCCCCTCCGTTTGCGCCATCTCCCGGATGTCTTCGGGCCCCACGGCGCTGGCGTTGTCCGGGCCGTTAGAGAAAACCACAACCACCTTTCGGCCGGAAAGCCGAGCGGCATCTCTGAGCGTCATCAGCAGGGAGTTATAGAGGGCGGCATCGTCGCCTGCCACGGTGGTGCGGATGGCGCGGATGACGTCCGACCGTTCAGGAGTGAGTAAAGCAGCTCGCGTGAAGTTTCGGCTATAAGAATAAAATGCCACGCGCGCGGGATCTTGCAGCGACCGAACAAATTCCGCAATGGCATCCTGTGCAAAAACAAAGCCCCGATACATGTAATTGCTGGTGTCGAAAAGAATGAAGACATTGGCGCCGGCCACCAGCGAGGCCACTTGAGCAGGGGTAGCCTCTTCGAATCCGGAGTCTCTGTTCCGGTGTCCGTGGCCCTTGGGATTCGAAGATGGCGCCAAAGCCGGCTTGCTCTCACCGGGCTTATAGTCCTCTATCTTTCGCGGCGCTTCGTTCTCTTCACCGAACGAGGCAATCTTCTGAGGGATACCATCCTCATAAATCGCAAAATCCCAAGGCGTCAGACGAGTTACATAATTTCCTTTCTTGTCTGTGACCGCCACGTCCAACTGCACCATGTTGACGGTGACTTTAAAGACCGTCACATCCGGATTGTTCCCCTCCTGCGCCGCAGCCCAAGCGACGCTGCCGGAGAAACTAGCTAGCAAAAGCATCGGAACCAAGACGCGCCATTTCGCCATAGTCGACTCCTCAAGCTCCTGGAACAAGCTCACCTTTAGCCAAGGTGCGGATTTTTCCCTGCCGAAACTCCTCGCCCGTTTCCCGCAAGGCTCGAAGCAGTGCCGGCCAATCCTCCAAATCGGTTGCTGAAATTTTCTCAATCATGCGGTGGGTTAACTGGGGCACCAGAACGTGAAGCATTTCCGGTGAGTAACCGTTCTCGTCTGCCAGGCGCGCCCAGTAAAGGTTGTTGGAGTCCCAGGACTCACCCAGGAGGCGGCTCGAGTACCCCATCAAAGTGGGGAGCGGTTCTATGCTGAGCAGTTCGAGCGCGTAGGTCTCTTCAAGCGCCGGATGCGGCACACCAAAATCCGCTGAGAGGCGTTCCCAACTGACTTCAGAGGGATGCTGTTCGATAAGTTCAGTCAGTTCCTGCCCTGCCGGTCCCGAGTCCTGGCCCGGGAATCGCTTCCGGTATTCGTGGGCCAAATAGAGGATTTCTGCCGGTGCCACATGGGAGATCGCAGCCTCCGGCTGTCCGCCGCGGAGGGCGTCCTCTACTTTCTCGGCTCGCTGAGGGAGCATGCGATCGGAGAGAATTGTCATCACGGTTCCGCGCAGCTTCTCGTCTTTGGCGGCAGCTTCCAAGAGCTCTTCTCCTGCGCGTTGGTAGAGGCTGACGGCGTGAAGTTCGGATTGAGTCACTCCCCACCATCGCGGCAGGACGGCGCCCACCAACAGCGAAGGCACCAGATCCTCCCAGATGAGGGCCTGAACGTTTTCCGGCACAATGAAATTCTGCTCCACTTCCGCCAGCGCATAAGGCAAGTTAGCCAAGGAGCCGGAAAGATGAGCGCCTCCGCTTGCCGCATCGCCAACACCAATCAGAGCGGGACTTTCCCAGGAATGGTATTCGCCGTTGATCTTCTCTCCCACGGGATCGTGAGCGCGCACAAATAGTGGGTTCGTCAGCAGCATCTGCGCCCCAGGAGGTTCGTAGTAGGCGTAGTTGAGTCCCACTAAGGTGTCCCGCAGGAAGGGCACGAGTTGGCCGCGAGCTGCAGCCAAGTCCCGGGCAGACCCGGGCGACTGGATGAGCGGTGTCAGGTTCATCTGCAACTCGAATTTGATGTGCGGGGTTGTGTAAAGGCCATTGGCCCATTCCAATCTTTCGCCGGAGGTGAAGAGCGGCTTTGGCAGCTCGAACTCGTGCAACTCCCCGGCCAGTACCAACAGCGTGTCCACATTGGGTTTTCCGTGCGCCGTCTGGTTCAGGCCGTGTCCGAGACCGAACAGGTTATCGAGAGAAATGAGCCGCTGCGCATCCAGAACCGCGCGGATGTTGTCGGCCAGAAGACGCTTCACCTGCCGGCCC
>JBELAJ010000453.1:0-6832 GCA_049508935.1 Terriglobia bacterium | reverse complement strand
GGACCCCCGGTTTTGGGGTCCGCGGTTCGTGCCGGGATTAGAAAAGAGCCGCGGAGCCCAGAACCGGGGGTCCGCGCTACCTGGTAAGTGGTGGCGGGATAGGAACCGAAAGGATGAGAATGACTGAAGACCCAACTTTAGCACTGAACGACGTTGAAAGAGGGAGCGAGGGCGACAGGCTGGAGTCGGTGATTGACCGCATGCTGCGCGAGCTGGGAGAAGACCCGGGGCGCGATGGGTTGGCTCGAACGCCCAGCCGCGTGGCCAGGTCACTGCGTTATCTGACCAGCGGCTACCGGCAGGATCTCGACAAGATTCTCAACGGGGCGCTCTTTCCCGTGGCCTACGACGAGATGGTAATTGTGAAGGACATCGAAGTATTCAGCCTGTGCGAGCATCATCTGCTGCCCTTTTTCGGCCGCTGCCACGTGGCCTATATTCCCAACCAGAAGGTCATCGGCCTGAGCAAAATCCCGCGTGTGGTTGATGTGTTTGCCAAGCGCCTGCAAATCCAGGAGCGCCTGACCGTGCAAATTGCCGAAGCGCTCATGGAACGGATTAAGCCTCAGGGAGTGGGCGTTATCATCGAGGCAAAGCACCTCTGCATGATTATGCGCGGGGTTGAGAAGCAGAACTCCGTCGCCGTCACCTCGCATATGATGGGAGTCTTCAGGGATTGCGAGTTGACACGGGCGGAATTCCTGAGGCTGGTGCGGGAAAGGCAGTGACAAGT
The DNA here is from genome assembly GCA_049508935.1 of Terriglobia bacterium. Taxonomy (GTDB): domain Bacteria; phylum Acidobacteriota; class Terriglobia; order UBA7540; family UBA7540; genus CAVROP01. Next base: position 6,099 of record JBELAJ010000453.1, on the reverse strand, counting down.
GACGGGCAGGAGCAGGAGTCAGGAGTCAGACTAGGGAAGCGTCCGCATTTCTCGGTATCCCCCAGGCATCCCCGTCCTCCGAGCCGCCGATTCTGACTCCTGACTTCTGACTCCTGGCTCCTTGCTCGTCACTCATCACCCGTCACTTCTATGAACAAACTCGAAGGTAAGGTTATCGTTGTGACCGGCGGCAGCCGAGGTATCGGCCTGGCGATCGCGCGGCGTCTCGGAAGCGAGGGCGCCAGGCTGGTGTTGGTGGCGCGCCATGAAGCGGCTCTACGCGAGGCCGGTGAGGAAGTTCCGGGTGGCGCCACGGTGATCAAGGCGGATATCACGCAGCCCCGACAAGTCGGGCGGCTGTTCCGGACGGTGGAACGCCGCCTGGGGCAGCTTGACATCCTGATCAACAACGCCGGTGTATTCACCTTCAAGCCCTTTGCTTCCACCTCGCTCGACGAGTGGCGGTGTAATATCGAGACGAATCTGACTGCCCTCTTTATGTGCACGCATGCCGCGTTGCCTCTGCTTTGCCGAAGCCGTTCGGCCCATCTGGTGAATATCCTGTCGGTATCCAGCGTGCATGCCTATGCGAATTGCGCGGCCTATACAGCCTCTAAATTCGGCGCGCTCGGGCTGACGCGGGTGCTCCGCGAAGAACTTCGGCCGTTGAAGATTCGCGTTACCGGAATCCTGCCGGGCTCGACGAATACTCGTCTCACCGACCAATTTGGATTCCCCGTCTGCCGCATCGACCTGATCCAGCCGTCGGACGTGGCGGAGGCGGTTTTCGGCGCGCTGACTCAGCCGCCGCGAACCACGGTGGAAGAAATCCTGCTCATGCCATCGCAAGGGAGCGTCGGGGAGAGTGAGTGAAAGCAGAAAGCACACACTCCTGCCAGTCGGCTGTCGGGCACCCAGAAAGCGTGATAATGCGCGAAGCGCCTTGGAGTGCGGCGGCTTGACGCCGCCTTCGCACTGCGCCGACCGAGGATTTTCCTGCGAAGAACTCTAAGGGGGAGTAAGACCGGTGCGTTGTGTAACTCCGCGCCCGGCGAAAATCCCAAGGCGGCGTCAAGCCGCCGCACTCCAAGGTGCCTTCGGCACGAGGCGGGGGGGTCGGGGAAGCTCCCAAGTGTTGACCTTTGGGTTGCGCATAACAGGTGCTGCTGCCTACTTCCAGCTGCCTACTGCCTTCCACTCACGGCCTTCCGCTAGCCCCTAGTCACTAGCCCCCAGCCCCTGGTCTCGATTTCGTTTTGCCAAAACTTTCGGTTCATGATATTGTGTAGGAGTCGAAAAGTAGAGATAAAAAGCGAGGAGAGTAGGCGGATGCCGTTAACGAGCGAATCCAAGGGCAGCCTGATTGAGCGCTACCGAGTTCACGGGAAGGACACGGGTTCGCCGGAGGTGCAAGTAGCCCTATTGAGCGAGCGGATCAACTATCTGAATGAGCATTTCAGCGTTCATCGCAAGGACCACGCCTCGCGCCGTGGCTTGCTCATGATGGTGGGCAAAAGAAGACGCCTTTTGGAGTATCTTAAACGCCTGGATACAGAGCGTTATAAGCGAGTTATCGAGAGGCTGGGCATCCGCAAGTAGCCGGTATTGAGCAGACAGTTCGGGATTTCCGTACAACACAACTTTTCAACGCCAAGCGACCCCCCGCGCAGCGGGTGTAGGTCGCTTTTTCGTTTTTGGAGGATATTGAGATGCAAAAAGTAGAAACAACTCTGGGCGCAAACAGCCTGAGTATTGAGAGCGGCAAGGTAGCCAAGCAGGCCAACGGCTCCGCCATGGTCCGTTACGGCGATACGGTGGTATTAGCCACTGCATGTTCCACTTCGCCGCGCGAGGGAATCGACTTTTTCCCTTTAACGGTTGATTACCGAGAATATAACTATGCCGCGGGGAAGATTCCCGGCGGCTTCTTCAAGCGTGAAGGAAGACCCACCGAAAAGGAAATCCTCACCAGCCGTTTGATCGATCGGCCGGTGCGGCCGCTTTTCCCGGAAGGCTTCAATGATGAAACACAAGTGATTGCCATGGTCCTGTCGGCGGATTCGGACAATAACCCGGACGTGATCGGAATGGTGGCCGGAACGGCCGCCCTGTACCTTTCGGATATCCCGTTTTATGCGCCCGTCGGAGCGGTGCGGGTAGGTCTGGCGGAGGGCCGGTTGGTGACCAATCCGACCTATGCGGAAACCAAGACGAGCTTACTTAATCTGATTGTGGCGGGGACTGAAGACGCCATCGTGATGGTGGAAGCAGGGGCCAAAGAAGTCTCGGAAGAGACCATCCTGGAAGCGCTCCAGTACGGTCATAACGAGGTCCGCAAGATCGTGGCTCTCCAAAAAGAGCTTTTCGAAAAGCTCGGCATCAAAAAGCGCGAATTTGTTGCGCCGGTCATCGATGAAGCGCTTTACCAGGAAGTGAAGGGCAAGGTTGAGGCGGAACTCCACGATGCCATGGACACCGCAAAGTACGCCAAGCAGGAAAGCCAGCGTCGGATCGTCGAAATCCGTGAGAAACTGCTCGAAGCCTACCCGGAGGATGACGAAGAGAAGCGCCGGCTGGCCAAACAGTATTTCGGGCGCTTGGAAGAACGGCTGTTTCGCGACGACGTGGTGGAGAAGCGCCAGCGGCCTGACCACCGTGCCTTCGACCAGGTGCGTGAAATCAGCAGCGAAGTGAGCATCCTGCCGCGCACTCACGGTTCCGCCCTGTTTACCCGAGGCGAGACGCAGGCGCTGGTGACCGCGACGCTGGGGACCGCCGAGGACATGCAAAGGCTCGATGTGCTCGAGGGCGAGGCTTTCAAGCGCTTTATGCTTCATTACAACTTCCCGCCATTCAGCGTGGGCGAGGTAGCGTTCCTGCGCGGCCCAGGAAGGCGGGAAATCGGACACGGGGCGCTGGCGGAGCGTGCCCTGATTTCCATCGTTCCGGAGGAGACGGAATTCCCCTACACCATTCGTGTGGTTTCAGACATCCTCGAATCCAACGGATCATCCTCAATGGCCACCGTCTGCGGCGGCACTCTTGCCCTGATGGACGCGGGCGTGCCCATCAAGGCGCCCGTGGCGGGAATCGCCATGGGCCTCGTGAAAGAAGGCGAGAAATACTCGATCCTCACCGACATCGCCGGCAGCGAGGACCACTACGGCGATATGGACTTCAAAGTTGCGGGAAGCAAAGACGGCATCACCGCTTTGCAAATGGATATCAAGATCACTGGTATTAACACATCCATTATGGCAGAGGCGCTGGCGCAGGCCAAATCGGCGCGCCTTCACGTGCTGGGAAAGATGCAGGAATCTCTCAGCGAGCCTCGCAAGGAGATCTCGGAGTATGCTCCTCGCATTTATACCCTGCACATCAACCGGCAGAAGATCGGCGAACTGATCGGGCCGGGAGGCAAAGTGATTCGGGGCATCATCGAGGAGACGGGCGTTAAGATCGATGTCGAGGACGACGGCAAAGTCAATGTCGCCGCCACTGACGAAACGGCCGCCAAAAAGGCCCTGAAGATGATCAAAGACCTTGTGGCCGAGGCGGAGTTGGGCAAGACCTACCTCGGCAAGGTCGTGCGGCTGGCGGACTTTGGCGCTTTCGTGGAGATTTTCCCCGGCACGGACGGTTTGCTGCACATCAGTGAAGTGGCGGAGCACCGGATTCGCGACGTTCGCGATGAGCTCAAGGAAGGGGACCAGTTGCTGGTTAAAGTGATCGCCATCGAGGGCAACAAGATTCGCTTGAGCCGCAAGGCCGTCCTCCGAGATCAGAGAGCCAAGGGTGGCGGCGCAAAGCACGAACAGCACGATCCTCATCGCGAGCACACGGAAAAGAATTAGGGCGGTTTTCAGTAGTCAGTTCTCAGTCGTCAGTTGTCAGTGGTCAGTCGCCGGTAGTCGTGGCCGGAGCCTTCGTGTGCGCACCTGCAAGTTGAGGCAAAGCGTAGGGGCGGCCCTTGTGGCCGCCCGGGCGAACGACGTGTGCCCTGACGTTTGTGGTGCCGGAAGCGCATAGTTCTTAAGCCCAAATGGATTCCGGCTTTCGCGGGAATGACTGGAGGCTCGGGCATGCGTACTGACTCCTGACTTCTGACTCCTAGCTCCTAACAGGTGAAAACATGGGCTACCTCGACAAGCTCGATCTCGACAAGAAGCTCGAATCGAAAGAGGAGTATGAAGAACTGCTGGAACAGTACCAGTTCCGGCTCTTGCAGATGCAACGCAAGATCATCGAAAAGGGAATTGCGGTCTGCATCGGATACGAGGGAGAAGACGCGTCGGGGAAGGGCGGCAACATCAAGCGCTTGACGGAGGACCTGGACCCTCGCGGCGTCAACGTCCATCCCATCGGCGCGCCTACAGCCGACGAGTTGGCCCACCATTGGCTGCGCCGATTCTGGTTACGGCTCCCTCAACGCGGCCGCATCTCGATATTCGACCGCACCTGGTACGGCCGGGTGCTGGTGGAGCGCGTGGAAAAATTTGCGACGAAGCAGGAATGGCATTGCGCTTACCGGGAGATCAATGAGTTTGAGCGAACGCTCGTGGACGACGGTATGGTGGTGGTGAAGTTCTGGATTCATATCTCCAAGAAAGAACAGCTCGACCGCTTCAAGAAGCGCGAACACGATCCCTGGAAGAAATGGAAATTGACCGAAGAGGATTGGCGCAACCGCAAAAAGTGGGACCAGTACATCGAAGCGCTGGAAGATATGTTCGCGAAAACAGATACGGACCACGCTCCGTGGACCATCATCGAGGGCAACTGGAAATGGTGGGCGCGAATCAAAGCGCTGAAGACTGTAGTCAACAGAATCGAAGCGCGGATGTGAACAGGTAGCGCTGACCTTCGGGTCAGCACCGTGCCGACCTGAAGGTCGGAGCAACGAAGAGCGTGAATTGCGATGAGCCTGGAGACGGCGCGCAGGGTTTTGGAAATCGAGGCGAAGACTTTGAGCGAGCTCGTGGAACGCCTCGACGAGAGTTTTGTGCGCGCCGTGGAGACTCTCTATGCCTGCCGTGGCAGGGTGGTGGTCGCGGGCATGGGGAAGTCAGGGTTGATTGGCCAGAAGATTTCCGCCACGCTTTCGAGTACCGGCACGCCCTCGTTTTTCCTGCACCCGTCGGAAGCCTTGCACGGCGACCTGGGACGGTTGGTGCGCCACGACGTTTTGGTGGCGCTTTCCTACAGCGGCGAAACCGCGGAACTGCTCCAGTTGCTCGACACCGTCAAACGATTGGCCATCCCACTCATCTCCCTCACGGGTAATCGGAACTCCACGCTGGCGCAGGCCAGTGACGCGGTGCTCGATGTGGGAATCCGGCAGGAGGCCTGCCCCCTCGGCCTTGCTCCGACAGCTTCGACCACGGCCATGCTGGCCATGGGCGACGCCCTGGCCATGGCGCTGCTCGAGAAACGCGGCTTCGACGAAGCGGATTACGCTGCGCTCCACCCGGGCGGGGATCTCGGGTTCAAGTTGCGCCGGGTCGAAGGCGTCATGCACACCGGGGATCTGATTCCTCGCGTCGGCCCGCTCACGCCCATGCCGGACGTGATCTATGAAATGAGCAAGAAGGGTCTGGGGCTCACAGCCGTGACCGGCGAGATCAACCACCTGCTGGGAATGATCTCCGATGGCGACCTGCGCCGATTGTTCCAGCGGGAAGGGAATCGCGCTCTGGACTTGAACGCGGTCGACGCCATGACGCGAAATCCCGTCACCATCGGCAGGCAAGAGTTGGCCACCAAAGCCCTCAATCTCATGGAGGCCCGGAAAATCACCTCGCTTCTGGTTGTGGACCGAGAGGGCAAACTGGAGGGCGTCGTTCACATCCACGACCTCTGGACCACACAGATGTTTTAGCAACTGCGGGTCTGCCTTCACATGTTTGCGGGTGTCATTCCGAGCCCTTCGCTTGTCATCCTTCGCTTCGCTCAGGATGACAAGCGAAGGGCTCGGAATGACCTAGTACTACTATGTTAAGTAGTATCGTCGAAAACTCGCTCAAACTTCGTTCCGCAGAAAGGACAAAGTCCGGTCCATCTCACCAGCCAGGGCTGGATCGTGCGGAGAATCCGTTCCCA
>JBELAJ010000452.1:0-6854 GCA_049508935.1 Terriglobia bacterium | reverse complement strand
AAATCCCCCGTTACCCTGCCCTTGGAATTTGCCGTTCCAGCCGCCGGCGGGCAGCCAGACCTCGATTTTGATATTCGAGTCGGTCGTGGGCGAAACTTCTGCCACAATCCTGCAAAAGGCTGGGACGTCCTTGTAGTTCGCCGGCATCCCGGGAGCGGGATTTGGCCCGGGAGGTGGAGTGAATGCTCCTGCCGCCACACTTTCGGCTAAGGTAATCTTGGTGTAAGGCAATGGAAGCTGGCCGAGGCTTTCGCACGATTTTTGAGCCGCGCTCAGCCCGTGCGTGATAACTCCCGAAAGCACCAGGGCCGAAAGGAATGAGAACACCAACCTTCTATGCATCGGACGCCCCCTGCAGATAGCCGCCCCGAAATGGCGGGCCGCGCTACGCGCGGAAATCGCTTCTGAGCATCGCACCCTTGCCGTTTGCCTGTCAAACCGAACCGTCTTCAAAAAGACTGCATTGACACTACGCGGAACGGGTGTTATACAAGGCGTTACCGTTTTGAGGAGGTCTCGAATGGAATTGTTTGACAAGGTCGATCCGCGAACCCTCGACCGCCGCGACGGGCAATTGTCCACGCTTTCGCTGGGGATAATCGTTGTCCTGGGTTTGGGTTTGGCCTTGCTGATGTACCCTGCAGTGTTTGGCAGTAACGCGGGCGCCACGGGGCGCACAACGCGAACGCTCTTCTTTGGCTTCTGTGCGTTGTGCGTGCTGGCGGTTGCTTACCTGATCAATCGGCAGCAGGTCGTCCAACGGCTGCGCCGTAACCTGCTCGAACAGAAGACGGAGATTATGCACCTCCGCCAGGAGGCGAGCACCGACTTGCTCGAAACCCTGCCGGGATTCGGTCATTTTCAGGATCAGTTGACGATGGGCTTTCGCCGCGCCGCGCAAGCGACTGAGCCGTTCTCACTGATTCTTGTGCGCCTGAAGCACTCTCCCATGTTCGACGGACCAAGTGAGGCTTCCGTAGCCTTGGGCGACGCTGCCCGGGTGCTGGTGCGCAAACTGCCCGCCGATGGCTCGCTCTACCACCTGTCCGGGAGTGCTTTCGCCATGCTTCTGCCGAACACCAACGGGGAGAGAATGAACCAACTCGCCAACCGGGTTGCGGAGGGCCTCGCCGACGCCTCTGGCGCGATCAACCGTTTCACCTTCGAGACGCAGATGGTTAACTACCCCGAACAAGCCTCAACGGCCTACGAGATTGAGCAGATTGCCCACGCTTTCTCGCTACCTAAGCGACCCGGCCCAGTGGCCAGAACGAAATAGCATGTAGTCTTAATTCTCCCGGGCTGCGCAGCGCGACGCTCTGCGCTTTGGCAACATTCCAATCGATGAAAACCGCAGAGCTTAGCTCTGCGCCACCCGATTTCCTTAAGTAAAGGCATCTATGACGCCCACAAAGTTAGTCCGTAGTAGATGCTGTGATTGCCTTCGCGCTGCGCCTGGTTATATTTGGCGCGGGTTTCGGTGGCAATGACTTCGGCCTCTTGATGCACGAGGCCTGCATCCCAGGTAGCGGCCATGCCGATCGCCTGTGGAAACACCGTGGCATAACCGGATCGTGCGATGCCGTGCAACGCTTCACTCCACCAGTCGTAGGAGGGAATCCCGAGTCGGGGGATGGCCGGGGCAGTGTGCTGCATCTGCCTCACCTTTTCTTCCAGCGTCATGCGCGAAATCAGATCGTCGACTCGCTTGTCCATGGGCAGAGAGGGATCGCGATACGGCGCCGATGGATTCTCTACTGTCGTCTGCGCGTGAGCCTGCCGGACGGGAATACACGCGATCAACACAACGACCAGAAATGGAAGGAGAGCCTTGAGCGTGATCATGCGGTGATTCATGTTTATCTCCACCCGGGCGGCAGGCATCTGCAACTTGAGATCAATTGCACTCGGCGACTAAGGGCCCCGCAAGGGCCTTGGTAAAGAACAGGACCCCGGGCTGCGCCGGCATCCAGGTAGAAGGAATGTGCCGGCTGACGGGGTGCCGCAAGGTTACCCATAACGACAGGCCCTGCCACTGCATGCCACGGCCGAGCTCGCCATCCGCGCCGCCGATGGCGTAGTCAGCGCGCGTAAAGAAGGCGGGGCCGATGGTGTTAGCGAAGGCCGGCACCAGCGTGGTGCGACTCTTGAAGCTGGTGATGGCATTCTGCTCGATGGTCAGTGGGTGCAGCTTGGCGCCCAGGCGGTGAGTCTGGTTGCGCCACTCGTCGTCGCTCGAAAACTCGAGCCCAAAGTGGGGTTCCCAAAAGGCAATATGACAGGCGCGCCCAATGCCGTAGACGACCACGAGCTTGGCTCCTTCCTTGCGCAAGGCACTGATGCGATCCGGATACTCAGGGAGCAGGCGCTGAGTGGCGAAGAAGCGCTGTTCGCGCGGAACGGTGAGGTTGGCGAGCGGCGTGTAAAAAGCCGATTCCATGGCGTACTGGAAAGCGCCCGGGTTGTCAGGCGGAAGTGTGTTGCCGTCGATGTCGCTCCACTCATCCATGTTGAATCCGTAAACGTGCTGGCAAGGGATGTTCCAGTCTCGCAGGAAGTAGACCGTCCATCGGTACATGCCCATGGGGCCGACTGGCAAAATCAGGGTCAGCTTGCGTCCAGCCTCATGGCAGCGTCGAATTTCCATGGCCAGTTCATGGCCCAACATCACGTCAAAATCGGCTACGTTCTCGGCCATGCGGATGGAAAAGTCGCTGTGCCACTTGGACTGCCGATCGAAAACAGACTTGGGATCGTCCGCCACGCAGGCGTCCCACTTTGCCAGGTCCCATGCGGACGGGAAGAAGGATTCGAGCAAAGAGCCTTTTAACGTCGTAAGAAGGTTCATGGGGGTTGACCTCTCGGATATTTGTCTGCTGTCACCCAGGCCAAAACCGGGCAGGTGGATTGTACACCATTGTGGCGCGGGCGTCTCGCCCGCCACGGTGCAGGCAATGTACCCGCGTCTTGGCAAGTGAGACGCCTGCGGTTCGTGTGTGGAAAGTAGCTGTGAAACGACCATCCTGTACCAACAGGCCATCCTTGTGAGACACTGTCCTAACGGGGCAGGCCATGGGGCAACAAGTTTTCATTAGCTACTCGTCTGCTGACAAGGCTACGGCGGAGCGCATTTGCGGCGCCTTGGAGGATGCCGGGATATCGTGTTGGATCGCCCCTCGAAACATCGAGCCGGGGACCGACTATCCGACGGCATTGGTGGAGGCGATTCGTTCGGTTCGCGTGCTGGTGCTGATTCTGACGGAACAGGCCGCGGCCTCGCCTCATATCCTCAGTGAAGTCGGCCACGCCTTCAGCGGTAAGAAGAGAATCATACCCTTCCGCATTTCACAGAAGGCCGTGCCGGAAGACCTGGAGTACTTCCTTTCCTTGACCCAGCGGCTGGATGCTCCAGACGGCTGCACCGAACAGAATTTGAAGCGGCTGATCGAAGCCACCCGTGCTGCGTTGGCGGGCGAGCATGTTCCGCATCTTACGACCCCGGGCAAGAGCCGGGTAAGATGGCTTGCGGGTGCGGCCTTGACCCTGGCAGTAATCGCCGCGGTGATCCTCGTCGTGAAATTACGCCAGCCGGCCGTTCGCAACATTCCCCCGCCCAAGACCGGAGAATTGACGAACCTGACTCCTCGCACTCCGCAGACCACCTCTCAATTGAAGACTTGGACCAATCCCGCGGACGGGTTGAACTACGCATGGATACCTCCCGGAACATTCATGATGGGGTGCTCGGAGCAGGACAGCGAATGCAAAGACGACGAAAAACCGACCCATCAAGTGGTCATCGAGAAGGGCTTCTGGATGGGGCAGACCGAAGTGACGATCGCGGCTTACAAGAAATTCAACCCCAAATTCGTCCCGCGTGATCCCTCCAGCGAGGGAAATCTTCCAGTCTGCGGGGTAAGCTGGGCCGACGCAAAGAACTACTGCGCCGCGACGGGTGGACGCTTACCGGCAGAGGCGGAGTGGGAATATGCGGCGCGAGCGGGCAGCCCTCAAGCCTACTATGGGGTGCTCTCCGAAATCGCCTGGTATGCAAAGAACAGCGAAGATGCTCCCCACGCAGTGGGAAAGAAGCGGCCCAACGCCTTTGGCCTTTACGACATGCTGGGGAACGTCTCGGAATGGGTTCTGGACCGCTACTACGACAAATACTACGATGACTCGATAGCAACCGGCCCGGATGTTGAGCAGCCCCTCGCTCCAAATGCCAGCGCGGTAGCGCGGGGGGGATTCTGGGAGAGCGATGCCGCGGGTCTTCGCGTTTCACATCGTCTGGCGCAGGAAAAGGAGGGAAACGATATCCCCATCGGCTTCCGCTGTGCTAGAGATTATCCCTGAGTGCTGTTCTTACGGCTCGTTATCTAAATACTCTTCGGGGACGTCGTCTTCCGGAACCTCGTGCGTCTTGATTTCTCCCTGATCGGCGTCGGGAGCATCTTCCACTCCCTCGATGACTTCGGCCTCAAGCGCGTTTCCTTCCTCGAGCAGTTCATCCACGCTTTCGGAAGCCGCGCCGGGCAGATCGGAGAGGCCTTGCAAGCTTCCCGACTGGCCTGCCGAGCGCGCCTGACTTTCCTTAAGCTCCAACGCCGCCGCCTTTTCCACCTGAGGCGTCTTGAAGCTCAGCGGGTCCGCGTCGAAACCCTCTTTCATCCTCGAGGCGTCGACCGGCGGAATCGGCTGCGGTCCAGGCTTGACCGGAACCGCGCTCTTGCCTGTCCTCTTCTTGCTTCTGGCCCCCTGCCCTGTATTGTGTTTTTTGGTCGCCATCGTCACCTTCGCTCAAGCAGTCAACTCACGCGCCGAGACCGCAGTACCCGGCTGCATCGCTCAATTAGATGCGAGTAGTGATACATACGGGCGCAGATTTTTGATTTCCTGCTCGTCGGTGAGAGTTGAGGGCATCGGGCCGGCGCTGTGGTGCGGGCCTCCCGGCCGCAGACGTGCGGCATTCCTTCGCCCCGCTCAGGACAGGCTCTGCCCGAGCGCGAGAGCGGGACGCTCCCGCGATTGCGGGCGAGACGCCCGCACCACGCGGAGTGATTTTCGGGGGGACGTGGTTGAACCGCATTAGATAGGGATGATTTTCGAGCCCTCGCGAACCAGGTGTTCTGTATAGCCGAGCTTGACCAACTGCCGGTAGCACTGCAGGACCTTTTTTGGAATTCTTTGCCGAATTTGAAACCCCTTTGTGGGGTAGAGCGCTATTTTCTGCAAATCGCTCAGCATAATCGCGATCACATCTCTTTTCGAGATCGACCGGTTCGGATAATCTTCAAACGAAATCGGGGGCGAGGTGACGATGATCTTCTTTTGCGGCCACACTTTCTTAAAGGTCGCCCACGTTCTCCGCTCCATGTAAGGCTTCTGGACGACGATAAAGCGCCCAAGATCGAGACCTCGTCTTTCCAGGAGCCTTTTCGTAAACACTACGTTCTCTCCGGAGTTCGTCGCCTCGTTCTCGACGAGGATTTTGCGTCTCGGAACCCCGGCCCGAACGGCGATTTGAGCGAACTTCTCAGCCTCTGTTTTTGTCCACTTCTGGGTGAGGCCACCGCGCTTTCCGGAAAAGAGAATCAGCGGGGCCAGTTTCCTCAAGAAAAGCTCGGCGCCATACTTCCCGACGCGCGGATCGTGACTGCCGAAGACCAGGATGCAGTCCGCCGGGGCGAGCGATTGGTTCATCCGCATGTAGTCCCAGATAGTTTTTGCCAGGGTATCAATTTGTGTTGGATTCATCGCAGCGCACCGCGGAAAAGCTCCTTCCGTCCCAACTCTGTCCGGCCACCACTGCTCGCACGATATTGAAAAGCCTCGTCTCGAGCAGGCTAAAGTCCGGCACAAGTTTTCAACTTAGGAGACTAGCGCAGGGTTACGTTCCTTGACAACCTCTCACAAATTGTCATATGCTCGCCTCATCAACGTGGCTATATTCGTCCACCTCGTCGTCCTTGAGTGTTGTTGTCGACGCTGAGGGCCGACGTGTGGAGGGCGTGCTTAGCAGGGAGCCAAAATAGAATACCTGCATCCTAACCCACCGTCGGTTCCGATCCGCCGGCGGGTTTTTTTGTTTCTGCGTACGGGTTAAGGGGAAGGAAGCTTACAAGAGTTTAAGACCATTGCTTCTCGCAAACGGCTGAGTAAGAACATGCCGGGGGGCGCGGGAGGCGGAGAGCCCGTGTATCGGGATGGAGACCAATGATGAATAGGCAACAAAGTGTTTTGCTGTTGCAATCAAGGGACGTAGGGGTAGGGCTTGCCCTACCCTCGACGAGGGGACGGCGAGCCGTCCCCCTACTGATGCTGCTCCTCGTGTTTGCCCTCACCGCGGCCCGATGCGCTCTCGGCCAGGCTGTTTCCGGCAGCATCTTCGGCACGGTCGCTGACCCCAGCGGGGCGGCAGTTCCGGGCGCGGCCGTGACCATTCGAGACTTGGACCGTGGGGTCGACTACCAACTCAAAACCAACCCCAATGCGAACTATGTCCAGACGCACCTTCTAGCCGGGCACTATCGAGTGACGATTGAAACGCCCGGCTTCGAGACGTTTGTGGCCGACGCGACCGTGGACGTGGACGCCGCCACCCGCGTCGACGCTCATCTGGTGATCGGCAAAGCCAGCAGCACCATGACTGTTACGACGGAAACTCCCCTGCTCAAGACGGACCGCGCGGAGTTGAGTGACACGCTTTCCTCCAGTGAGTTGGCCGCCCTGCCGGTTTTGGGCCGCAACATGACGAGCCTCATGCTGGTCATGCCCGGGTCCTTCGCAGATAGTTTTCAGGTTGCCGCGAGTGAAAACCCGCAACAAGGATTGCAGGTTGACTATAACGGCCA
>JBELAJ010000451.1:0-6875 GCA_049508935.1 Terriglobia bacterium | reverse complement strand
TACAATCGGGATCAGGGGATTCCGCGTGCCGGTGCGCGGGTCACGGATGCGCCGGGCCGTCTCGTAGCCGTCCATCTCGGGCATCTCGCAGTCCAGCAGCAACAAGTCGTAGTCGCGCTCCTGTAGCGCCCGAAGAGCTTCCAGCCCATTGGTAACGAGGTCGGGGCTGAAACCGAGTTTCTTTAACACCATCCCGGCCACTTCGCGGTTGGACGGGTTATCCTCGGCCACCAGAATTCTGGACTTTGGTTCTGCTCCCGCACGCGGATGGGCGCTTCGTGAAATACTCCCAACGGCGGCCTCTGATGTTCTCCCTTGCTTGCCGGTTGCGAGCAAGGTTTCGAGCAGTTTGCGCTCCCAAATCGGTTTTGCGATCTGGCCTGCGAACCTCATCGCCTCGAGGCGGGCGCCATCGACAGACCGGCCGAAACCCGTCATCAAATAAAGCGCCGTGGATTCGAGTGGCGGGTCGCTCGCAATCTGGCGCCCCAGTTCCAGCCCGTCCTTGCCGGGCAAATCCATATCCAAGAATGCTATCCGGAAAGGGTCAGAAGTCCGGGCGGCCCGGCGCAGAACGGTCAGAGCACCGTCGGCGGTTCCACTCTCTTCGGGCCGGCAACCCCAGAAGCGCAGCAGCGTGCAGAGCAGACGGCGATTGGTAGCATTGTCATCGACCACTAAGACTCGAACGTCTCCGAGCTTCGGCTGAATGCCCGTGGTGTCTGCGTTCGCGGCAGGTTGCTTCTCAAAGGTGGCGGTAAACCAGAAAGTTGCGCCCTTGCCCTCTTGGCTCTCGACGCCGATCTGGCCGCCCATCATCTCGACCAGTTGTTTGGAGATCGTCAGACCGAGGCCCGTACCGCCATAGCGGCGGGTTCTTGATCCGTCCGCCTGAACGAACGGCTCAAACAGAACGGTGGCTTGCTCCTGGCGGAACCCAATCCCGGTATCGCGCACCGTAAAGTGCAGAGTAGCCTTGTGCTCGTCCTCCGAGTCCACTCGCACCGTCACGGCGACCTCGCCTTGAGGGGTGAATTTCACGGCATTTCCCAGCAAATTCACGAGAACCTGGCCTAGCCTGCCGGCATCACCCCGCAGAAGGCAGGGAGTTCGCGGCACCACTTCGAAGATCAACTCCAACTTCTTTTCAGACGTCTTGATCGCCAGCAGGGCCGCAGCGTACTCGAGCACACTGCGCAAATCGAAATCGGAGCACTCCAGGTGCAGCTTGCGCGCCTCGATTTTGGAGAAGTCCAGAATCTCGTTGATCACGGTCAGCAACGCCTCGCCGCTGGAGCGCACAATCTCTGCGTACCGTCTTTGCTCGGGCGACAGTTCGGTATCGAGAAGCAACCCAGCCATCCCAATCACGCCATTCATGGGGGTTCGGATCTCATGACTCATGTTGGCCAGAAACTGGCTCTTGGCGCGATTGGCGGCCTCCGCAGCTTCCTTGGCCCTGCGCAACTCCTCCTCTGCCCTCTTTCTCTCAGTAATGTCTTCCTTCACCGCCAGGAAGTGGGTGATGGCTCCCACCGAGTCGCGGATCGGGACAATGGAAGCGGATTCCCAATAGATCTCGCCGCTCTTTTTCCTGTTGGCAAATTCCCCGCGCCATTCGCCCCCGGCGAGAATCGTCTTCCAGAGTTCTTCATAAACGGCGGGAGATTGCATCCCCGACTTCAGAATGCGCGGGCTTTGACCCTTGGCCTCTGCCATGGTGTAGCCCGTGACTTGAGTGAATTTGGGATTGACATACTCGATGGTTCCATGAACATCGGTGATGATCACCGCTGCCGGGCTCTGCTCGACGGCGCGCGAGAGCTTGCGGAGACGCGCTTCGACTTGCTTGCGCTCGCTGATGTCGTGCGCGATCGTCGCCGCGCCGCTCACTTCCCCACTGCTGCTCAGAATCGGCGACACCGTGACGGCGACGTCTACCGGCGTTCCGTCCTTTCTCAGCCTCACCGTTTCGAAATGGGAGACCTTTTCCCCACGCTTGATTCTCGACAGGATGTCAGGAATCTCGTCAGAGCGCTCCGCTGGGGCGAGAAGCGAAACCGGCCTGCCGATAACCTCCTCGCTGGAATAACCATAAAGGACTTCCGCCCCCTTGTTCCAACTGAGGATGGTTCCATCCAAGGCTTTGCCGATAATCGCGTCATCCGAAGACTCGACGATGGAGGCCAGCAGAGCTTTTACTTCCTGGGAGCGTTTGCGCTCAGTGATGTCTTGCACGGTGCCTCGCAGCCAGGTGATGCGCCCGCTGGCGTCACGGCGGGGTTCGCCGCGGGCTATGACCCACTTCTTTGAGCCGTCGGGGAGGACCATCTCCAAGTCAAGTTCGTAAGGGGTACCCGTGGCGAGCGTATTCTCCACCGCCGCCTTGATCCGCTGCAAACTTTCCGGGACAAACATCTCCGCCTGTTCAGTAAAACTCGGGGCGGGAAGTTTCGGATCCCGGCCGACAATGCGAAAAAGAGCTTCATCCCAGGTGACGGTATCCGTAGCCAGCGTCCAGTTCCAGACCCCCATCTGGGCGGCCCGCAGCGCGTCTCCCAGTTCAGCCTCGCGATCACGCAGCGCCTCCTCGGCCTGTTTGCGGCCGCTAATATCAACCACCGTCGCCTCGATGATCTCCTCGCCGGCCTCCTCCGCCAAAGTCATGTTGGCGAGAAGCCACGCGGTGGTCCCGTCTTTACGCCTAAACCTGAACTCGTAGGCGGTGAGAATCTTCTCGTTCCTGAGCCGCGCCAGCATGACGTCCCGGTCTTTGGAATCGCAATAGAGGTCTCGCATCCGAAGGGTCTTCAACTGTTCCAGGGATTTGTACCCCAGGTAGCGTAGGGCAGCTTGATTGCAATCAATAATGGTACCGTCCAGGGTGTTTCGTATGACGCCGGCAGCGCTGCGTTCAACAAAGCGCCGGTAGCGGCTCTCGGAGGCTTGCAGCGCCAGTTCCGTCCGCTTGCGTTCGGTAATATCGCGCACGAATGTGAAGCTGTATTCTTTGCCCCCGAACTCGAGGTACTTGGCGCTTACTTCGACGGGGAACACGCTTCCGTCTTTGCGCCGGTGCCGCGTTTCAAAAGTCATTGAGCGGCGCTCTTTGACGAGCTGCCAGGCTTTCTCCCATCCGGTTTGGGCAACCAGCGGATCAATGTCGGGGATCGACAGGGCCAAAACTTCTTCGCGGGTTCGGCCTAAGGAACGGCAGGCTGCTTCGTTGGCGTACACGATCCGCCCCTGCGGGTCCATCCAGAACACGGCGTCCGTGGCGTGGTCCACCGCAAACTGCGTGAGTCGCAGTTCCTCCTCTGTGTGCCGGCGCTTGATCAATTGCGAAAGGGCAAGGTCCCGGTGGCTCGCTGCTCCTGGCGCGCCTGTCACTGCCTCCGGGCAGCCGCCTGTCTTCAGCCGGCGCAGTTCGACCGCGCGCCTCAGGGCGGCGCTCAATTCCCCCAGCGTGACCGGTTTTTGGAGGTAATCGCATGCCCCGCGCTTAAGCGCGTCCGTAGCGGCACGGATAGCCGTATGCCCGGTCAGGACGATGACCTCGAGGTCGAGGTCGACATCTTTCAACGCCTCCATCGTTTGGATACCGTCCATCTCCGGCATGAGAAGATCGGTGAGGGCTACGTCGAACCGACGGCTTTCGAGGAGTTTCAGCGCGTCTCTGCCGCTTTGCGCGGTAACAACCGCATACCCTTCCGCTTCGAGCAGTCTGCTGAGAGTATGGCAAACGCTCGCTTCATCGTCGATGAGCAGCACGCTGGCGGGCGGCAATGGCGCTGAGGGACGGCGATGTGGGCCGATGATCGAACTTTCGAACACACTCATAAGCTACCCATCCAACGGGTCCGGACTTACCCCGCGCACAGCGGTCGGACACCGCCGCCCATTCGCCTTCGGCGACCTTCCAGAAGTCTCCCTACCTCTATCGGCACCATTTGGGCGCAGGTTTACACCCCAAGACGATCCGGATCACCCACGCCAACATCTAAGAAATGGGGAGAAGGGACGGCTGCGGTTTGCGAACCACCTATGATGCGATCATTGTAGGCTCAGGGCCTAACGGGCTGGCGGCCGCGATCACGCTGGCGCGGGCTGGGCGTTCCGTGGTGGTGTTCGAGGCGGCAGAGACAGCAGGCGGTGGAACGCGTTCGGCGGCGCTGACTTTACCGGGGTTTACGCACGATGTTTGCTCGGCCGTTCACCCCCTCGCCGCCGCGTCACCGTTCTTCAGCACCTTGCCTCTCGCAGAGCATGGTCTTCGCTGGGTGCAGCCGCCGGCGGCGCTCGCCCATCCTCTCGACGGCGGACGTGCCGTGATGGTCGAACGCTCGGTGCGACAGACGGCGGAAGGCCTGGGTAAAGACAGCGCCGCCTATTGCACCTTGATGGAACCTCTGGCCGCGAATTGGAATGACTTAAGTAAATCACTGCTCGGCCCTTTAGGACTTCCTTCACATCCGCTGAAGCTTGCTCGCTTCGGCCTTCACGCTATCCGCTCCGCGCAGGGACTTGCGCGCGCCCTCTTTAAACACGATCCCGCGCGAGCGCTTTTCGCTGGAATGGCGGCGCATTCGGTACTCCCCCTCGACCGCCCGGCGAGCGCGGCTTTTGGGCTTGTTCTAGGAGTCACCGCGCATGCGATAGGCTGGCCCATCCCGCGAGGTGGGTCGCAGAAAATCGCCGACAGCCTGGTGAGCTGCTTGCGTGCTGCGGGCGGCGAGGTGGTATTGAATTCCGAAGTGACGTCGCTCGAGCAGCTTCCTTCCAGCCGCGCGGTTCTGTGCGATCTCACGCCTCGCCAGCTTCTCCGAATTGCGGGAAATCAACTGACGTCCTCTTATCGTCGAAGCCTCGAGCGCTATCGATATGGTCCGGGTGTTTTCAAGGTTGACTGGGCCTTAAACGGCCCGATTCCCTGGCAAGCCGCGGAGTGCCGTCGCGCGGCCACAGTTCACCTCGGCGGCACGCTTGAAGAGATCGCCGCCTCGGAGCGCGCCGCGTGGGAAGGGCATCGCGTGGATCGGCCATTTGTGTTGCTGGCTCAGCCGAGCCTGTTCGATTCCACGAGGGCTCCCGATGGAAAGCATACGGCGTGGGCATATTGCCATGTCCCGAACGGCTCCCAGGAGGATATGGCGGCGAGTATCGAAGCTCAGGTCGAGAGGTTCGCGCCGGGCTTCAAAGAACTCGTGCTCGCTCGCAGCGTCCTGAGCCCCGCCGATCTGGAGCGCCATAATCCCAATCTCGTGGGCGGGGATATCAGCGGCGGCGCAAATAACTTAGGGCAACTGTTCACTAGACCCACTCTGCGGCTTTATCGCACTTCATCGCCGAAGTTGTATCTGTGTTCCGCCTCCACACCACCCGGCGGCGGAGTCCACGGCATGTGCGGCTACTACGCTGCCCAAGCAGCGCTGAAGGACCACTTCGGCAGTGGGCAGTAGGCAGTGGGCTATGCGCGGTGGGAAGTAGGCAGTAGGCAATCGGCAGTTAGGAATGGCTGTCATTCTGAGCGCAGCGAAGAATCTCGCCCTGCCCCCCTGAAACCCGACACCTGAAACCAGTTCTGTCATTCTGAGCGTAGCGAAGAATCCCGCCCTGCCCCCCTGAAATCCGACACCTGAAACCTGTCCTGTCATTCTGAGCGTAGCGAAGAATCCCGCCCTGGCCTTTCCGCTGTCATTCTGAGCGTTGCGAAGAATCTCGCCCTGGCTTCCTTAGGCAACCCCAGAGTCCTCGGAGCAGTCTGCGCCCGACCACTTGCCTTGACACGCCAGCATGCAGAGTGTTTAGATGTTCCGCGCTCCCATGAACACGTACTGCGTTTACATCATGGCCAGCAAATCTCGCACCCTCTACACGGGCGTGACGAACAACCTCGAACGAAGGGTGCTCGAGCACCGGTGCAAACTCGTCCCCGGGTTCACCGCGCGCTACAACATTGACCGGCTGGTCTATTACGAAGTTTGCGGTGACCCCAGGGCCGCGATCAGCCGCGAAAAGCAGATCAAAGGCTGGACAAGATTGAGGAAAGTCGCACTCATCGAATCGCTGAACCGCGACTGGAAGGACCTAAGCGACGGATGGCCCGGCTCCTGAGCGCAACACCGGCTGGAGCAAGAAGGCAGAGCGAGATTCTTCGCTACGCTCAGAATGACAGTTCTAACATTCGGCCCCACCCACAGTCATTCCGAGCGCAGCGAGGAATCTCGCTCTGCGACGGGGTGATTCGACAACCAAACAACAGGGCGTCCCCCTATTGGCACAATACGTTGATTCCACCGCCCCTTTTGAGGTAAGTTGGAGTGAGGTTGGTTTGCAGAAACTCACCATGAGCGAAGGGGTAGCCCGGGCGCGATGAGAGCTCTCAGAGCCTATGCACTCGCAGTATTGAGCGTCACAATCGCTTTACTTCTGACGCTCGTTATTCCCCCGGTACGGGAGCAGTTCCGGTTTCTCCTCTTCATCCTTGCCGTCTTCGTCAGCGCCACGGGGGGATTCTGGCCCGGGGTGTTCGCGACGCTGTTCAGCGTAGCCGTGACCTATTCCTTCCCGATGGAACATTCGGTCGAGACGGCCAATTCTGGAAAGCTTGTCACGACGTTGGCATTTTGCGGCGTGGGCGTTGTGATCACCTGGGTTACACACCGCTTATACCGGTCCGAAGAGGAGGCTCGCGCTGAGGCCGCGGTGATTGAATCCTCAGCCGACTGCATAATTCGAGGCAGCCTGGACGGTACGATCTTGAGCTGGAATAAGGCGGCCGAACGCGCCTATGGGTATACCGCCAAAGAAGCGATCGGCCAGCCGATCTCGCTGATTATTCCGACCGATCGCAAGGAGGAACGGGAGCACCTGGT
>JBELAJ010000450.1:0-10005 GCA_049508935.1 Terriglobia bacterium | reverse complement strand
CGCCGTCTTTACCAGAATTCCATGGCGGCAGCTTCGCTGCCGCACTGCAAGGCCGCCTGATTTCTTGACGCTACCGGACAGGTGGTATAGCCTTGACATTGGGAGATGCTACGAAACGAGAGATGATCTCCCGCGCACCTTGATCGCCCGCGAGATAGCTTGCACGAATCGGGACGGGCCCTGCCTCCCAATGGCGGAATCAATCGAGACTTGGGTTCGAAAAGTGCTCGCGCAAGACCGGCGCGCCATCGCTCGCGCCATCTCTGCCGTCGAGTCAGGTGATGCGCTGGGCACGGCTCTTCTGAAGAGCCTGTTCCCGACCTCCGGAAAGGCGCAGGTTATCGGGGTTACGGGTTCCCCCGGGGCGGGGAAAAGCACCCTGGTAGAGAAGTTGGCGGGCGCGTATCGAAGCGCCGGAGCGCGGGTGGGCATCGTCGCTGTTGACCCGACGAGCCCGTTTTCTGGCGGCGCCCTGCTGGGCGATCGCATTCGCATGCAGAACCTGGCACACGACAAAGATGTCTACATCCGCAGTATGGCCACTCGCGGCCAGTTGGGAGGCCTGGCGCCGACAACCCACGACGTGGTCACCATCCTTGATGCGGCGGGCTGTGACGTAGTGCTGATCGAAACCGTCGGCGTTGGGCAGGATGAAGTTGAGGTCGCTCGACTCGCAGACACGACCGCCCTGCTCCTGGTGCCGGGCATGGGCGATTACGTGCAGACGTTCAAGGCCGGCGTGATGGAAATCGCCGACTTGTACGTGATCAACAAAGCCGATCTGCCCGGCGCCGAGCGCGTCGAACAGGAAGTCGAGGCGATGCTTTCGCTGGCTTCACGCGAGGACGGTTGGCGGCCGCCCATCGTCAGGGCGGTCGCCACCGCAGGTTCAGGCATTAGCGAAGTAAGACAGGTGCTGGAGCAATTTCAGCGCTTCCAGGAGCAGAGCACGGGCCGCGAGAAGCGCCGAAAGAGTTACTGGCGCGAGCGTCTGCTTGAGATGCTGCGTCGGAATCTTTTCGAGAAAGTTGTCAGCGAGCGCTTGGCCGGCGATACCCTCGACCGTCTCGTCAACGACCTGCTCGAACATCGCGCGGACCCGTACTCACTGGTCGAGAAAATCGTAGCCGATTCACTGACAGCCGGCCAGACGCCGAGCGACATGTAGCGGCGGCTTTACGCCGCCGTCAGCCGGAAACTGCAGAAATTTCCCCGCTGCCATGATCATGACTCCCCTCCTCAGCGGGAGGAGGGGCAGGGGGTGGTGGGTGGTATCGTCAGCGAATGGCAACCACCCCCAACCCCTCCTTAACTAAGGAGGGCAGTCGTTTTCATGACGTGTGGCGGGCTGAAGGGTTGCTGAAAGCTGATAGCTGACGGCTGATAGCTTTACTTATGAAACTCCACCACATCGGCATCGCGGTCGAATCGCTGGCGGCGGCGCGGCCCGTCTTCGAGAAAATGCTAGGGAAGTCTGCCGATGCGGAAGAGGTCGTCGAGGAGCAGAAGGTGCGCGTGGCAATGTTTCAAGTTGGAGAAAGCCGCCTGGAGTTGCTCGAGGCGACTTCTGAAGATTCACCCGCGGCCCGTTCAATCGCGAAGCGCGGGCAGGGATTGCACCATGTTGCACTTGCGGTCGAGGACTTGGCCGGCAAGTTGCGCGAGCTCGAGAACGCCGGAGTCAGGCTAATCGACCGGGAGCCGCGCCGCGGGGCAGGGAATGAGCTCGTGGCTTTTCTGCATCCCGCCAGCACAGCCGGCGTGCTCATCGAATTGGTCGAAGAAAAGTGATGGAGCGCGGGCGTGTCGCCCGCGGTGGCGCGGGCATCCTGCCCGCGCGCGGGAGCGGGACGCTCCCGCCACAGCGGGCGGGACGCCCGCTCCACATTAACGAGCCGAGGACCAATGCAGCTAGGCGAATTTGAACTACTCCCCGTCACCGACGGGACTTTTGCTCTAGATGGCGGACAGATGTTCGGCGTGGTGCCGAAACCACTCTGGCAGCGGAAGGCTCCGGCAGACGAACGCAACCGTATTCAGCTTTCTCTGACCTGCCTGCTGATTCGCGCCGGGCGATTGAATATCCTGGTGGAAACCGGCATTGGCGACAAGTTCGATGCGAGGTTCAGGGACATCTATGACGTCCGGCATCCACCAACTCTGCTGTCGTCGCTCGGAAGCGTGGGCGTCAACCCGGAGGACGTTCACATTGTAATCAACACCCACCTGCATTTTGACCACTGCGGTTGGAACACCCGGCGCGTCGGCGGAAAGACGGTCCCCACTTTTCCGCGCGCCCGCTATTTGATTCAACGCGGAGAGTGGGAGAGCGCGCTCCATCCCAGCGAGCGGGAACGGGCGAGCTACCTTGAGGAGTTCTTCCGGCCCGCCGAAGCGCAGACGGAGTTTCTGGACGGCGACTCAGAGATAGTACCGGGCATCCGGGTGGAGGTAGTGCCCGGCCACACTCGCCACCTACAGTGCGTGCGCATTGATTCGGAGGGCAAGTGCGCGTACTTCATCTCCGATACCGTTCCCATGGCGGCGCATCTCGCTTATCCGTGGATCGCGAGCCTCGACCTCTTCCCCATGGAGACTCTCGCCGCGAAAAAGCGCCTGCTGCCGGAATTGGCTCGTAAGCAGGCAATCGTGATCTTTCCTCACGAGACCGCCACACCCTGGTTGCGTTTGCTGGAGAGACAGGGCAAGATTACGGGGGTGCCGGTCACGTGACTTACGTTGGACGAAGATGATTCCCCTCCTTGATAAGGAGGGGTTAGGGGTGGTTGACTGCGACATCGATGCTAGCATCCACCACCCCCTGCCCCTCCTCCTGCAGAGGAGGGGAGTCATCGTCGATCGAGTAGTACGACCGAAGGAACGGAGGCGCCTTTGCCACAAGCGGAAATTGGAATCATCGGAGGAAGCGGCCTGTATAATCTGCCGGGGATCGAGCACGTGCGGGAAGTCCGCCTCGCCACACCCTTCGGTAGACCCTCGGACGCCTACGTGCTGGGAGATTTGGAGGGACGCAAAGTTGCATTTCTTTCACGGCACGGGCGCGGCCACACCCTTTTGCCGACCGAAGTGAATTCGCGCGCCAATATTTATGGGTTTAAGAAACTGGGCGTGCAGCGAATCATCTCCGTGAGCGCGGTGGGGTCCCTGAATGAGGAATATCACCCGATGGACATGGCGTTGCCCGCACAGTTTTTCGATCGGACGCGGCAGCGCGTGTCCACATTTTTCGGCGAGGGTCTGGTTGCGCACATCAGTTTTGACAAGCCGGTGTGTTCTACTGTCGTTACGGCGCTGGCCGCGGCGTGCAAAGAGGTGGGCATCCGCTGCCATGAAGGCGGCACTTACGTTTGCATGGAGGGACCGGCATTCTCTACCAAGGCCGAGTCCAATGTCTATCGCTCGTGGGGCATGGATCTGATCGGCATGACCAGCCTGCCGGAAGCCAAGCTGGCACGTGAAGCGGAGATCTGTTACGCCACACTGGCGATGGTGACGGACTATGATTGTTGGCATCCCGAGCACGATACCGTAACTATAAACGTAGTCCTCGGCTACCTTACGAAGAATGTCGCGAACTCGCAGAGTATCTTGCTCAAAGCCATTCGTTCCCTGCCGCAAGAACGAAATTGCCCTTGCGCCACGGCACTTGCCCACGCCATCCTGACGGACCGCAAGCGCATTTCGCAGAAAGCCAGGAAGAAACTCGCGCTGCTGGTGGGAAAGTACTTAAGCTAGTGGCTAGGTACTGGGGACTAGGGACTAGGGAAAAACAGAAGGTTGAAGACGCGCGTGAATGGCAGCTCCCCGGTGGGCCTTTGTGGTGTCATCCTTCGCTTCGCTCAGGATGACAGCCGCGCAGGCGACATATCGAGAACACGAGGGAGAGCGTAATGCAAAAGCCCAAATCTAAAATCCACAAACGAAAATTGAGAGTTTCCCCAGCCCCTAGCCCCCAGTCCCCAGCCCCTCTGCTGGTGGTGGGCGCCGTGGCGTTCGACACCGTCCGAACCCCCTACGGTGTGGCTGAAAACATTCTGGGCGGGGCGGCGACCTATCTGGCAGTCACCGCCAGTTGGTTTGCCCCGGTCCGGGTGGTCGCGGTAATTGGCGACGACCTCGGGGAAGAGCACCTCCGCGTCTTTCACGATCGTGGCATCGACATCGAGGGCCTGGTGCGGGCCCGCGGAAAAACGTTCCGCTGGTCGGGCGAATACACCGGAGACATGAACGAAGCACGGACGCTCGAAACGCAGCTCAACGTCTTCGAGCAATTCTCGCCCGCGTTGCCACCCTCGTACCTGGACACCGAGTTCGTGTTTCTAGGCAACATCGATCCAACGTTGCAGCTCCATGTCCGACGGCAGTTGCCTCGGGCGCGCCTTGTTGGCCTGGATTCCATGAATTATTGGATCAAGGGAACACCCGACGAATTGAAGAAGGCGCTGGCCGAAATTGACGTCCTGGTGATCAACGAGGCCGAAGCACGAATGCTTTCCGGCATCACCAACCTCAAGAAGGCAGCGGAAGCAGTCCGTAAGATGGGGCCGCGCACGCTGGTGATCAAGCGCGGAGAACACGGCGTTTTGCTCTTCTCTGAGGGCGGTATCTTCTCCGCGCCGGCTTTCCCCCTGGACGAAGTCCACGATCCCACCGGCGCCGGGGACAGCTTTGCGGGCGGCTTTATGGGGTACCTGGCAAAGGCCGGCGAATTCTCCGATTGTCAGCTTCGCCGCGCCGTGATCTACGGCTCGGTGATGGCAAGCTTCGCCGTCGAAGAGTTCGGACTCTCGCGCCTGCTCCGGCTGACCCCGAAAGAGATTGAGACGCGCTACCGCGAGTTCAAGAACCTGACCCATTTCGATCTGTGACCCTTCACGGACAAGCAGCCCTCTCCCGTGGGGAGAGGGTGTCGCGCTCCGGCGCTTTCATCAGCCGGAGCGCGACGGGTGAGGGGTCGCGTGGCAAGCTGGGGAAGATCGCACGCGTAGTCGCAGGGTTAGCCCGCCTTCGGATTCCAATGCGAACCTCCAGCAGGACAACCAGCGGCGCAAAAGGAAGTAACCCCTCACCCGTCCCGCGCCGGCCGGAAAAAGCGCCGGCGCGGGACACCCTCTCCCCACGGGAGAGGGACGTCGTTCCAGGTCTGCCACCCGCATTCTCCTTCCGGATCGACGGCGCCGTGGCTGTTTGCATCGCCGCGATCACCCTTGCTGCATTATATTTCTTCTATTCGCGCGGCCTGACGAACATCTACGGCGACGCCATCGCGCATATGGAAGGGGCGCGGCGCATCTTCGATTCCCTCACTCCCGGCTACAGCGAGATTGGCACGGTCTGGCTGCCGCTGTTTCATCTGTTCGTCGCACCCCTAGCTACCAGCGACTTCCTTTGGCGAACGGGATTGGCAGGCAGCATCGTATCCTGCGCGGCTTTTGCAGGCACCGCCTGGATCCTTTACCGATTCGGAAGCGCACTGAATGAGGGCCGAGCGGCGGGCTTGCTGGCGCTTGCCGTATTTCTGCTTAGCCCCAACCTGCTTTATCTCGCCAGCACGCCGCTGACCGAGCCGCTGGCTATCTTTTGGTCGGTTCTGGCGGTGTACGAACTCTTCCGCTACCAGCAAAGCGGCAGGATGGCGAATTTGATTGTCTCAGCGGGCGCAGCGTGCCTCGGGACGCTGACCCGCTACGAAGAGTGGTACGTCCTGCCTTTCGCGGCGTTATTTGTGTTGCTGGCGCGGCGGCAGTACTGGCAACTGCGAGTCCGGCACGCCTTGATATTCTCGCTCATTGCAGGGGCTGGCCCCGCGCTCTGGTTGCTTCACAACGCATACCGCTTCGCGAATCCCATGGAGTTCTACAACGGGCCATTCTCGGCCCAGGCTATCTACGCGCACCAACTCGCCACCACGGCATTTCCCTATCCGACCGATGGGAAGCTTCTGCTCTCCGCGCAGTATTACGTCGAGGATCTCAAACTTGTCTTTGGAGTGTGGCCGCTCGAGTTGGCGGCACTCGGGCTGGTGGCATGGATCGTCAACCGGCCGGCCTGGGAGAAGGGAAGCTCGGCCCTTCTGTTCCTAGTCCCGTTGCCGTTCTATGTCAACGCCCTTGCATACGCCGCGATTCCTCTCTATGCGCCGACTCTCTTCCCGTTCTCCTATTACAACTTGCGATATGGCGCGGAGATGATCCCCGCGCTCGCGCTTTTCACGGGATTTCTTCTTCCGCGAAGCCTCCCGCCCCGCTGGCGCAATGGCCTGCTGGCCTTTTTTGTGGCCCTCTTGGTCTTCGAGAGCTGTGCTCTTTTCTCGGGCGGGGCAGAGCGGCTGGTGGTCGCGAGAGAGGGCATGCTGAATACTCCTTGCCGATCCGAGCGACAGCAGGCTATCATTCGCGTTCTCCGCTCGCGCTATGATGGCGGTCGCGTACTGGTGGCAGCAGGGAAGTGGCCGTGCGTGTTTCCGGAAGTGGGGATTCACTTCCGTAATACTGTTTCTGATTCGAACCGCGAATATTGGCGCGAACTTCGGACGGATGCGAGTAAATTCGTCGAGTGGATCATCCGCGGCGACGGCGACCCGGTGGATGACCTGATGCGCGCCTACCCGCAGGCGTTCGCCAAATTCGAGCTTGTGGAGAAAGATTCGTTCTCGAAGGAGGGGAGTGTAGAAATCTATCGCAAAAAGAGCGGCGAGTAATGGGTTGAGACGGCGACGCGGAAGCAAGGAATGCCAGGGAATGCGCGAAGCGCCTTGGTTAAATGTTAAAATACTTCCCTTTTGAATTGGTGCGCGGGGGGTGGCTCCCCTCGGGCGGCTCAACGCCGCCGCACTCCAAGGTGCCTTCGGCACAGAGATTCTTAACGCAGAAAGTGGAGCGACCCATGCGATCCGCGGTCCACAAATCGCCATTCACAAATCGCAAATCACAAATGACGAATCCCGTCCCATTTGCCAAGTTTCATGGACTCGGAAACGACTGGCTTGTCGTGGGAAGGGAGGGCCTTCCACGCGCGCTCGAGAAGTTCTCACGAGCGATTCTGGACCGGCACACGGGGATCGGCGCGGATGGACTCCTGGTGCTGATGCCAGCCCGGGAACCGAGCCACGCTGCGCGCGTGCGCTTCTTCAATGCCGACGGCAGTGAGGCGGAGATGTCCGGGAACGGCATACGTTGCGCCGGCGCTTTTCTGGCGGAACTCATGCCGGAGGAACGTACGTTTCTTGTCGAGACGCCGGCAGGACTGAAGTCCCTTGAAAAGGTAAAGGCAGGAGAGCCCACGTGGCTGTTTCGTGCCGGTATGGGGGCGCCGGTTTTGGAGCCTGAGAAAATACCGTTCAAAGGCAAAAACGCGGCTGCGCCTGTCACACGTTATGAGCTGCGCACTCAAAAAGGCCCGTTGGCGGTCACCGTGACATCGATGGGGAATCCGCACTGCTCGATTTTCGTGGAGCAGTTCGCGGCCTCCGGTGTTAGCCCGGCGGGGAATCGCAGAAGCCTCGGGGGTGTCCGCGAGCGGCCACAAGGGCCGCCCCTACAAGCGGCCCTTGCGGGTGATTGGGAGGCGCTGGGGCGCGAAATCGAAACGAGCCCGCTCTTTCCGAACCGCACTAACGTGGAGTTCGTGAAGGTGATCTCGCGAAGAGAAATCGCCGTGCGTTTCTGGGAACGCGGCGTGGGCCATACCATGTCCTCAGGCACCGGCTCCTGCGCGGCGGCCGTGGCGAGCATCTTGAATGGCCTGACCGAGAGGCGAGTGCGCGTGCTCACGGAAGCCGGAGTGCTCGAGGTGGACTGGCCCACGAACGAAGAAGTCACCCTTACCGGCCCGGTGGAACGAGTCGGTTGCGGCACCTACGAGTTTGGAGGCAAGCCATGACCTCACGCGAAAGAGTTCTCACTGCCTGCAGACATCGACAACCCGATCGGGTGGCGATTGATTTTTCAGGCCATCCGTCCTCGGGCATTGCCGCCATTGCCTACGCCAAACTGCGCGACTACCTGGGCCTTCCCAGGCGAATTATTCGTGTCTACGATCCGATCCAGCAATTGGCGATTGTGGATGAAGACGTTCTGGAGAAATTCGGGGTGGATGTTCTGGATCTCGGGCGTGGGTTCGCGCTCGACGAAGAATCCTGGGCGGATTGGATACTGCCCGACGGCACTCCCTGCAAGATGCCGGCGTGGGCGTTGCCTGAAAAAGCCGACGAGAGGTGGGTGTTCCGCTCGAAGAGCGGCCGCGTGATTGCTCACATGCCCAAGGGCGCGCTCTATTTCGAACAGACGTACTTTCCCTTCGCAGACGAAAAAGGGCCAACCACTATCCGCGAGGGAATGCAAGAATCGATGTGGAACGCTGTGGGAGGCCCTCCGGGCCCCCGGGTGAATCAGGAGCAGTTGCACGAGGGCGCAAAGCGGTTGCGGCAAAAGACCGACAAAGCCATTCTGGGCGGCTTCGGCGGCAATCTGCTCGAGACCGGTCAGTTCCTGTATCGGAACGACAACTTCTTTATGCTCCTGGCGGGCGAACCCGCGAAGGCCCACAAATTCCTGGACGATCTTGTTGAAATTCACCTCGCCAACCTGGAGAAGTATCTGGCCGCGGTGGGCGACTCGATCGACATCATCAAGTTCGGCGACGACCTGGGAATGCAGAGCGGGCCGCAAGTTTCGCCCAAGATGTATCGGGAGTTCTTCAAGCCGCGCCACAAACTGATGTGGATGCGCGCCAAACAACTCGCCAACGTCATCGTCATGTTGCATTGCTGCGGCGGGGTGAGGGAACTGCTGCCGGATTTGATTGACGCCGGGCTCGATGCCATCAACCCCGTTCAAATTTCCTGCGCGGGGATGGACGCCGCAGAGCTCAAGGCTGAGTTCGGGAAAGAGATGGTGTTCTGGGGCGGCGGATGCGATACCCAGACCATCCTGCCCGACGCGACGCCCGAAGAAGTGCGCCGTCACGTCAAGGAACAGGTGCGAATACTAAGCCCCGGCGGCGGCTTCGTCTTTCAGCAGGTCCACAATATCCTCGCCTACGTCTCACCGGCGAACGTTGTGGCGATGTTTGAGGCGGTCAGGGCGTAGTCCAGAGTCGAAAGTCGAGAGTCAAAAGTGGAGAGGAACCGAGCGTAGGCGGCATAGGTCATTCCCGCTTTCGCCGGAGCGACGCGCCGTTGTTACTGTCAACTGTCGACTGTTGACTGTCAACTCTCGACTTTCGACTCTCGACTGCCTACGGCCGAATGTAGAGGTAAACCTTGCTGACCACTCGGTTTTCGGAACTGACCTCCGCGGTCTCGGCGGGCTGCCAGCCGGGAATCTGGAAGTCGTGCGAGACGACGCGGGCTCCGGAACGAAGCTCCCGCTCCAGTTTTGGGCGCAGACGTTCATTAACGGCAGTTAGGAGGTAAAGGGTCACCACGGTGGCGTGGCGGACGTTGACCTCGAACATATTTTCGTGAATGATCTGGGCTCGGTCCTGGAGGCCGAGCTTCCGGATGCGGTCCGAGGATTTCTCGAAGAGGTCGGAATCGAGTTCCACCCCCACGGCGTGTGCACCGAATTTCTGCGCCGCCATGATGACGATGCGCCCGTCGCCCGATCCCAGGTCGTAGACCACATCATCGGATTTGACCTTGGCCACTTCCAACATCTTCTGCACCACGGCCATGGGCGTGGGCACATACGGAACAATGTGCTCCAGGTACTTGCCGGCATCGGTCTCAGAAGGCTCAAGAGGTACGGACTGGGAGGCAGCCGGCTGGCAGAAAAACAGCAAGGCTGGAACAAAGACCGCGAACCAGCCGTAGCCACGGACCAGGTCGATAGCGCAAGAAACTCGTTTCATAGGACAATTCTACTCGGATTCGGCGCATTCTGCTGTTTAAAAAGGGGTCCCGAGGCCCTTTCAATGCGGGCGAGAAGGTTCTTATGGTACTCTAAGCCTTACATCGCTTTTGGTTAGGTGAGGCTTGGAGTG
>JBELAJ010000045.1:0-28985 GCA_049508935.1 Terriglobia bacterium | reverse complement strand
ACCCAAGAGCAACCCGGTCAGAATCAGCACCACAGCGTCCGGCACACGCGTCCGCTGCGCCAAGCGATTGGCGACAAAGGCCAGAACCAGCAACCCGCCCAGCAGGGCAAAGAACGTCTGCAAGCTCATGCCATTGACACCGCGCGAAGTCCTGCCGCGCTGCGCGCGCATGTCAATCGTGACGGGCTGCTGCGGAAATGTCAACCGAGAGCTGCGTCGCTACCGGCTGACGTTGACGATTGCATAATGACCTGCGCCGGATCACGAGGATTCTCCGTCCGTCGCAAGTCGTCGGTTTTCATCTGGCCGCGGGTATTTTCCCGCCCTGCCCCCGCCCACAAAGCCTATGCGAATCTGCCCGACCGCCTCCGGTGCGCCCAGACTAACTATTTCGCGCACCTCCAACCTCGGATGCGGAATCGCTGACTCGGGAGCAAAAACGTTGACACTTTTCCGCCGCATATGATAACGTGAAGTAATCGTGTTAGCATTTACATTCCCATCAGAAACAGCAACCAAGGAGGCCCAGCGTGTCTGGTTTGAAGCAACATCATTTCTTTACATCTGAATCGGTTACGGAAGGTCATCCGGACAAACTCTGTGACCAGATTTCGGATGCGGTGCTGGATGCCGTTCTGTCTGCGGACCCGTTGGGCCGTGTCGCCTGCGAGAGCATGGCCAAAGATCAGGACGTCTATGTGGTGGGTGAAGTCACCACAAACGCCAAGCTTGACATTGATCCGCTGGTTCGGGAGACGATTCGCAAGATCGGCTACACTCAAGCAGACGCTGGGTTTACGGCAGATACTTGCCGGATAACCGCCAACTTGACCCGACAGAGCTCCGACATTGCGATGGGGGTTGACATCGGGGGCGCCGGCGACCAAGGCCTGATGTTTGGTTACGCCTGCGACGAGACCAAAGAGCTGATGCCGTTTCCCATCATGATGGCGCACAAGCTGTGCCTGCAATTGGCAGAAGCCCGCCGCCGCGGCGTTCTCGATTTCCTCCGTCCGGACGGCAAGTCTCAGGTGACGGTTGAATACGAGGGCAGGAAGCCTGTACGCGTTGACGCCGTCGTCGTCTCCACGCAGCATGCGGACAGCGCGAAGATTGAAACCGTGCGCGAAGGTGTGCGGGAATGCATCATCAAGACTGTCATTCCCGCCCACATGCTCGATGAGAACACCAAGTACCACATTAACCCCACCGGACGATTTGTGACTGGCGGGCCGGTGGGCGATTCCGGCCTGACGGGCCGCAAAATCATCGTGGACACTTACGGCGGT
Source organism: Terriglobia bacterium (assembly GCA_049508935.1). GTDB lineage: Bacteria > Acidobacteriota > Terriglobia > UBA7540 > UBA7540 > CAVROP01. The sequence goes on along the minus strand of JBELAJ010000045.1, from coordinate 27,696 downwards.
TCGGCACACCACGGTGGCGGATGTTTCTCCGGAAAGGACCCCACCAAGGTGGACCGCTCGGCGGCCTACATGGCCCGCTATATTGCCAAAAACATCGTGGCGGCCGCGCTTGCGAACTGTGCCGAAGTCCAACTCGCGTACGCGATCGGCGTCGAGCATCCAGTTTCGATTATGGTCGATACGTTCGGCACCGGCAAAGTCGACAACTGGGCGCTTGAGGCGCTGATTCGGAAGCACTTTGAGCTGACACCTAAAGGGATCATTGAATCACTGGACCTGCGGCGCCCGGTCTACAAGAAGACCGCCGCCTATGGCCACTTCGGCCGCTCGGAGCCCGAGTTTACCTGGGAACGAACCGATAAAGCGGCCGCACTGCGAAAGGAGTCTGGAATCTAAATGCCTGGTACGCAACAACTTGCTTGTGACGTGAAAGACTTGGAATTGGCTGGCAAAGGAAAGACTCGGATTGAGTGGGCAGGGCAATGGATGCCGGTGCTGAACCTCATCCGCAAGCGGTTCGCCGCAGAACGCCCCCTCGAGGGGATAAGAATTGCTGCCTGCCTGCACGTGACCTCGGAAACCGGAAATCTTGCCGTTACACTTCGGGATGGTGGCGCGGACGTTGTGGTCTGCGCCTCGAACCCGCTGAGCACTCAGGACGACGTGGCGGCATCGCTGGTACGGGATTTCCACATTCCCGTCTTTGCCATCAAAGGTGAAGATAAAGATACCTACTATTCTCATATCTCATCGGCTCTGGACCACAAACCCCAGATCACCATGGACGACGGCGCCGATCTTGTCACCGCCATCCTGAGCAAGCGGCAGGACCTGGTTTCGGGCGTCATCGGCGGAACCGAAGAAACCACCACCGGCGTCATCCGGCTGCGCAGCATGGCGAATAATGGCGTGCTCAAGTATCCCATCATTGCCGTGAACGACGCCGACACCAAGCACCTTTTCGATAACCGCTACGGTACCGGTCAGTCTACCATCGACGGCATTCTCCGCGCCACGAACCTGCTCTTCGCTGGCTTGCACGTGGTGGTGTGCGGGTACGGCTACTGCGGACGCGGCGTATCCATGCGCGCGAAGGGCTTGGGAGCGCACGTCGCCGTCACCGAGACGGACCCCACGCGAGCCATCGAAGCAATCATGGATGGATATGCGGTGATGCCCATGGCGGAAGCTGCCAAGTGGGGAGACGTTTTCGTCACCGTGACTGGAAACAAATCGGTCATCCGCGGCGAGCATTTCCGCCTCATGAAGGATGGCGCGGTGGTGGCGAATTCCGGCCACTTCAACGTCGAATTGGACCTGCCTGCCATCGAGGCCATGGCCGTCAGCAAGCGCCACACTCGGGACTTTGTGGATGAATACACTCTGCCCGACAAGCGTAAGATCTACGTCCTGGGCGAAGGCCGATTGATCAATCTGGTCGCCGCCGAAGGCCATCCGGCGGTGGTGATGGACATGAGTTTCGCCAACCAGGCGCTCTGCGCGGAACACCTCGTCAAACATGCCGCGCAGCTCTCGCCCAAGGTTTATCCGGTTCCAGCGGAAATTGATAAGAACGTTGCGCGACTGAAGCTCGATTCTTTGGGCGTGACCATTGACAAGCTAACGCCGGAGCAGGAGGAGTACCTGGCCTCCTGGGCGGAGGGAACGTAAGACGATTGAGTCATCGAGCCATTGAGACATTGGGCCATTGTTTCATTGAAACACGGTTTCTATGACCCTTCGGACCTACAAAGGACTTCAGGGAAAACTCATTCAGTGGTTCAATCCCTCAATGGCCCAATGACTCAATGGCTCAATGAGCCAATTCGTTCCAATGGCAGTGAAATCATGAAGGACATTGCTGGATGGGCGCTGGACACCGCCAAGGCACTCGGCGCCACGTACGCGGATGTGCGAGTCGTGGACCTGCGGCAGCGTTACCTCTCCACCAAGAATGGCCAGCCTGCACAAGTCAGGGAATCCCAATCCATGGGAGTGGGTGTCCGGGTAGTCGCGGAGGGCGCATGGGGTTTTTCCGCCACCGACGATCTCACCCGCTCGAGCGTCGACCGCGTGGCTGCTCATGCGGTGGAAATAGCGCGCGCCAGCGCTACCGCCAAGAAGTACGACGTTCGCTTGGCCAAGGAACCTAAGATCATTGATCGCTGGGAAGCTCCCTGCCGCATCGATCCCTTCTCGATTCCCGTGTCAACCTGCCTGGAATTGCTGCTCGAAGTGGATCGCGAGTTGCGCCGCGTGAAAGGCGTGACGTTGGCCGAAGCCGCAATGGATTTTCGCCGCATCGAACAACTCTTTCTTTCCAGCGCTGGTTCGGAGATCACGCAGAAGAAGACGCAGACCGGCGCGGGCTTCGTGGCGACCTCTTTCGCCGATGGTGAGATTCAACGGCGTTCCTATCCTAACTCCTTCGGCGGCCAATACCAGACCCGAGGATATGAACTGGTGGGCGAACTAGACCTGGTGGCGAACGCGCCGCGCATCGCTGAAGAGGCGGTGGCCCTTCACAAAGCCGACCAATGCCCGTCGGGCGTGAAGGACATCATCCTCGAGGGCTCGCAGCTCGGCTTGCAAGTGCACGAGTCGATCGGCCATCCCATCGAACTGGACCGCGTGCTGGGTACCGAAGCCAATTTTGCCGGCATGAGTTTCCTTACCCTGGATAAACTTGGGACTCTCAAATACGCTTCCGACGTCGTCAATGTGGTCGCTGATGCGACGCCAGCCCATGGACCCGGTTTGGGGACGTTTGCCTACGATGATGAAGGCGTGCCGGCCCAGGCCACGCCGATCGTTAAGGCTGGATTGTTCGTGGGCTACCTGACTTCGCGGGAGACCGCAGCCGCCGTGGGACAGGCCCGCTCGGGAGGCGCCATGCGCGCCGAAGGTTGGAATCGCATTCCCCTCATCCGCATGACCAACATCAGTCTGCTTCCGGGCACCTGGAAACTAGATGACTTGATCGCCGACACCGATGACGGCATTTACATGGAGACCAACCGTAGCTGGTCGATTGACGACCGGCGCTACAACTTCCAGTTCGGGACCGAAATCGGCTGGGAAATCCACGCCGGCAAGAAGACGCGTATGCTCAAGAACCCCAGCTACGGCGGCATCACCACAGAGTTCTGGAATTCCTGCGACGCCATCTGCGGCCCCGAGTACTGGACCTTGTGGGGCGTGCCGAACTGCGGCAAAGGCCAGCCCATGCAGGCCATGGGAACCGGCCACGGCGCATCCCCGGCGCGCTTTCGCAAAGTGCAGGTTGGAGTCGCGTACGACTAATTAAGGAGTCGAGAGTCAAGAGTCGAAAGTCAAGAGTCGAAAGACCGGCGATCCTGTCATTCTGAGCGAAGCGAAGAATCTCCGCAGTTTGTCGGCTCTGAATTATTGGCTTGCGAGTCCTGTCTCTTGACTTTTGACTTTAGACTTTTGACTTTAGACTTTCTATGCCCCTTTCTCGTCAACAAGCGGAACAGATTTTCGATCGCGTCCTCAAGTATTCTACAGCCGAAGAAACGGAGGTTATGATAACCTCCTCCAACTTTGCGCTCACTCGCTTTGCCAACAACATCATCCACCAGAATGTATCCGAGGAGAGTACGGTGGTCTCGGTGCGTGCGGTGACGGAAGGGCGTATGGCCCGCGCCAGCACCAACAAGTTCGATGAGAAATCCACGCGCCAGACGTGCGAGGACGTCCTGGCGCTGGCGCGTCTACAGCCGCCTGACCCGCAGCTTCTGCCCATGCCGGGCCCGCAAACTTACAGGGCCGTTAGCCGCTATTTCCCTGAAACGGCGGAATTGAGCCCCGCCACTCGCGCCGCAACCGTGGCCGGTGTCATCGAGCGCGCGGAGAAGAGCAATCTGACCGCAGCCGGCATCTTTTCGAGCGGCGCAAGCTCTTACGGCCTCTTCAATTCCCGCGGCCTTTCCGCCTTCCATGAGGAGACGCTGTCTGAATTCTCAGTCACCATGCTCGGTCCGGATGGCTCGGGTTGGGCCAAGAAGACTTCGCCTTACTGGCCGGAGGTGGAACCGCTGGAACTCGCGGAACGCGCGGCCGAGAAAGCGCTCGAAAGCCAGAACCCTCAGGACATCGCCCCTGGGAAGTACACCGTGATCCTTGAGCCGGCGGCGGTTCTCGACCTGCTGGGCTTCCTGGTGCTGGATTTCAGCGGCCTGGCGGTGCACGAGCAGCGCAGTTGTCTCACGGACAGAGTGGGTGAGAAGGTTTTTGGAGATAACATCAGTCTACGCGACGATGTCTTCCACCCCTCCCAAACGGGCGCTCCGTTTGACGGCGAGGGCATACCTCGCCAGCGCGTCAACATCGTGAAAAAGGGCGTGGTGAAAAGCTTGGTCTACGCGCGGCAGACCGCCCACAAGCTGGGAACGCAGCCCACCGGCCACGGCTTCCCGCTTCCCAACGAGTATGGCGAAGCTCCCTTGAATATTGTGATGGAGGGCGCGCGTTCGAGCATCGAGGATATGGTGAAGTCCACACCCAAGGGCTTGCTTGTCACGCGCTTCTGGTACATCCGCGAGGTGGACCCCTACCAGAAGATTCTCACCGGCATGACCCGCGACGGAACTTTCTGGATTGAAGATGGGCAGGTGAAGCACGGCGTGAAGAACCTGCGATTCAACCAGAGTATCGTGGAGATGCTCCGCCAGGTGGAAATGCTCGGCCAGCCTCAGCGAACCGCAGGAGAAGAGTCCTTCGAAATGGTCGTCCCCGCCATGAAAATCCGCGAGTTCAATTTCTCATCTCTGACTAAGTATTAATTTGCGGTATGTTATCTGAACTAATGCGCTCTCCCCCTTGGGGGAGAGGGTGGCCGGCAGCCGGCGTCTTCATCAGCCGGTACGACTCAAGCATGAATGTAAGCTGGTTTCACGGTGCCGTCAATGCTAGCATAGAAGGTGGAATCGGAGAGGTGGTATGGAAACGAAACAGCAGATGTTGAAGGTCATTGAGGAGCTCCCGGACGACGCTGGGGTCGAAGAAGCGCTGGATCAGCTCTACTTGCTGTACAAAGTGGAGCGAGGACTTCGCCAGGCGGACCGGGGCGAACTCCTCACGCCGGAAGAGGTCCGCGAGCGTATGGCAAGATGGCTCAAGTAAGGTGGACACCGCAGGCTGCCGACGATCTCGAGTCCATCTGTTTATTTATTGCTCGGGACTCCGCGCAGTTGGCTGTAGTATTCGCTGACCGCGTACTCCGCGCCACGGATCGACTTGCAAGCTACCCATGGTTGGGCAGGGTTGTCCCGGAGTTAGGGGCCGAGGACATTCGAGAGATCATTGTCGGGAGCTACCGTATTATCTACCGCCTCCGCAAGGACGCAGTCCACCTCCTGACTTTGCATCACGGCGCTCGGCCTTTGGAGACCGCACGGATTGAGGCAGGTTCCTGACTTGCCGTCGTCATAGAGGGGATGAAAAAGGTACGCCGTACGCCCAAATCCGACTCGATGCTGCCGGAATACGATTTTTCGGGTGGCGTTCGCGGCAAATACGCCAACCGCTTCGCCGACGGCACAATCATGGTTGTCCTTGACCCCGACGTGGCCGAATTGTTTCCCGACCCCCAGTCGGTGAATAACGCTCTTCGAGCGCTGGGTCAGATCATTCGTGAGCGCGCCGGGAAGACCAACCGACTCAGGCGCAGTTGATATTGCGATGGGCGCATGTATCCCGACAAACACCTCGGGCCGTGTGCACCACCCGCGAAAACCCCTCTAACGCACGCATGATACGTATTGCGCTCAGGTATAGGAATATGGGATGAACTCTTGGGTGAAGTTTTGGGTGGCGGTCCTTTCCCTTGTGGTCGCTGAGGCGTCAGGTGCCGAGCGGAATTCTGTTTCGGTCCTGTCGCGAGAAGTCAGCCACTTCAGCATCGGGAAGACGAACGTGGTGGATGCGCTGCTTTGGCTTGCACACGATGAGCGAGTGTGTTTCGGGATCGAGTTCTCAGGCACTGAGTTGAGCAGGGAAATTCAGGTCTCGGTGGATATGACTACTGTGAGCGAAGTCGTCAAGAGGATTCTGGGTTCCTCCGACGCCTACCTCCTTTCTGACTCGGATGGCGTGATTCTGATTCGCAGAAAGGGGATCAAGCCACCAGCGTGGCTGGATCATAGGCTGCGACTGTTCGAAATACCAAGATTGGAGTTGGTGACCGCCGGTAACGGCTTGTGGATGAGGCTCGAGTCTGACCTGAACCCGACCATAAAGGGATTCGCAGGAGACTTACCGGTGACAGATCCCATTGATGAAGTCGGGCCGTTTCACGAGCACGAAAAGACAGTTCGGCAGTTGCTCGTACGGATCGTGGCTTCATCCCGCGGCGCAACCTGGTACCCGTCGGTCGCCGGAGTCCGCATCTCATTTCCGGCCTGTGTCAACGAATTCTGGACATTGGCAACGACCAGCGGGCGAACCGCCAAGCGACCGCAGTGAGAATGCCGGTGAAGGAACCCCTCACCCGGTCCTCGACGGCTGATGAAGGCGCCGTCGAGGACCACCCTCTCCCCCAGGGAGAGGGCTGATTCTCTAATTCTTGCCCACCGTCTACTGCCTACTGCCCACTGCCCACTGCCTTCTTCCTACAGTGGCGCTCCCTTCATCGAATACGAGCTGAGCACGCGAACGTAGTTGGCGCGCTGGAAGGCGGAGGGGTCGGCGACGGATTTTTGGCTCATGCTGCCTTGCATCTGGCGGATGGACTGGTACTCGTGTTCTTCCATCCAGGCGAGCATGTCATTGCGCAGTGTGGCGAGGTGGCCGATGCCGTTGCGAAGCAATGCGGAAGTCATTGCCACCACTCGCGCGCCGGCCATCATGGCTTTCAGTACATCGGCAGCGGTATGCACGCCGCCGGTGACGCAAAGGTCAGCCTTGATATGCCCAAACAGAATTGCCACCCAGTTCAAGCGCAGCAGCAATTCATGCGAGGTGCTGAGCATGAGGTTGGGCACCACCTCGAGGTTGTCGATATCGAAATCAGGCTGGTAAAAACGGTTGAAGAGCACGAGAGCGTCGGCCCCGGCATCATCCAGGCGCTTGGCCATATAGGCGAGCGAACTGAAATAGGCGCCGATCTTGACGGCCACGGGGATGCTCAGACTGGACTTCACTGTTGCCACCAGGTCGCAGTAGAGCTTTTCGACTTCTGCACAAGTCTGATCGACGCTGGTGGGAATGTAGTAGATATTCAATTCGAGTGCATCCGCGCCGGCATCTTGAATCTTCTTCGCGTAGTCAATCCAGCCGCCGATGGATGATCCGTTGAGGCTGGCGATAATGGGGATACCGACCGCCGCCTTGGCGCGCCGGACGTGCTCGCAGTACCCTTCCGGGCCGAGGTTGTATCCCGTCAGATCGGGGAAATAGGTGAGTGATTCGGCGAAGCTTTCGGTGCCCTGCTGAAGAAACTGGTCGAGCACGCGGCTTTCGATATTGATCTGCTCCTCGAAGAGCGAAGGCAGGACAATTGCCGCCGCGCCGCTATCCTCCATGCGGCGGAGGTTCTTGAGTTCCTCCGCCAGCGGGGAAGCCGACACAACCAGGGGATTCTTCAGATTGATGCCGTGATAAGTAGTAGAGAGGTCAATCATTACTTCACCTCCTGGACGCCGCCATTGACGGGCATGGCGGTCATGTTCTGATAAACGCGCCAACGATTGCGAACGTCTTCCTCGGCCAATTGCAGCAGAATCTTGGCAGCCTGAGGGTCGCTATGTTTCAGCATGGTATAACGTGTTTCGTTATAAATATATTTCTCAAGAGGCAATGCCGGGGGTTTGGAGTCAAGCTGGAAGGGATTCTTGCCCAGCTTGGCCAAGTCGGGATTGTAGCGGTAAAGAGGCCAGTAACCGGACTGGACGGCCGCCTTCTGCTGGTCCAGGCCGTAGACCAGATCGTAGCCGTGAGCGATGCAGTGAGAGTAAGCGATGATGAGTGACGGACCGTCGTAGGCCTCGGCCTCGAGGAATGCCTTGAGCGTGTGCATGTCGCTCGAGCCCATGGCCACAGCGGCGACGTAGACGTTGCCGTAGCTCATGGCCATCAGGCCCAGGTCCTTCTTGGGCCGAGGCTTCCCGCCCGCCGCGAATTTCGCCACCGCGCCGCGCGGGGTGGCCTTGGACATCTGGCCGCCTGTGTTCGAGTAAACCTCGGTGTCGAGAACGAGGACGTTTACATTGCGGCCGGAAGCCAGGACGTGGTCGAGGCCTCCGTAGCCGATGTCGTAAGCCCAACCGTCGCCGCCCACAATCCAGACACTCTTCTTCACCAGTGCGTCGGCCAGGCTCAGGAGGTCGCGCGCTTCCGCGCCCTCGAGGCCGGCCAGCTTGGACTTCAGCACCTCGACGCGTTCTCGCTGTTCGCGGATGCCGGACTCAGTGGTCTGGTCGGCGGCCAGGAGGGCGAGGACGAGATCGTCGCCAATCTCCGAAGAAAGGCGCGTGAGCAACTCGCGCGCGTATTCAGTTTGCTTATCGAGAGCCACGCGCAGGCCCATTCCGAATTCCGCGTTGTCTTCGAACAGAGAGTTGGTCCACGCCGGGCCACGTCCCTCGCGGTTCTGGGCGTAAGGAGTGGTCGGCAGGTTGCCACCGTAAATCGAGGAGCAGCCAGTGGCGTTGCTGATGAGCGCCCGGTCGCCGTAGAGTTGGCTCATCAACTTGATGTAGGGCGTCTCGCCGCATCCCGCGCAAGCGCCGGAGAATTCGAACAAAGGTTGTAACAACTGTACGTCTTTCACCTGCCCCAGACTGAGGGTGCGGCGGTCAACTTCCGGCAGGCTGAGGAAGAAGTTCCAGTTACCCCGCTCGGCCTCCCGGAGCGGCGGTTGAGGAGCCATGTTGATGGCCTTGTGCTTTGCCTCGCTCTTGCTTTTCACCGGGCAGACCTGAACGCACAGCGTGCAGCCGGTGCAATCTTCGGGCGCCACCTGAAGCGTGTATTTCAACTCCTTGAATTCCTTCCAACGCGCCGCGGTGGATTTGAACGTTGCCGGCGCGCCTCCGAGAAGCCTGGAATCATAAATTTTGGAGCGAATCACGGCATGGGGGCAAACCAGGATGCATTTGCCGCACTGGATGCAAATCTCTTCGTCCCACACCGGAATCTCGAGGGCGATATTGCGCTTTTCCCACTGCGCGGTGGCGCTGGGGAACGTGCCGTCCACCGGCATGGCGCTGACCGGCAGATCGTCGCCTTCGTTGGTGATCATTTTCGCGAGCACGTTCTGGACGAACTCCGGAGCTTCTTCCGGCACCGGACGCCGCATATCGAAGGTGCTCGAAACGCGATCCGGAACTTTGACTTCGTGCAAGTTGCTGAGAGACTGGTCCACCGCGGCGAAATTCTTCTGCACCACCGCTTCGCCGCGCTTTCCATAAGTTTTCTCGATGGCATGCTTGATGGCTGCGATGGCCTCGTCGCGAGGCAGAACACCGCTGATGGCGAAGAAGCAGGTTTGCATCACCGTGTTGATGCGCCCGCCCATCCCGGCGGCGTGAGCCACCTTGACGGCGTCAATCACAAAGAACCGGAGTTGCTTCTTGATGATCTCTTCTTGAATGGTACGAGGCATGTTGTCCCAGACTTCTTCCGGGCCGAAGGGGCTGTTGAGCAGAAACGTGGCGCCCGGCTGCGCGGACTTCAACACGTCGAGCCGCTCGAGGAAGCTGAACTGATGGCAGGCCACGAAATTGGCTTTGGAAATCAGGTAAGTGGAATGGATGGGATTGGGGCCGAAACGCAAGTGAGAGATGGTGACAGCGCCGGATTTCTTCGAGTCGTAGACGAAGTAACCTTGTGCGTAGTTGTCCGTGTCCTCGCCGATGATTTTGATGGAATTCTTGTTGGCGCCGACCGTACCATCCGCGCCAAGACCGTAGAACATGGCGCGCACCGTCTTGGGGTCTTCAGTCGAAAACGCGGGGTCGCATTTGAGGCTGGTGTGGGTAACGTCGTCTTCAATGCCGACAGTGAAGTGATTAAGCGGTTTGTCCTTGAGCATTTCGTCAAAAACGGCTTTGACCATGGCGGGCGTGAATTCTTTCGAGGACAGCCCGTAGCGTCCGCCGATAATGCGCGGGAACGACTTGAAGGGTGCAAGGCCCGTCGCCAGACCTTCGCTCACCGCCGTGGTCACGTCCGTGTAGAGCGGTTCACCGACCGCCCCGGGCTCTTTGGTGCGGTCCAAAGTGGCGAGGCTCTTCAAAGTGGAGGGGAGTGATTTGACGAAGTGTTCGAGCGAAAAGGGACGATACAAGCGTACTTTCAGAACGCCGACTTTCTCTCCCTGTGCGGTGAGGTGTTCGACGGTTTCCTGGGCCGCTTCCGCGCCCGATCCCATCATGACGATCACCCGCTCGGCATCCGGCGCGCCGACGTAATCGAAGAGGTGGTAGGAGCGCCCCACCAGGCGTGCAAACTTATCCATCTCTTCCTGAACGATGGCCGGGCAGGCCGAATAGTAGGGGTTCACGGTCTCGCGGGCCTGGAAGAAGACATCGGGGTTCTGAGCGGTGCCGCGAATGAAAGGATGGTCCGGCGACAAGGCGCGCTTGCGATGCGCCTTGATCAAGTCGTCGTCGATCATGGCGAGCATATCTTCGTTCGTTAACTGCTCCAGCTTGGCGACTTCGTGCGAAGTGCGAAAGCCATCGAAGAAATGCAGGAACGGCACGCGCGCGCGAAGAGTAGCGGCGCTGGCGATAAGCGCAAGATCCATCACCTCCTGGACGGAGTTGGATGCGATCAGGGCGAAGCCCGTCTGCCGGGTGGCCATCACATCGCCGTGGTCCCCGAAAATGGAGAGGGCATGTGCCGCCAAAGTCCTCGCGGAAACGTGAAACACTGTGGGAGTGAGCTCCCCAGCGATCTTGTACATGTTTGGAATCATCAACAGCAGGCCCTGCGAGGCCGTAAAAGTCGTGGCCAGCGAACCGGCTTGCAACGCGCCATGCAAAGCGCCGGCGGCGCCGCCTTCGCTTTGCATCTCGACCACGCGCGGTATCGTCCCCCACAGATTCGGTTTGCTCTCTGCCGACCATTGATCCGCCCACTCACCCATGGGGGATGAGGGCGTGATGGGGTAGATGGCGATGACCTCGCTGACCCGGAAGGCCACATAGGCCGCGGCTTCGTTGCCGTCAATTGTTACCTTGCTTCTATTCATTGCGTCGCTCCATTCATTTTTTGATCAGAACACGTATTTACGAGCAATCTTAGTTCCATCGTCTCGTCCAAAATGTCACTTACAAAAAGCGCTCTTTCATTCCGAGCCCTTCGCTGTCATCCTGAGCGCAGCGAAGGATCTCGCTCTGGGGTGCTCAGGGTAAACTCCGCGAGGAATCTCGCCCTGAATGCTGCTTCCCGACTGATTCCGCGGCAGAGCGAGATTCCTCGCTCCGCTCGGAATGACAGCATTGTTCTCCTGAGCTAAGCCGCAGGCGCGCCTCCCTGGCGTGCGAGGTTTGCCCCAATTCGCAGTGCCTCTGAAACATCCGTGCGGCGCTCGACGGGAAGCGCGGCGAGCACCGAATGCCACGCTGCGTTGGGGACTACAGGCTCTTTCCCTAGCCAGAAAGCAACCGCCGCAAGCGCTGCTCGCCTGGGTGTCGCATCGTGTCGGAACGGCTGACGGAGCAGTTGGCCCGTAGGACTCGCACTCTCGAGTTCTGAGTCGAGGACGAGAAGCGAGCTGGGCGTGAGTGCGTCCAATGTCCCATTAGCCTTGAGCTCGTTCCATCCGTCCTGACTAACCGCGATGACGACGTCGGCGCTTTCCATTCCTGTGTACTGGATGGGCTGCGGGCTCAAACAAATTTCGGAGAGCGAGAATCCGGAGCCCTGCGTCACCGGATTGTCGTTCTTTTGTGTAGTGTAAAGGCCCGCGCTGAGTGCGGCGCGGCAAAGCAGTGCTGCCGAGGACTGCACTCTTTCACCGGCCGTGCCCGCGATCACGATGTGCATGGGTTTTGAATCTTGAATCTCAAATCTCGAATCGGCCGCGCCGGCGTCTCGCAGCGAAGCAGGGCGCGATTCCTCGCGATTCTGAAACGCACTCCCCTCCTCAGCAGGAGGAGGGGGCAGGGGGTGGTGGTTGGCAGCGTCGACGGGCAGGTCAACCACCCCCGGCCCCTCCTTATCAAGGCGGGGAGTCATTTTCGATTCATCGTCGCGTCGGTAGAGCTGGGTAAATGTGGGGCGAGGCCGCTCCGCTTCTAGCCGACCAATCGCGTACCCCTGCCGGCTGGCCACCTCGTGGAGCGCCATTCCCTTGGACTTGTTCTTGAGGCCGCCGTAGCCGGTGCAGATCTCCAGAATCTCGACCAGTGAGAACCCCGGATAAGCGATTGCTTCGGCAATAACGGCGTTCAAGTCACCGTCGGTCGCAAACTGGCGGTCTAAGAATCCGGCGTGCGCAGCGCGCAGGAGCGAGAGAATATCCAGGGGAGGCACGCGGTTTCCTTCGGGGGTCGTTGAAGTGCGCCAGTCGAGCGGCGTGAAGGCGGAGTGCTGGCCTCCTGTCATTCCAAACAGGAAGTTGTTATGAACGAGCACCGTGATGTCCACGTTCAATTGCGCGGCGTGAACCAGATGCAACAACCCGATCATGGCCCCGCCGTCGCCAATCATTACGATGGGCTTGAGGCCCGAGGCGGGAAGCACGGCCTCTGCCAAGGCCATGCCGATGGCCATGGCAGTTGATCGGCCATGCGTGGTGTGGACTGTGTGCAGGTGAGGGAAGAGGGAGTCGGCAAGGCCGACGCAGCCGATGTCCGTGGTGAGCACGATGGAGCGCGAGGGGAGCGCCAGCCCTTCCAGCGCGCGGCTCAGTTGGCGGACCACCAGCGCGTGGCCGCATCCCCGGCAGTAGGGAAGCTTGGCGTCGGCCGCAAGGTAAGTGGTGTTTCCCATCACACGCCCGCCTTTCGTGTCCACGGCGGTTCGCGAACCTCCGCTTCGGACGGGCGCTCACAGGGCCAGTCGGCCCGCGGAATTGTGCCCCCCGCTCGACGAATGGCGCGAACAATCTCAGCCGGGGAAATCATGCTGCCGATCTTGTTGATCCCGAGAAGGCGCCTGCCGTTCAAAAGTGGGGCCAGGACCGCACGGTATTGCCCGGTCAAATTCTCCTCGGCGACGAAGATCGTGCGTATCCCTGCCGCCGCGCGGTGGAGCGCCTCCGTGGGTACCGGGAAGAGGGTTTGAATCTGCAGGAAAGAGATTGGGAAACCCTCTTTGCGAAGCATGCTGACTGCCTGGCGGGCGGCGCGCGCCGTGATTCCATAACTGATCAGCAAGCAGGAAGCTTCCGGTTCGAGATCCGAGCGCACCATCGCCATATCCGCGGCATGCGCTTCAATCTTGCGCTGTAAGTGCACAAGCAATTCGACAACTTCGGGCGAGGGCTTTTTGAGACGCCCCTGCCAATCGTGGGCGGACCCCGTCACCGTCACTTTGACCTCGCCACCCACGGGGCCGAAGCGCGGCACGTCCTCGACGCGCTGAATGTCATAGGCCGCCATGCGGGCGCTGGCATCGCACCAGGTTCGCTCGACAATGGCTGGCTTGGCCAGGGCCGCTTCGTCAATGGGCTCGGTGGTCATTCCCACTTCTTTGTCGGAAAGCAACACCACCGGCGTGCGCAAGCGCTCGGACCAATTGAACGCCTGGCGAGTCAGTTCGTAACACTCGGCAGCGTTCGAGGGCGCAAAGACGGGGATGGTGTAGCCTCCTGAAGTACAGAATTCGGCGAGGAAGATATCGCCCTGCGCTCCGTGTGTTGCCCCGCCTGTGCTCGGGCCAAGCCTTTGAACCAGCGCGATCACCACCGGCGTCTCGCTCATCAGGGCATACTGAACGGTCTCGCTCATCAGCGCCCAGCCGGGACCGGACGTCGCCGTCATCGCCTTGAGGCCTCGAAGGCTGGCTCCCACACAGTAACAGAGCGAGGAGATTTCGTCCGGGGCCGAAAGCCCCAGGCCGCCCCGGCCGGCAAGTTCGCACATCATGACTTCGTAGATTTCCGAAGCCGGAGTTATAGGGTAGCCGGCAAAGAAACGACAGCCCGCAGCAAGGGCGCCTTCCGCTACCATTCGATTTCCAGAGCAAAGCCTGAAAGGCATCTGTGTTAGCCTGCGTTAAGACGGTGCAACACGAGGGCCAAGAGTTGACATCGGGTCAACCACATAAGCTGTGTATTGTCAACAACATGGGTGGAGGCTGGCGTTTACGTGGAGCAACTGGAGGGCCAGAATACTCGCTGGTGGGTGGAATTCCACGATTCCTACCGCCTGGGGACTGGGAGGGACAAGCTGTGTGGAGGTCCCGGAGAGTGGCCACTGAGGCCGTCCCCGCACGAGACACTGCGATCCTTTGTTTTCATAGACATTCTCGCTTTGTTCCCTCAAAATGCAGCTTTCAGTTGTCAGCTTTCAGCTCTCAGCCACTCCATTCAGGCCGCCGCAGACCCGACGTGTGGGGTCTGCGATGTCCCGAAGGGACAGCTCTGGCCATCCGGTTCAATCTTACCGAACTGCGCCTTCGGCGTAGCGCAGACGTTTAGGAACAATCTCTGCGCCAGCCAGCGACTTTTCGTCCAGCCCTTTGTTTTCATAGACATTCTCGCTTTGTTCCGTCGATTTTCGTAATGCGATCACCCGCTGGCCCTCTGTGGCGCCGAGTTTGTTGGAGCAAACCATACCACTCCCGTGACGGCCGGCCAGCGGGGCGGCCCCTATTGCTTCGTTCATTTCGGCGCGTTGCAGCGAGCAGCGGCGTCGCGTGACTTCGTTCGGGCAAGAGAAAAGCCTCCGGCCAACCCCAGAGCAAAATTCTAGCCTACCGAAGTTCGTTTGTCAAGAGACAGAAAGTCAGGGGCGGAAAATTCGCGGGGCGGGGTTGTGACGGGCGGCAAGCAAACTAGTAGATCGGGTGACCAGGAGGGGTAGGGGTTTTGTTCACCCGATCTCCCGATCACCCGATCTCCCGATTGCTTCACTGTGCCGGCGCTGGCTGGCCCGTGTTAGGCGGCGTCGCTGAGCTCACAGGACTAGCTGGCGGCGTAGTCGGCGTCTCGCCTTCCGGTGGCTTGGGCGGCTGGAATTCTTCCGGCCGAATTGGCTTCCGAGGCAGCATCTCGTCGAGCATGGCGGCGTTGTAAACGAAGCAGGCCTCAATCGCCGCAGCCTGCTTGAGGTCTTCGGCGCGGATGTGCTCGTAGACGTCCAGGTTCGAGTGATGGGTCAGCGTGTCGTAGTCCATCGGGTCCTGGATAAACTGGAAGCCGGGGATGCCCACCGCATCGAAAGAAAGATGGTCGGTGCCTCCGGTGTTACGCATGGTGAGAGTGGTCACGCCAAGGTCGCGGAACGGTTCCATCCATTTCTGAAACATGGCCGCAACCAACTCGTTGCCCTGGAGGTACACGCCGCGCACCTTGCCCGTGCCGTTGTCCAGGTTAAAGTACGCGGAGACCAGTTTCTGTTCCGGTTTCAACTCCAGCGGACCTCTGGGCGGACGCATAAACGCGGGGGTGTTGTCGTCCCTGGAAGGGGGGGGCTCCGGACGCCCGCCGAAGTGGTTCTTCACATATCCGCGCGAGCCCAGAAGACCCTCTTCCTCGCCCGACCAGAGCGCCACGCGAACCGTCCTGCGCGGCTGTACGCGGAGCTTGGTCAGCAGCCGCACAGCCTCCATGGCTACGACGCTTCCTGCGCCGTTGTCGGTGGCGCCTTCGCCGCCGTGCCAGGAGTCGAGATGCCCGCCGAGCATCACCAATTGCTCTTTGAGCTTGGGATCGGCACCCGGGATCTCCGCGAGAGTATCGTAGCCCTTGTCATCGTCGTCATAGAACTGAGTCTGGACGTTGACTTCCACCTCGACCGGCACCTTCTTGGCCAGCAGGCGCACCATGCGGCCGTAGTGCTCGACCGCGATGGTAATGCGCGGGAAGGCGACCGTCTTGCCTTTGTCGTAGCTTCCGCCCGACTGGACAAAGATGGTGCCGTCCTGGCCGGGTTGCCGCGTGAGATCCAAGGTAGCGGCTACGTGCTCGTCGGTGAGGAACTTTTCGAGTTCACGCTGGAAGCGAAAGCGCTGCATGAATTGCTGCCGCATGGCGGGGTTGGGGCCTCCGGGCCCGCCGGGTCCGCCGCCGGGAATCTGAAACAGCGCGATCTTCGCCAGTTCAGCATCGTCAACGCGTTGAAACATCGGCTTTTCGATAGGCTCGGGTATGCGCGGTTCGCCGATCAGCACAATCTTGCCCCCCAGTTTGCCCTTGTATTTCTCGAGGTCGGCGGAGGTTGTGGCCACTAATTGCACCACCTCGCCTCGGATCGGGCCGTTCGTGCCCGGTGTCCAGGCTTCCGGCAGAGCAAGGAACTGCATGAAATCGGGCGAGACCATGCGAACCTCGCAGAATTGGTATGCCCAACCGCGGCCGAAAGTGCCCCAAGGCTCCAGGTGAGCGTTGACCAGGCCCCACTTGGTGAATTGGTCTCGGGTCCACTCGTTGGCCTTCTTCATGTTGGGCGAGCCGGTGAGGCGGGGACCGATGTCGTCGGTGAGGTGACTCATAATATCCATCAACTCACCATGGTTGAATTCCTCATCGCGCAAGCGCGTGATGAATTCGAGGTCCGGGATGTCCGGCTTCACAACCACGGGAGCCCCGGGTTCGCTGGGCGGAGCCGGTTTCGGCTTCTTTGCGCCAAAGAGATTGCCGGCGAGAAGTAGAATTGTGGCTACTGTGAACCCTGCGGCCACTATACTGTAATTTCTTTGTCGGATTTTCATGGGATTGGTTGCGCCTCCAAGCGAAAGGAATAGCTCCTGAGAGTACCCGACTGAGTCGGGAGATGCAAGGGGGAAGGCAGTCGAAAGTCGAGAGTCGAGAGTCGAGAGTCAAGAGTCGAGAGTCAAAAGCCGAGAGTCAAGAGCGAGGGGTTTGAAAGATCGAAGGCCGCAGAGACTTGAGGTTCTTCAGTTCCTGCCTTTCCACCTTTAACTTTCGACTCTTGACTCTCGGCTTTTGACTCTTGACTCTTGACTCTCGACTTTTTCTGTCAACGGGCCTAACCGTGCACGAGGATCCCAGTCTAAAGGTGCGAATGGACGAGAGCGACCGAGCGGCTGTCGCGCGAGCATGCGCCGGGGAGACAGAAGCATTTCGTGTCCTCGTCGATCGATACAGCCGCAAAGTCTTTCGCTTGGCATATCGCATGACGCGAAACGAACAAGACGCCGAGGATGTGGTCCAGGAAACCTTCCTGCGCGCCTACCGACGACTGCGCCAGTTTGAATTGCGATCCAGCTTTGGCACCTGGATCTTCCGCATCGCGGTGAACGTGGCTCTCGACCTGACCCGGAAGTTGGGGCGGTATGAACAGGTGGAGCAACCCATGGGTAGTGACGAAGCCGGCGCCGAACGGATCGCGCAGTTGCCTACGTCCGATCCCGCGCCGGATCGCATCCTGCTAAGTGGCGAATTGAAGCATAAGGTGGAGAGCGTGCTGGCCGAGATGAGTCCCCAGGTCCGCGCCGCGTTTGTGCTGCGTCACTACGAGGGGATGCCTATTGAAGAAATCGGCAGCGTGCTGGGCCTCAAGGAAAGCGCCACCAAGAACAGCATTTATCGAGCCGTGCAGAAACTGCGGAAGGAGTTGGAGCCGCTGGTCAGGAGTGCGGCGGTCAGCCAGGAGCGTAGCGCTGGGGCTTAGGCCGGGGTCGGGCCGTGGACCCCCTCACCCGACTCCGTCGGCTGACGGACTGATGAAAGCGCCGTCGCGGACAACCTTTCCCCCAACGGGGAGAGGGCAGGAGTCAAGCATGTGAAGGTGCGGAACGTGAAACATCCGACTGAAGAAGATTTGATTCTCTACCATTACGCCGAGACCGGAGGGCCGCCGCGGGCAAGTTTGACGGAACACCTGGGCGCCTGCGAATCCTGCCGCGCGCGCTACCGGCGCTTGGCTGCAATTCTGGGTGCGGCGGATGTGGTCGAACCGCCCGCGCTCGGCGAAAACTTCGAGGCGGAGATCTGGCGGCGTCTCGTTCCACGCCTTGAATCTGTTGCGCCGGATACGTTCTGGCAGCGCTTCTTCGGCGATTTCAGGGCCTCGCGGGTTCTGGCGCCCGCTGGCGCTGTGGCGCTGGTCGCCGCTCTCGTGTTAGGAGCGTTTTTCGCGGGGCGATTCTGGCCGAGCCGGCCGCAGGTCGGGAGAGTGGTGCCGCTTCAGCCGGTTTCAGCGCAGTCGCGAGACCGCATTTTGTTGGTGGCAGTGGGCGATCATCTCGAGCGCTCGCAGATGGTGCTGATGGAATTGGTCAATACCCGCCCGCAGCGATTGGTGGACATCTCCGCCGAGCGTGAGCGCGCGGAGGACCTGGTAGCAGCCAACCGCTTGTACCGGCTCACGGCGGAGCGCGCGGGCGAAGCGGGAGTGGCAAACCTGCTCGATGAACTCGAACGGACCTTGATTGAGATCGCCCACAGCCCAACCAAACTATCGTCGCCGGAATTTGAGGATCTCCGCCGGCGTGTCGAGGCGCAGGGAATCATTTTCAAGGTTCGAGTGGTTGATTCGCAGGTGCATGAGAGGGAAAAGAAAGCGATTGAGGATTTGGCACGGCGGGGGACCTAGAACTAGTCTGTCATTCCGAGAAGCCGCAGGCGACGAGGAATCTCGCGCTGCCTTTAAAACACTCAGAGCGAGATTCCTCGCTTCGCTCGGAATGACACGCAGAAATGGGTTCTCTCACAGGCTGCCAGCGGAGAGATGGCTCGCAGTATGGCAAGACGGAGGGAAAGATGACTCGGATTTATAGAAATGTCTTGATATTGGCGTGGATGGTCGGCGTGGGCAGCGCGGTTTCAGCGATGGCGCCAAACGCCCTTTTGAGCTGGCCTCTCCAGGAGCAGGCAAGTAGCCAAGATGCGCAGACGAGCGCGGTGGCTTCGATGTCAGACCAAGAGGCGCAGGATCGTGAGCAAGAAGCGCGCGATCGCGAGCAGGAAAAGAAAGACCGGGAACAAGAAGCGCGCGACCGTACCCAGGAGCAGATCGATCGGGAACGTGAACTCTACGAGCGTGCTACGGAGCAAATCGACGAAGGCAAACTGCAATCGGCGATCGACCATCTCAACACGGTTATCGCGGAGCGCGGCTCTAACGCCGAAGGAGCGCTGTACTGGAAGGCTTACGCGGAGAATCGGCTTGGGCAACGGTCGGATGCGCTCGAGGCGCTCCAGACGCTGCGCCGCACTTACCCTCAGAGCCGCTGGCTGGACGACGCCAAAGCCCTCGAGGTCGAGGTGCGGCAGTCGTCCGGGCAGAAGGTGTCGCCCGAGGCCGAGAGTAATGAAGATTTGAAGCTGATTGCCATCAACAGCCTGATGGGCAGCGATCCTGAACAGGCGCTGCCCATGCTTGAGAAGTTCCTCAACGGTCCGCAGCCCCTCAAGCTCAAGGAGCGGGCGCTGTTCGTCCTCAGCCAGAGCGGATCGCCTAAGGCGCATGAGATCGTGGCCCGAATCGCCAGCGGCAGCCGCAATCCCGAGCTGCAAATGAAGGCGCTCCGTGACCTCGGGCTGTTTGGGGGCAAAGAGAGCCGCGCCACGCTGGAAGAGATCTACAAGTCGTCTCACGACACGGAAGTGAAGCGCGCCATCTTGCAGAGCTTCATGGTGGGCGGCGAAAAGCAGCGGTTGCTGGAAGTGGCGAAGAGCGAGCAGTCGCCCGAGTTGCGTGCTGAGGCCGTGAAGCAACTCGGCGTGATGGGGGCGCGCGCGGAACTCTACCAGCTCTACCAGAATGAGACATCCCTCGAGGTCAAGCGGGGCATCCTGCAAGGAATGTTCATCAGCGGCGACGTCGACCACACGCTGGAGTTCGCGCGCGCTGAAAAAGACCCAGAGCTACGCCGGCAGGCGGTTCGTAATCTTGGCCTGATGGGCAAAGACAAGACCGCCGATGCTCTGGCTTCCATTTACAGCAGCGATAAAGACCCCGAAATCAAGCGCAGCGTAATCCAGGCGTTCTTCCTGCAAGGGAATGCCAAGCCGCTCATCCAAATCGCGCGGCAGGAAAAGGACATTTCCCTGAAGCGTGACGCGGTGCAGAAGTTGTCCCTGATGCACAGCAAGGAAGCGACCGATTTCATGATGGAGTTGCTGAACAAGTAAAGTCGAAGAGTCGAGAGTCGAGAGTCAGGAGTCGAAATGCGAGAACTAAACTCGATGAGCTTCGGATTTCCTCAAACCCGAGCCGCGACCCTGCTCGATTCGTGACCGTTTAAGTCGTGCCCCCTCGACATTGGACTCTCGACTGTCGACTCTTGACTCTCCGGAGGTCAACATGAGTTATGCGAAAGATCGCTCATCTGCACGAGTATTCCCAAGATCTTTTGCGGCGCGCAAGGATTTTTGGTCTGGAATTTTGAATCTGGAATTCTGGATGCGGCCGACAGGGTGCGCTGTGAGGCGTGAGGGATGGCCTTCACTGCCTGTTTACTGCTTGTTGAGTGTTGTCTGTTGCCTGTCCGCTGCGGCGCAGGAGCCGCGCGTGATTAACGCGAAGATGCGCACCGCATCCGCAGCCGCGGGCCTGGCGAACGCTTTCCACTCGA
This sequence comes from Terriglobia bacterium, assembly GCA_049508935.1. Taxonomy (GTDB): domain Bacteria; phylum Acidobacteriota; class Terriglobia; order UBA7540; family UBA7540; genus CAVROP01. Next base: position 7,017 of record JBELAJ010000045.1, on the reverse strand, counting down.
TCCAAGCCAGTGAAAGCGGTCCGGTTTGGATCGGCTATGCCGTACCCGCTGTCCCCGGAAAGCATGAGATGTGCTGCAACGGGTCCAGCGGAGACTTCTCGGATGAAGGGTGCGGCCGGTGCCGGCTGGAGAGCCGGCAGGGCGAAGACGGGGGCCAGGCCGTCAAGACGGGCGAGGAAAAGACCGTCAAATTGGAATCTCCGTCCAGTTTTCTGGTGCTCTACCGAGCCGAAGCGGGGAAAATAGAGAAGATACGCACCTTCTCTCCTGAATGCGAACTTGATGCGGGCGGTCTGCCCTTCATCTGGCTGACGGGAGCGCAGCCGGCCGAGAGCGTGGCTTGGCTCAGCACATTCGTGAAGGCTGAAGGCGCAGTTGCAGAAGGCGCGAGCGGCGACGACAACCTCGGAAGTTCGGCGTTAACAGCTATTGCCTTTCATGGGGACAACTCCGCCGAGCGCGCGCTGGAGGGTTTCGCCGCTGCCGGCCAGCCTGAACGCACGCGTGAGCACGCCGCCTTCTGGCTGGGAGCCGCACGAGGGCGGCAGGGCTATGAAGCGCTCAGTCGCCTGGTGAGGGATGACCCGGACGAGCACTTCCGCGAGAAAGCCGTGTTTGCGCTCTACGTCAGCAAAGAACCCGAGGCTGTGGATGCCATCATCGGGGTCGCCCATCATGACTCGAGCGCCCATGTGCGAGGCCAGGCGTTGTTCTGGCTGGCTCAAAAGGCCGGTAAGAAGGCCGAGGCCACCATCACCGAGGCCATCGAAAAAGACCCCGAAACCGAGGTGAAGAAACGCGCCGTCTTCGCCCTCAGCCAACTTCCGAAGGACGAAGGCGTGCCCCTTCTGATCCAGGTAGCAAAGACAAACACCAACGGCGTGGTGCGCAAGCAGGCCATGTTCTGGCTCGGCCAGTCGCACGACCCACGCGCATTGGCGTTCTTTGAAGAAGTTCTCTCTCACTAACCTATTGTAGGGACGCCCCGTCTGAGTGCCCAGTTCGGCCACACGTGCCTCCCTTACAAGCAAACGTACGTGCTAGACTTCCCAATGAGAGGACCCAAGGGACGAGCGACGGTTCGGAGTGTCTGGATCGTACTGGCGGTCGAGACTTTACCGCGCCTGCTGAGTTGCTACGTGTTGTGAGGCAAATACGATGGAACATATTAAGCCCTTCGTTGTCGTGGCGCTCCTGGAGGATCTGCCGGCGCGCAACCTGCAGCGTGGCCAAGTTGGTACCGTGGTGGAAACCCTCGCCGCTGATGTATTTGAAGTCGAGTTCAGCGACAACGAAGGACGCGCTTACGCCACGTGCTCTCTTCGGTCCAGCCAGCTCATAGTCCTCCATCATGAACTTGCCAGCGCCTCGTGAGCATGACCTTTGCGTTTGCCCGGGGCGGCCACAACCACGCTCCTTCCCATCAAATCAAGCGTATAATTCCGTTTCATTCTGGGAGTAGTTTTAGGCTGGCCTTCACGAGCTTTAGTGTCAACAGAAGGAGAGTCGGCCGTAATCAGAGGTGTAAGCATGAGGCGAGTGGGCGTTATTTGCATTTTGATTTTCGGATGCGGGTCCTTCGCGTTGGTTATGCGAGGGGCGAAGAATGCCGCCTCAGGCCTGAAGATCGGGGTTGCAAGTACAACGATCACGCCGTTCCTGGATATTCCGCTCCAAGCGTAGCCGTGTTCCTTCGGCGAAAGGGTACATCCTGATTCTAAGCTCTTTTCAACCGGCTCTTGCAAGCGGCGAAGGTGGATCGCTTCGCCAGTAATTCGAAGGCTGCGGCTTCGCTCCCGCACTCTAAGGCGACACGCGCATTTCCATGTAACGCAAGGACGGACTTGGTGGTTGCTCCAAGTTGTCGTACAATTGTCTGGACAGCAAGTTCAGCCAACATTAAATCAGCAAATTGGAGCAGCCATGTCAACCCGCCATTCATCTGGTGAGATACGTCTTGATGTGAGTGCAGGTCGAGAGCAGGCGCCGGCAAGGCCGGAAGCAGAGACTCCTTTTCGAGTTGCAATCTTGGGAGATTTTAGCGGCCGCGCGAACCTAGGGTTGCTCGAGAGCGGGGATTCTCTCGCCAGCCGTCGTGCGCTTCTGGTCGATCGCGACAACTTTGATTCCGTGCTGGCCAAGCTCGCGCCTCGCCTGGAGTTGACGCCGGGTGGGGAGGGCGACCTTTGCATCTCGCTGAGTTTTGGGAATCTGGACGATTTTCATCCTGACAGGCTTTTCGAGCAGGTTCAGATATTCCAGAAGTTGCGGGAAACGCGCCGGAAGCTCGGCGATTCGGCGACCTTCGCCAAGACCGCGGCGGAACTGACCTCGGCAGGGGCGCAAGGTGAACCGCCTCCACAGCAAGCCACGCCTTTGGAGGCGCAGGGCCCAGTCTCCTCGCCTCGAGCTTCTGCACAGGACATACAAAGTCTGGTTTCGGGAAGTCTTCTGGACGACATGCTGGAGGCAACCGAAAGCAAGGCACAAGATCAAGCAACCAAGCGGCCGGACGAATGGAGCAGGTTGTTGCACAAGCTTGTCGCCCCTCATCTGGTAGCCAAAGCAGATCCCCGGCAAGCGGAACTGATTGGGTTGATTGACAAAGCCACCAGCGCTCAGATGGGAGCGCTACTGCACGCGCCCGCCTTCCAAGCTCTCGAAGCTGCATGGCGCGCGGTGTACTTTCTGGTTCGAAACGTAGAAACGGATACTCGTCTCAAGTTATTTCTCATTGACGTTTCGAAGCAGGAACTTGCGCATGACCTGATGGCGTCCGGCGATTTGAGATCGACAGGTATGTACAGATTGCTAGTGGAAAAGACCGTCGGCACCCCGGGGGGGGAACCTTGGGCCGTGATTGCCGGAGACTTCACCTTCGGCCCCAGCTTGCAGGATAGCGAATTGCTGGCTCGAATCGGCAAAGTGGCGGCAAGCGCCCTTTCATCGCGGGGGCGAGTCCGCGCCTTTTGGGCTGCGATTCCGCGCTTGGTTTACCGGAGGTGCGGGAATGGAAAGTTGCGATGTCCGGCGAGGCGGCAGCATCCTGGCAAAGGTTGAGGAGTTCGCCTGAGGCTCGCTTTGTGGGTTTGGCACTGCCGCGTTTTCTTTTGCGGCTGCCGTATGGAAAGGACACTGAGCCCGTAGAACGCTTCCAATTCGAAGAAATGCCGGGACCCGAGGCCCATGAGAATTATCTATGGGGCAATGCAGCCTTTGCCGGCGCTCTTTTGTTGGCGCAGTCTTTTGCAGAGCAAGGGTGGGACCTGCAGCCAGGCACGCATTCGGAATTAGACGGCCTGCCCGTTTACGTGTACAAGCTTGACGGTGAGACGGAAACCCTGCCCTGTGCCGAAACGCTTTTGACGCAGACGGCGGCGGAAGAGATGATGGAAAGAGGATTCATGCCGCTTGCCTCGCTGAAGGATCAGCCGGCGGTGCGGCTGGTTCGATTTCAGTCAATAGCTGACCCCGTCAGCGCCTTGGCTGGCAGATGGCAGTCTTGAGTTGGCGCGCAACGATGTAAAGACAACCAACTATGGCGATGCCTGAGTTGAACCCTTACGACGAAGTTGCTTACCCATCGCTTCCGATTCCCCACACGCATCCAGACCGGCTGGCGACCGTGGGGATGCACTTCGGCATGCGGCCGGCGCCGCTCGAGCGTTGCCGGGTCCTCGAACTAGGATGTTCGAGCGGCGCCAATTTGCTAGCCATGGCTGTGACCCTACCGGAAAGTGAATTTGTGGGAGTCGACCTGGCAGGGAAACCCATCGCTCGCGCGAAGGCCATGGTGGAGGCTCTGGGGCTGAAGAATCTCGCCCTGCGGCAGGCGGACCTGCTGGAGATGGCCCCGGATTACGGCAAGTTCGATTACATCATCGCCCACGGTCTCTATTCCTGGGTTCCCGCCCCGGTTCGCGACCAGGTCCTGGCCATCTGCAAAGCCAGCCTGCAACCGCAGGGGATTGCTTACATCAGCTACGACGCATTTCCGGGAAGTTATTCCCGGCTGATGGTGCGTGAGATGATGCTGTTCCACAATCGCGATTTCCGCGACCCGCAGCAGCAACTCCAGCAGGCCTTGAGCTTGCTTAAATTACTGGCCAATTCGCGCAAGCAGGAGGAGCCGTATAGAAAAACCCTCCTGGACGAGTATGAACGACTGTCAACGCGGTCAAAGGGGGCCCTGTACCACGACGAGCTGTCGAAGGATTTTCAGCCCTTTTACTTTTACCAGTTCATGGAGCACGCCCGGCGCCATGGGCTGCAGTTTGTGGGAGAGGCTGACTTCTCCGAGATGCACAGCGGAAGGCTCGAACCGCTGGCAAGAGAAGTCCTCGAAAAGATTTCCGACGACGTCATCTTGAGGGAACAATACCTGGACTTCATGTGCGGCCGGGCCTTCCGGAGAACCCTCTTGTGCCACGATGATGTGCGCCTCGACCACTCCATGGAATCCGTTTCAGTCAGGTCATTCTACGTATCGACCCAAGCGCGCCCGAAAGCGCAGTTTCCGGACCTATCTCCAGGGGCGACTGAGACATTTCGCAGCCCCAATGGAACGGAACTTACCACCGGGAATCTTCTTGGCCGGTCGCTGTTCTGGTGTCTCATCGATTCGCGGCCGGAGCGAGTTCCGTTTGAAAAGCTAGCGAGAGACGTTGAGTGCAGAGCGCGTCAGAAACTGGGCTTTGTTCCAAAACCCGAACTTGACGCCGCCTCCGAACTCGCAGATTTCGTGTGGCAGACCTACCTGATAGGATTGCTCGAGCTGCACGTTCACGTTCCGCCTTTTGCCACCCACCTCAGCGAAAGACCGGCGGCAAGCCCCCTGGCTCGACTTGAGGCACGAACCGGGACTTTCGTAACCACGCTCCACTGCCGAAACTTGCATTTAAGCGATGCGCTGCAAAGAGGAGTGGTGATGCTGCTTGACGGCACACGCGATCGCGCCGCTCTCCGGAAAGATCTCCTTGAGCTTTTCAAATCCGGGATTCTGACTTTGCAGCAGGGCGACCAGCCCGTGGTTGACATGCAGATTGTGGAGAAAAGGATTGACGCCGAGTCGGAGACGGTTTTGCAGGATCTGGCACACGCCGGGGTTCTTATGAAGTGATTCGGGGAAGCACCGCAGCCTGTCTCGCCCTTACAGGCAAGCCGGCTGGTCCAATGCGGGTGACGAAGGAGGGCAATATGGGGACACAAACCGAAGAGCTGAAAGGTGTGCAGGCATTGCCATTGCGGCTCGAACCTTCTCCGCAATTCGCTTTCTTGCGTGATTTTCTGCGCAGTTCAGACTTCTATGAGCCGCCTATCTGCCGGCGCGCGGGTTTGACCGGGCTTGACGAGTTTCTTGCTGGCGACCGAGTGCGGGGGATCCTCTCTGACCAGTCTGATGGGCTAGGAGTCTTGATTCGCCTGCTTCTGCTCGGGGAGTCGCTCGAGGTCAAGGTTCTGGAGACCGCAATCCCGGCAGGCGTGGTGGAGGCGATGAAGGAACTTGGATTACTGATTCAAGACCCAACAGACTTCGCCCCACCCCTTACTCCCCTCCCCAACCGGGGAGGGGAATCAGGGGAGGGGGTTGCTCTTCTCCGCAGGCGGGAAGGGGAATCGCCGATGGGAGCTCCTGCGAAAATGTGCGCTAGCGTGGCGCTATACCCGGTCGGAGAATTATTCATTGCTTCGGATCGCTGGACCGTGGCGCAGGGTAACGCCGGAGAGCTGTGGGGGGACTTTGTTTTTCCCGCGATTACCCCGAACACCTCGCAGTTCGTTGCGACTTTGCCGCAAGAGCCTTGTGAGAGCTGCCTCGACCTTTGTTCCGGCACCGGCGTGGCTGCGCTCGACGCTGCCCGGCGCGGAAGCCATGCCTCATGGGCAGTGGACATTACCGAGCGATCTACACAAATGGCAGAGTTCAATCGCTTGCTGAATGGATTCAACAACGTCACCGTAATGCAAGGCGACCTATATGAACCTCTGGGCGATCTGACGTTCGAACGAATTGTCGCTCATCCGCCCTATATGCCCGTCCTGAGCCGTGCCCAGGTCTTTTACGATGGAGGTGCGGACGGAGAACAGGTGACGCGACGCATAGTAATGGAACTGCCTCGGCACCTGCGTCCCGGCGGGCGGTTTTATTGTCTGGCGCAAGGATCGGACCGCGAGGACGCGCCTCTTGAGCAGCGTGTCAGGGCCTGGCTCGGCGAGGCGCAGTCGGAATTTGATCTCTTGGTCATTGTCCGTCAAGATCAAGCACCTCTAAACACGGCATTGCAATACGCCGTGAAGGCCAAAGGCGGTGGCAGGGCAGCGCAACAAATGAGAGATGCGTTAAAGGGACTCGGCGTGCAAAACATGGTCTACGGGTGGTTGATCATACAGCGTAGGGACGAGGCCCGTCCTGTTTTCACCGTCCGGAGGTCCGTTGGGCGTATTTTGTCCAGGAGGGAGGTCGCCTGGCTATTGAAGTGGGAGACCGCTGCTGTGAACCCCGCGTTCATTGACGGACTCGCCGATGCGCACCCTGTCGCCACCCCATCCTTGGAACTGCACACCGTCCACCGCATGAAAGACGGAGAGCTACAACCGGAGCAATTCGAGCTGCACACGGAGTATCCCTTCAACGTTGAATGCCGAGTGCAGCCTTGGGTAGGGTTCCTGCTCCCGCAATGCGACGGGACGTCGACGGTTCGGCAACTCCATGAGTTTTGCAGGCAGAACAAGTTTATCGACCCGGAGACGCCGCTGGCGGAGTTCACCAAGCTGCTGGCTGTTTTTATCTCAGGCGGGTTCCTTGAAGTGGAAGAGTTCAGATTGCCGGAGAGCCTCGCGGGCAGGTAACGAGGGGCGCCAGAGTTCACGCACGCACTTTTTGTGCCACTCACTTCGACAGCGATTCCGCATTCGTACTTTCCTTCCTCATTTAACCCTCTGAAATTCCAATGGCTTCGCCCGGTCCCCGCTGACCGAGCAGATTCGCATTCGTTTTTTGCTTGACAGTGCAGGTTG
>JBELAJ010000449.1:0-11132 GCA_049508935.1 Terriglobia bacterium | reverse complement strand
CCCACCAAAAGGAACATGGTAAGGCCGCGAAAGAAGTCGAGTGAGGTCAACCTACCCTCGGCGGGCGGAGACGCCACGGGTTTCTGCTTTATAGCGGTCTGCGGCAACTCACTGGTGAGGCTCGATTCCATGGTCGGATTTAGACCTCCTGTCGCCGAACTTGCATCTCAAGGCAGAATGTATTTAGCAGGAAAACAGCGGGCGTCGAGCAGATTCTTTCATCGTCCATACGAACCGTGCTGCGAAGGAATTGAGCCATCATCCGACGTGCGGCCACTGGCCAAAGCGCGGCGGCGGGCTACCCTCTCCTCTTGAGGCTCTGTGTAAAGCTCCGTTTAGGCTGTCATTCCGAGCGAAGCGAGGAATCTCGCCCTGAGCATTTTCGACTCACTGCGAGATTCCTCGTCGCCTGTGGCTCCTCGGAATGACATGCAAATGAGGTTTCCACAGAGATTCCATGGGAAAGGCCCACGCCTTTACATTCAAACCCGGGCCTATTATCGTCAGAAATAAAACTTCAGCGCAAACTGAATTTCCCGTTGATCGTTCTGGCCGTCTCGCGTCGAATTGATTACTCCGAAGGTGGTTGGCGAATCGTAATTGAGTGCCCCGGGGGCTGGAACGACGCCATTGCCTCCAAAACCAGGGGGCGAGAAGTTAGGATGGTTCGTCAAGTTGAAGAACTCAGCCCGGAACTCGAGTTGAGTCTTTTCCGTGGTGCGAAATTCCTTGAAAAGCGAGAAGTCAAAACGATGGAATCCCGGACCATAGAACTGCGTCGGAGCCCCGCCCAGCGGACTGTAGTCAGACTGGCCGATGGTGGTGGCCTCGGGCGCGTCATGGAAAGCGGCCGGATTGATCCACTGATTGACGTTATGCGGGCCTGCAGTGATGCTTTGACCAGTCAGCAGCGCGTCGCAGCCGAAACCGGAGGGGGTTGGATTGGCGCATCCAACGGTGAACGGTTGGCCGTCCTCAAGTGTCAAGATCCAGTTAGTCCTCCAACCGCCCAGAACGCCGTCAACGACCTTACTGCTGTTGCCGAGGAAATGGTGGCCCTTTCCGGCCGGGAGTTCATACGTCCCGCTCAGGTGCACGACTTTCGCATCGTCGAAATCGCAGAGGCCATAGTCACCTTGAATACCGAAGTGCGGCAGCATGGGCGCGCGGTAGTAGATCGCAGTTTCGTTCAGCACGTCGGAGGCGTCCGTCCGGCATTTCGACCAAGTGAAGTTGGCCAGCAGGGTCAGGCCGTAGTTGAACCGGCGCTCGAAGTTGGCCTGCAGCGAATTGTAATAACTGTCCATCGCCATAGACGAGTAGGTAATGGAGTTTTCGAAATCAGGCAATAGCGAATAAGCGTACGAATTGAGCCCGTTAGGCAGAATCTCGCGGGGGCTGTTCGGATTTATATACGATCCCAAATGCCGTACGCTGTTGCCCACATAACCAAGCTGAAAAGTCTGGTTAGGAGTGACTTCATACTGAAGCGTGAGATTGTAGCCGTTGGTTACAGGCGTTTTCATATGGTAGTCTTCGCCCGTAAACGACACGCCGGTAGGTTCCGCATCGGCGGAAGTGAGCGGGACAATAGCTGACAATCCGGTCTCGAGCGTCCCGATGGCGCCATTCGCGAAGGAGATGGGTTGGGCCGCAGTTAGCGCCGGATAGCTCAGCGAATATTGGAACGGGAAGTCCACGTAAGTTTCGATGACGGAGTTTTCGAAACCGCCGTAGAACATGCCAAATCCACCGCGCGCCACCAATTTTGGAGAGATGCGGTAAGCAAACCCGATGCGCGGCGAGAAATTCGTGTACTGCGAGTGGCCGAGGCCCGGAACACTGGAGCAAGCAATGTTGATGTTGTCTTTCGCCGCAGCGGCCTTGAAATCAGCTGAAAGCGGCGTCGAACAACGCCGCTGAGTGAGCAGGAATTGCGACGGAGCGCTGGTGAAAGACGGGAGGAAGTTGGACTCTGCCCCGAAGTTCTCCACGATCTGCCCGAAGTATTCCCAGCGTACTCCGAGGTTCAAAGTAAGCTTGCTGGTCGCCTTCCAGTCATCCTGAAAGTAGAGACCGTAGTAGTTGCGCCCCATATCCGTGTTGGCGATATTTGAGGCGGAAACGTTATTCGCACCGCCCACCATGTTGAAGGCGCCGGGGACAGTGCCATTTGTCGGCATCAAGAGCATCTGGGCCAAACCGGTATTGCCGTTGTTGTAACCCGGCACTTCCGTGAAGTCTCCATTAAAGGACCAGTTTCCCCGGCCCTCGGGGGGCTGAAAAATCGCGAACTTCAGGTGCTGGAATTCAATGCCTGCCTTCAGGGTCTGCTTTCCGCTGACTTTGGTCGCGTTATCAGTAAACTGGGACGTCGAATTGTATTCGGCGGAAGGCAAGAAGTCGTTGCTGCCCAAGGTATTGAGACCGGTGAAGTAAATCGAGCCCAAGCCGCCGTTCAGGGGAACCTGCGGCACGCCACCAATCCCGAATTGCGCCGGGATGCCCATCTGAGTGGCGAAGGGCTGGAGGCGCGAACTGCCGATGCGGCTAAAGCCCAGGCGCGCTTCATTCACGACGGTCGGTGAAAAGGAGTGGGTCTCGCTCAAAGCGATATTGACGGAGACGGCCGTCTGAATGCCATCCTGGAAGGCTCCTCCGTCGGCAATCCCAGTGAACGGCCCCGGGATTGTCTCCGGGACGTCCGAATAGCTGAAGCGCGCGAACATCTGGTCTGAGTCGCTGAAATTCTGATCTCCCCGCACGTCAAATTGGTTGACGGTGTTGCGCAGAATAGGGTCACTGGAATAGTTGCTGAAAAGGCCGGCAGAGTTCGGCGCAGGAAAGAGATTGAGCAGTTTGATGGCGTTCGGATCCAGCCGATTCGCCGGCAGAATGTTCCCTGCAAAAGGCTCGCGCACGAATTCTCCGGGAAGCAGTGTGCCCGGCGCAGTGCCCGATGGGCAAGCAGCCGTTAGGCCGCTCACCGGGTCGGCTACACCGCAGTAGACGCCGCGAGTCGTGGCAGGGTCAAGCACTTGTCCCAGTGCAAAATTGCGCCCCAGCGCATCCGTCTGTGTGCCGCCCTGGGTGAGCAACTCGGAGAGGTTGGTGAATCCGCTCGAGCGCTCCAAGTCAGTTGGAACCGTCGACAGCCAGGGCGTTGCCTGGCGGATTCGCGTTCCTTCATAATCGCCGAAAATAAACGTCTTGTCCTTGCGAAGTGGACCGCCGATCGTGGCGCCGAACTGGTTCTGTCGATACTCGCCCTTGGCAGTCGGACTGGGTGAGTTTTCGAAGAAATTAGCGGCGTCGAAGATGTCGTTGCGGACGAACTCCCAGGCATTTCCATGCCATTGATTGGTTCCTGATTTGATTGTGGCGTTCAGCACGGCGCCCGACGCGCGCCCCATTTCGGCGCTGTAATCGCTGGTTTGAACCTTAAACTCGGCAATCGCATCAACGGGCGGCCGCACGACGTAGGCGGTACCATTGAGGAAATCCACCAAGTCGGCGTTATCGTCGATACCGTCGAGTATGTAATTGTTCTGCGCGGGTCGAGTGCCGTTCGCCGCAAAACTGCCGCTCGCGCCCAGACCGCGGGTATCCTCCTGGTCCTGGGTCACGCCGGCAGTGAGTTGAGCAAGAAAGGTAAAATTCCGGCCGTTCAGAGGCAAGTCGTTCACCTCGCGCGAGCCTATGACCTGTCCCACCGAGGCATCCTGGGTTTGAAGCGCCGGCGGCGCGCCTGTGACCTCCACCGTCTGGTTCAACATCCCGGGCTGGAGCACCATGTCGACCGCCACCCGCTGTTGCACCTCGACCGTGACATCCTTCTGAACCAGCTTTTGGAAGCCGGTGAACTCGGCGGTCAGCGTGTACGTGCCAATTCTGATGGGGGTAAAGGCGAAGTTGCCATCGGCGGCCGAGGTTGTCGTGACCGCAAGGCCGGTGTCTTGACTGGTCGCCGTGACCTTTACTCCCGGCACTACGGCTCCGGACTGATCCTTGACCGTGCCATAAATTGCGCCGGTATCAACCTGGCCATAGAGCGTGGTTGTGATTAGAGTCAACAAGCTTACAAGAACCGCGAGTAACGCAAAACGACGAGAGAACCAAGTCCGCGCGCCCATCTCGAATACCTCCCCTTTTGACACCGCTGCTCCGTGCCCCGCAAAAGGTACTCTCCTCATTGCTCTTTGCGAACAGCATCGAGATTGCCAACCGTTTAATCGACACCCTCACCGACCGCTTTTTCATGCTGGCGGGCTTCCCCTATGTCGGACGTGCCCGCGATGACGATTTCGGCCCCGGATGCCGCAGCGTGGCTGTGGGGGAGTATGTCATCGTTTACTGTGTTGAAAACGTGGAAGTACTTATCCTTCGCGTCGCACATGGCCGCCGCGATCTCGAGGCCCTTTTCGACCACTGAAACGCCCCCCGGTGTTCATAATGGGTAGATTTTGAAACTTGCCCGCGCCGTGTTTCTGGCGGCGGCAGCCGCTCGAAACGTTTTTTGCGTTTGCCTTGGAGCAGGTTTTCCCGTACTCTGAAAGCCATGGAAATACAGTTCACCTCCGAGACCGAAAAGAAGCTCAAGGACCTCGCCGCGCAGAGCGGGCGCGGAACCGCCGCCGAGCTCGTGCAGGATGTCGTAGAGGGATACTTCGATGAGCTTGCGCAGACGCGCGAAATGCTCAACAGCCGCTATGACGACCTGAAAAGCGGCAGGGTGAACCCCATTGACGGCGAGGAGGCCTTTGCCCGTCTGAAAGCGAAAACCGAAGCAGAGCGTAACCGCCCGACATGAGCGGATATGCGCTTCACCCGGAAGCCTACGCGGACCTCGACGACATACGCGGTTACATTGCACACGACAACCCGGACGCCGCCGACCGGCTAATAACAGGCATCTTTGACGCCATTCGCAGCTTGGTTCCATTTCCCGGTCAGGGCCACAACCGCCCGGACCTCACCTCACGGCCTTTGCGCTTCATTCTGGTACGTGAATATCTGATTGCCTACGCGCCGGAGCAAAAACCTCTGTGGGTTGTTGCAGTCATGCACGGACGGCGCAGCCCTCGCGTGATGGCCGCAATCCTCAGAGCCAGAGAGTAGCCCCCGCCGTACGCCTCGAAGCCGGTCCTAATTCTGCGTTGATGACGCTTTCGCGGGTTTCTGCTGTTCGACGCACAAGGCGTACATCCGGTCAATCAGCTCGGGTGACGCACTTCCCAGAAGCTTCCCGATCCTATACCCAAGGTTTTGCCATGTGAGCTGCGCCACCACGTCTGGACCGTGAGACTGTCCTCGAGCCGCATCCTGCCATCCCTCTCCTTCGCGTCGTACATGGCCGCCGCGATCTCGAGGCCCTTTTCGACCACTGAAACGCCCCGGTGTTTCATAATAGGTCCTTTGTGAGACGCGTAGCGAGGGCTCAAGGCCTTCCGAATGGAGCCAAGTTCGAATGCCCTTTAGGAAGAAACAGGCTGGCACCACCGACGCTAGGCGCGGTAGCTAGAGAGGGAAGCCATGGATTCGGAGAACGGTACAAACTTCAGACCGCTAGAAGCACGCGAGCGAAAGCTCTTGGAAAGACTGCTTGAGCATCATCCCTTCGATGGGCGGGATGAACTCCGTCGACAATTGGACTCGACAACGGCCCGCTTGATAGGGGAACACAATGACAACTACGGCAGCATTGCCCTTTTCGTGTCCAATCCTGTACCCGCCAGCGTAGCGTGCTCAGTTCCGGTCGAGGCAGAATATCTAGACGAAGACGGAATCCCGGTTTGGGTTTTGCTTCATGTCAAACAGGGCCTCTTGTGGGAGTTGGAAATCTGCCGGGCCGACGGACTACCCCTGATTGCGTCCCCCGTACCTGAGCGGCTCGAGCCGTTCTCCAAAGACTATCGCGCACTCATCGAAGAGGCCAAAGCAAAGGCTGAAAAGCGGAACCAGGGACCCGGAAACGTGATCATCGGTGGTATTTTGGAGGAGTAGCCAACGATCCCTTCGGCAGGAAGTCGCGCATCATATCCCGCGTTCCAAAACGGGTGAGTTTTGCACCATGCGCGGAAGGCCCATAAACAAAGGGCTTGGCATGTTGCAAATGTCTAGTGCAAAATAGAGGGCATGAAATACGGCTATGCCCGCGTATCGACCGACGACCAGACCCCTGCCCTGCAACTCGCGGCCCTGAAAAAGGCCGGATGCAAAACCATTTTCAAAGACGACGGATTATCAGGAGTCTGGTAGCGCGGACCCCAAAACCGGAGGTGCGCGCTACCTAACCGGTCGATTTTCAGAGCAGTCGCTCATGCCCGTCGGCTGACGGGCACCCAGAAAGCATGAAAATGACTCCCCTCCTTGGCTTAAGGAGGGGGTAGGGGGTGGTTGGTCCCGTCGTGGTGCTGGCACCCACCACCCCTGCCCCTCCTCCCGCTGAGGAGGGGAGTCATTTTCAGAGCAGTTTTATGTTTGACACGACTGGGCTCGCGCTCAAGCCAATAGACAGGTAAAATCGAAGTGTATGGCTTTGTTCAATCTGGATCCGGACATTACGCGCGAACCGCCATCCGATACGAAGCCCATGCGGCCGGAAGGCAGGTCCCAGCTTTGGGGCTGGTTGCTACTGGTGTTGGTCGCGGTGCTGGTGATTTTCTTCGTGCGCGCTCTCAGGCAGGTGCGGATCGAGGTCGCGCAACTCGGACGGCAAACGGAAGAAATGAACCGGCGGCTGAGCCAAGTCGAGCAGCGTTCGCAAACTGAGGCGCAGCAGGCGGCACAGGCGGCGCAAAGCGCCCAAGCGGCCGCTCACCAAAGAGACCAGGCTGACGCGGCTCGAACCGAATCGCAAAACCAGGCCCAGAAGGCCCAGCAGCAGGCGGCCGTTGCCAAGCAGGAGGCAAGTCAAGCCGAGCAGACAGCGGAACAGTACCGGCAGCAGCGCGAACAGGAACTCGCGCACCTGAAGGACGTCCTGAGCCACATCGCCGACACGCGCCGAACGGTTAATGGCTTGGTTGTGACGCTTGGCAGCAACTCAATTCGGTTTGATTTTGACAAGTCCGACATCAAAACGCAATATCGAGAAATCCTTAGCCGGATCGCCGGTGTCTTGATGAGCGTCGAAGGATACTCGATCAGCGTGTACGGCTACACCGATGACATTGGCACAGCGGACTATAACCAGAAGCTCTCGGAAAGGCGCGCACAGGCGGTGCGCGATTACCTCGTCGAGTCGGGCGTTGACCCGAAGATCATCACCAGCAAAGGTTACGGCAAATCCGACCCGAGGGCTCCCGGCGACAGCGCCGCGGCGCACGCCACGAACCGGCGGGTTGAAATTGGGATTGTCGATACAACGCTTCGACTGGCAGGGCCCGCAAATTGAACCCGTCGCGCAGGCGAGCCGAGTCATGGCGCAACGTCTTTAGGCTGCCGCAGACTCCGGCGCTTGTGCAACCGTCACTTAGGATGATCATCGCCGAGGGTTGTCATCATGTGTCAAAGACTGCCGGTTCCGCCCCTAAATGTGGAGGCATACTGCCACCTGTTCGGTATCGAGACAGGGCTGCGCGAGTTGATCATAGAAACGCTGGATAGAGTGGCCGGACCGACTTGGTACAAAACACGTCTCCCCGGGGACGTTTTGGCGAAGTATCGCGAGGGCCTGAAGTACGAAAGAGATGCTAAATGGATTCAAGTAGTTCCACACCATCCAATTTACTATACCGACTTTGCGGACCTTCGCAAGATAATCGAGCGCAGCGACAACTGGTCCAAGGCTTTCGAGCAAGTCTTTGGTCGAAAGGACCTAATCGCAAGCACCCTGTCAGAACTCGAGGTCATCCGCAACAAAATTGCACACAACCGGAAGGCAACGGACGGTGACTTAGCTATGACCAAGTCGTGCCTAACGAAGTTATCGGAGGCCATCGGCGCGGAGCGTTTTGCGAGTCTTGTTGGAAGGTGCACTTGTGCGCCTGACATCTTGGAGAGTTTGCGTGCACTACGTGAGGAGGGCCGGGCCATGTTTGCCTGCTGTTCGGAGTGTAAGCCCGTACCGCATTTAAGAGTCTGGGCGTCCGCACGCGAAAGCTGGTGGTTTGATGAGTCGTACTTAGACAACAGCTTGGAGGAAATATGCAAGTTCTTTCAAGCCCTCGAAGGGTACGCAGCCTTACCCCACGGAAGAGGCTCAGGTTATATGCTTGAGGCTTGGTTCAAGGCGAAGGACGTGGCCGGCCTGTTTGTCGCCGCTGAGAAGGAATTTAGCGCGCTAATCGCCAATTCCTTGGAGGTAAAATGATCGACCTTTCCAACACCCATAATCCATACGACTTTGCGAATCCTATATCGGACGCAAATCTCTTCGTAGGAAGGCGAGACGAATTGGAAGAGATCAGGTACTACCTCGACCACGCAAAAACTGCCCCTCGGCCCATCAACCTGGCAGTGCTGGGTGCGCGTGCGTCCGGGAAAACAAGTCTTCTTAACATGATCGAGATCGAAGCAAAGAAAAGGGACTTTTGTGTGGTCCGCGTCGATCTGGACGAGGACGACACCAAAACCCAGTTAGGGTTCTTCTATAAGGTCTTCGACGGGCTGCTGGGGGCCGCCTGTGAACGGGGTACCTTTGGGGGGAAAGGAGGAAAGACATACGACGCGTATCTGGACATGGTGAATGCCTATAAGGTGCCTGACGACAAAACGTTCTGCACTTTTCTGTTTCCTCTCCAGTATGCAAAAGCCATGGCCTGTGGCAATTGTTCAGCGCCACTCTCCGACCACAACTTCAAGGTAGACCTGGGCTGCGTCCGAAGCGAAGTGGGTCGGCCAATAGTGCTGTTGTTTGACGAGGGGAATGTTCTGGCCAAGAGTCGTGTGCTTCTCGAGAAGCTGCGCAACATCTTCATGAATACCCCAGGCTTCATGCTCGTCCTCAGTGGGACGCAGGATCTTTTCCCCTTGATGGATGAGGTATTCTCTCCCATCGTCCGCCAGTTCAAGAAGATTAACGTCCGCGAGTTCAAAAGTAGAGACGAAACTCAGGAATGCATAATGAAGCCGCTTCAGAAGATAGGCATTCGCAACCTGGAAGAGATCTTTGACTTCGAGACCCTTAGAGACGTAAACGAGGTTCACGACCTTTCGGGCGGCCGGCCGTACGAAATCCAACTGATTTGCCACATCCTATTTCGCCGTGTTCAAGCACGGCAGGCGAAGACGATGAAATTAAACCTGAGCGTCCTTGAGGACGTTCGGCGGGAGCTCGAGACCTGCCAGAACATGTCGACCAGGCCTATTCTGAGCACAATCCGCAACCTGGGCAAGCGGGAGCTACGTGCGCTCAACCTCTTGTGTACATGCGACGGCAACGGGACCTTCGATCAGATTTGGCAAATGGAATATGTCTTTAATGGGGAATCGCGCTGGACTAGGCAAATTCTCGAGCAGGAACTGGGAAACTACGTGACCCAGGGCGTGATCATCCCCAAGGAGGACAAGCTTACTTTTGCGGGGGATGACTTTGACCGCGTATACGTGAAATATTTCGCCAAGGAGCAAGACATACCTGTCTACATTCGCGATGTGCCCCTGGAGCTCGCTTTGTATTTTGGGGTGCAGGCCCTGGTTGAGAGGCTCAAGGGTGTCGGCTCTTTCCGCGGGGTGTATGCCGCCCGGGAGGAAATCGACATCGGGAAACTCGCGGAGGACTTGGGCAGAGCGACCGCCGAGGGCGACTTCTTTTCCACGGCCCCCCCTTCGCAGAGGACCTTTACTTCCTCATGATCGACTACCGGAACCGACCGACCGCGCCCCTTGTTCGCTTCAAGCTGGCTTTTCCTTGGGCGACGATTCACACTTGGCACTACGCGACCAAGCCCGACTGCATCCAGCCCTTGGAGGTTTGCCTGGAGCGGTTGGTATCTCTAAAAGGTAGAGCGGAGGAGATGGGGGTCGATGTAGCAGCGCAGATTATTGACCTTCCTGTCGCACCCCTGGAAATCTTGGCACAAAAAATCGAACGGACCGAAAACGAGCAGCTGCGAGACTTCATTGCGTCGCATCATTGCCAGCGTATGCGTGACGAATACATAGAGAACGGGGACCTAGAGAGCGCGGTACTTCACGGTAGGCTGGTGAGCCGGTACTCCCGCCCACCCCACATTCATGGGGCAAACAACCTTGGCTACTTGCTGTTGAGGGCCGGAGACCTCGACGGCGCAGGGAAGCTTTTGGAACTCGCCGCTTCGGGGGAAGGCGAACCATGCGTCCGCCTTATAGCACGTTACAACCTAGCCGTCCTGGATTGCATGCGCGGAAACTTCCCGTCGGCTTTGCCGAAGCTGGAAGAATGCGTCCGCGGCGCCCGCGACGTGCCACCAGAGGAAAGGCACTGTGCGTGTCTTATCGTGCCAAGAGCTACAGACGGCAGGCTCGCGTTCGAAGAGCTCAAGAAGGACCCCGACCTTCTCGAGGTCGCGGAGGAGGTTTTGTCTGTTGTGAGCCAACTGCCCGGCAAGGGGCATGCAGCGTAATTCCACGGAGGGAATTCAGGGGCGCGGAAAACCACGCCCCCGCACCAGCTCCAGCAAGTCCGGCGACCGGAAGGGGTTTTGGGCTGTTACGGTTCGCGCGAATTGGCGGATCGTATTTCGGTTTGAAGGCGGTCACGCGATTGATGTGGAATTGATCGATTACCACTAGAAAGTGAAAAACACCATGCCCATGAAGAATCCGGTCCACCCCGGTAAGATTGTGCGGCACGACTGCCTGGAGGCCTTAGGCCTGAGCGTAACCAAGGGCGCCAAGGTCCTCCGCGTCACTCGGCAGGCGCCTAACAACCTTGTCAACGGCAAGGCTGGAATAAGCCCGGAAATGGCTCTTCGCCTGTCCAGAGCCTTCGGCAGTACGCCCGAAACATGGTTGCAAATGCAGCCTGCTTACGACCTCGCCCAAGCTCGCAAGCGCGAAACCGAGATAAGGGTGGAACGCTACCAGCCGTATCCGTCCGGTGAACCCATCTTTGGCGGTTGAAGCTCCCGACCGATAATCCCCTGACAGTTAATCTTGAAGACATGCGCCGGAGGCGCGTGGCTGAACCGAAGGGGGAGGTGTGGGAT
>JBELAJ010000448.1:0-6941 GCA_049508935.1 Terriglobia bacterium | reverse complement strand
ATTCCCACGGAGGTCATGAAGCCAGTGAGAAGCTGGCACGAGGTCTCCAACATAGTGACGGAATGAAATCGCAACCCTTTTCAAATCCAGTATTTCACTCAGCCGGCCGCGGAAGTTTGGTTGAGGCGCAGCCTCAACCTAGAAATAAGACTTGAGGTGCGCCCCGGAAAGGCGAAGCCTTTCCGCAAGACAGAGCGGCGGAGCCGCTGAGCTCACGAGACTATCGCAACGACCACAATACGCGATCCGCAATAAAGAACCAAAAACCCTCTCCCCTGGGGAGAGGGTGTCCCGCCGCCGGCGTTTTCACTAGTCGGCTGTGCTTGGGTGAGGAAGGCGGGCGCTGGACATGTAAGGTTTTAGGGGCAACCCTTGCGGTTGCCCACGTGCCGAACAACAGCCGTTCCTACACAATTCAATCTAGAAAAGTGCCGCCCCAGATCAGGCCCGGCGCTACTGCAGCCATAAAGATCAAGGGCGCTCGTGAGGGATCCTGTCGTGCGCAGAGGCCGGTGAGAGCTTGGCAGAGGCTGACGCCGCAGGTGGCAGACCCGAGATTACCGCAGGTCCTCGAAATCAACGGAATCTTCTCCAGTGGAACGCGGGCCTTTTCAGCCAGCATCTGGACAACACGCGGATTGGGCTGGTGCAGGGCCAGGTAATCGGCTTCGGCTCGCGTCCGCCCGCTCCCTTTCTCAAGCATTTCGAGGATACGATCTGTTTGAAGAACAGCAGCGTGGGCGAGCGGTTCTCCCTTGAACTGAAGAGCCATACTGCTGTTCTCATCGATATTCACGGTCAACGCCGATGCGAAGTGCCCAGAACAACCCCAGACGAAGTCTCCGAGCCTGAGAGAGTGCTCCTGGTCAGTGGCTGCGGCAGACGCAAGAACAAACGCACAAGCCCCGTCGCCGAAGAGACCTCGAAACTCTCCAGGCACACCAGGATGCTTGAGTCTACGGCTATGGACTTCCGAAGCCACAAGAAGGGCCACTCCTTGAGGCGCGGTGCGAAGCAAGCTCTTCGCCACTGCTAACGAATAGATCAAGCCCGCACAGGCTCCGCCGATGTCGAAGGCGCCGCAACTTTCCTGCAAGAGCAGACGTGAATGCAGCGCAGCGGCAAACGATGGAAGGCGAAGGAAGGTGGTGCTCGTAGTCAATAGAAAATCGACTCTTTCGACATCGACCCCAGCCGTGTCCAATGCGGTTTCGGCGGCCTTCTGACCCAAAATCAGTTCATCTTCCGAGGCATCGGCAAATCGCAAACTGTGAATTCCTGCCCCATCGCGGATTTTATGCGGTGCAAGGTGCAATTGCTGTTCGATCTGTTCTGCGCCTACAGTCACCGATCCCAACACGTAGCCCCAGCCTCTGATTTTGATCTCTGGCCCGTCCTCCGCCCTTGTTGCGAAACTTCCCGCAGCATGATGTTCCGTACGTCCTCTGTGCGCCGCGAGGATCGCCTCCGCCAGTGCTCGAATACTCTTCGGCCGGTTCTCCGGCCAATCGCTGCCGAAATCTCGAAGACCTGTAGCCGACTCGACAGAGATGAGTACATCTACCCAGCCCATGGAGTCGAGAGCCCCCGTCTGGAGAAGGTCGAGATCATCTTCGGGGCGCGCCTGGGAAGGGAGTCTACCCGCCACGCACCTCCGGCATATCTCGAGTGCGTGCGATTCGTCCATGTAAGCCGATGAGCTCATTGGGGCAACCACGCTGCATTCGGCTGCGGAAAAAGCGAGTCCAGCATGAGCCAGCATTTCCTCTCTTCGCTGGACGTGCCTCGCGCCAGACCGATCCTTGCAAACTGGTAAGGAGATCGCAGAACTTCCGAGCGAATCGACCCGTTGAGGAGAGTCTCCGTGCCCGGAGTCATACCCGATTGCGAAAGCTTTCGAACGAGTTCACTGAAGAACTGACGCCATTCGCGATCCACGACCGGCAGGCTGTACAGGATTTCACCGGAGGGCAGCAGCAGCTTGGCGCGTAGATTCGCCTCGCCGTGCTCGCTAAAGACGCGAAACCGGATGTTTCGGAATTCGCACCCACAGATTGAGCGCGTCGCGGAAGCCGCCTCTGCCCAGGCGTTGCCCCCCTGCGTGTCAACGTGCAGTGGGCACCCGAAGAGGCCGTCGAGGTTGGCGGATAGTTCCGCCCTCCGAAGCATTTCAACCAACTCGGGCTCTCCTAGCTGCTCGCCGGAGGGCGCCAGTCCTTGGGTATGCTAATCCTCCACGTGGGGCATCGACTTCGAGGTCGCAGCGGGTGAATAGCGAAAGATGCTCCCACGCCCGTAGGGGAAGAACGCGGGCCAGGCGTGGCCCCTGCGTGGCAGTGGCCGGACGGAGCGGAAGGAACCTTGGGCGGTTCGTTCCAACCCTATGACGCAATATCCTTGGGCCATCACCGTGATGTCCGAAAGAGTTAACTCCCTCACGGTTTTTTGCGGGTCCGTTTCATGCGCGGACGTCCTTCCCGTAAGCCCAGGTGCTTGACTTCAACCGCGTGGGCTTGCGTGGACCAATGCCGCGCGAGCATTTCGGCTACCAGGCGGCGGTGACACTTGTCGGGTTCAGCCTCCGAACAAAGCAGGGCGACTTCCCCCTCAAAAAGAGAGCGATCTATCTCGTCCAGAACTCTCCTTTGCGCCATCAACTCCAAAAAAGATTTTTCATATTGCGCCCAGTCATGTGTCTTGCGGTAGGCATTCCGAATCTCGGGGCTGGGAGCGAAGATGGGCTGGTAGTCGTAGTTAATTCCTGCGATGCGGCCCAGGAAGAAGGCAAGATCGGGATACTTTGCGAAGCCCGCGAGTTGCCCAACACGATTTTGCCGAATATCAATCAGCTTCTTCACATGGGCAACTTGAAGAAGACCGAAAAACTCTTCGGCACTCTTCTTGGTGAAGCCGATGGTGAATATTGTTGAGGTCATGGCCGGTCCTACCAGGACTCCTGCGCGACGGGGTTCACCCGAAAGGCGAATCTCTCGGCCTGGAGTCGGTAGGCATCCTCCAACGCGTCGCTGCGAGCTTGCGGGAATAGAGTGTTTGCGGCGACGGACCCCAAGCCGTTGGCCTCGAGCAGCCGGTCTTCGGCTGCCTCTTGGGTTTCGATTTGGCCCCCCTTCCGGATATGGACCGGATCAACTCCCAGCTTGACGAGCTCTGCGCAAACCATCATAAATCGGTGACACTGTAATGGGTCTTCCTCCGCGCACATCATCGCCGCCGATCGCTCCTCCAGTTCTTTCAAGAGCCGTTCTACTCCTCTCTGGAAAGCATAAGATTTGCGGCGCGCCGCATAGTCAACCACTCCGTTTGACAGGTAAGCGTCGGCGTCGTCCGGGCGACCCCCAAGTTCTTCGCCGAGGAAGAGGTACGCGATGTTCTCGGCGGCAAGCAATTTCTCGAAGGCGGGCTGGCTGAAGTGAGGAAGGCGGGCGCTTTGGGGCACGCTGCGCACATCGGCCACAAGCTCGACCCCATAGCCCTTGAGCAGTTTAGCGAATGGCCCAAACTCCAAGATAGAGTGGCCGATTGTAAATAGGGGCCGCAGCCCGCTCGAACTGGCTCGCCGAGAGGTCTTGCGCTCCACGCTCACTTCTCCTCTGACACGACCGAAGCATACCACAAGACCTGTCGTAGAGTATCACGTGCAAAGAGCTCCCTCGGGTTCGCGGGAACCCACCCCTCACCCGTCCCGCTCCGGCTGATGAAAACGCCGGCAGCGGGACACCCTCTCCCCAAGGGAGAGGGCTGTTCTTCGACGTTTATTGGTGTAAGATTCACTCTGAACTTAATCACTGGAGGGTCTGATGGCTGACACGCCGACGAGTACGCTTAATCGCAGGTCATTTCTGAATCGCACAGCTTCGATGCTGGCGGGAACCGCGTTGGGAACGACGGCGGTTTCTTATGGGCGCATCGTGGGAGCCAACGACCGCATTTCGCTCGGGCACATTGGAATTGGCGATCGCGGGCGTGAACTGGATTGGCTCGCCTCGCGCCTGAAGGATAAGCACAACGTGGAGATGACCGCCGTGTGCGACCTCTGGAAAGTTAATAGGGAGCGAGCGGTCCACGCCAACAACACTTATTACGGCAGAGCGCCGCGCGAGTTTCAGCATCTCGAGGACCTTCTGCAATTGAAGGACGTGGACGCGGTGCTGATCTCGACGCCCGAACATTCGCACTCGCCCATCCTGAAGCTCGTCGCGAACGCCGGGAAAGACGCGTACGTTGAGAAGCCCATGGGGAACGTTCTCGAAGAAGTCCAGGCGGCGCGCGATGCGGTCGAGCAACAGAAGCGCATCGTGCAGGTGGGCACGCAGCATCGCAGCGAGCTTTATCCGCAAGCGGCTTGCGAAGTCATCAAGTCGGGGGCGCTGGGCGACGTGAGCAAGATCGAGATTGAGTGGAACTATCACGGGCCGCGCTGGCGCGGGCGGCGGGAAGTGAAACAGCTCCGCGCCGAAGACACCGATTGGAACAAGTGGCTGATGACCAATCCGCCGCGGCCCTTCGACCCGCAACTTTATTTCGAATTCCGGCTTTACAAGGAATTCTCGAGCGGCATCGCCGACCAGTGGATAAGCCACGCCATCGAGCTTGTGCACTGGTTCATGGATGAGAAGTATCCGACTTCCGTGGTGGCGCATGGCGGCATCTATGCCTGGCGAGACGGACGCCAGAATCCAGACACCTTCCAGGCACTGTTCGAATATCCAAAGGGATTCATGGTCAGTTACTCGACGAGTTTCGGCAACGACGCGCCCAGCTTCACTCGCTACATGGGGAAGAAAGCCACGCTGATGAATATCGGGGGAGAAGGCAGTCCTCGATATAAACTGGTCGAGGAAAAAGGCAACCACG
This sequence comes from Terriglobia bacterium, assembly GCA_049508935.1. Taxonomy (GTDB): domain Bacteria; phylum Acidobacteriota; class Terriglobia; order UBA7540; family UBA7540; genus CAVROP01. Next base: position 2,066 of record JBELAJ010000448.1, on the reverse strand, counting down.
AAGACAACCCCGACATCGACCGGCAACGCGCCGAAAAAGACATCCTGCTGCCCGGCGACCAGAAGTTGCCCGCCGCAGGAATGGGCGACCTTGACCTGCACCACATGGAGAATTGGTTCGAGTGCCTGCGCAGCCGCGAGCAACCCCATGCGCCCGTGAGCGACGGCTATGCGCACTCCGTGGCGTGCATCATGGCGGCCGAGTCCTATTGGGTAGGTAGAAAGCTCTACTACAATCCGGCGACGGAAACGATTCAGGACCACCCGGCGGAGTCATGAGAGGGGCGAGGGGTTGTAGCGCCGACCTTCAGAGCCTGCCCTGAGCAACGCGAAGGGTCGGCTCCGCGGTGCTGACCTGAAGGTCAGCGCTACGAGGTCCGCGGCGGTTTTGTGAGCACTCCTGATGGTCAGCAAATCCGCGGCAGCGGATCACCCACGAGCATATCCACCACGCGGCTTCCGCCGTAGCTTGCGGTGACGAGCACAGTCGCGGAGGGCTGGTCGCGCACCTCGCCGAGGATTTGCGCCTCTTGTCCTCCCGGGGTCTGCCTCAAGGCTTCCAGCGCTGCGTTCGCGTGCTCCGGAGCGATCACGGCCAGGAACTGCCCCTCGCACGCAATGTGGAGAGGATCAAGCCCCAGCAATTCGCAGGCCCCGCGCACTGTGTCTCGCACCGGGATACGTTCCTCCGCAAGATGAATGGCCAGCCCGCAATCACGTGCCAGCTCATTCAAAGCAGTCGCCACGCCGCCCCGGGTGGGATCGCGCATCCAATGAACTCCGGGGGCCGCGGCCTGCGCCAGAGCCTCAACGAGCGGCAAGACGGAGCGCGTGTCCGAGCAGAGTTCGGCCTCAAGATCCAGCTCGCCTCGGGCCAGAAGAATGGTGATGCCGTGGTCGCCGATCGGCCCCGAAACGATGACCTTGTCGCCGGCGCGAACTGAAGAAGGAGCGATTGTGACGCCGGGGATCGGCCTCCCGATCCCGCATGTAGTGACGTACATCTGATCGGCTTTGCCGTGCTCGACCACCTTGGTGTCGCCGCCCGCGATGGAAACGCCGGCGCGCTTGGCCGCCCTTGCCATCGCTCTCGCCTCGCTCTCCAGGATCGCCGTCGGCAGACCGGCTTCAAGCACGTAGGTGACGACCAGGGCTTCAGCCCGTGCGCCTGAAACGGCCAGATCGTTGACGGTGCCGTTCACCGCCAATTCGCCGATGGAGCCTCCGGGAAAGGCCAGGGGCTTCACAACAAAGCTATCCGCGGTGATGGCCAGGCGAGTTCCATTCACCTGAAGGTAGGCTGCGTCTCCCAACGGCCCCGGCGCGCCCTCATACAAAATGGGAACGAGCAGACCCTCGATCAGCCGGCGGCTGGCCTTCCCGCCCGCCCCGTGCGACATTTCGATTTGGGGGTCGGTGAATTTCATGTTGATCTCAAGCAAATGTGAAGACACCGACCGTCTGTCATCCTGAGCGAAGACATCATGATCCATCCTTCGGCTCACTACCCGAGATGAAAATGATTCCCCTCCTTGGTAAGGAGGGGTTAGGGGGTGGTTGCCGTTCGCTGGCGATACCACCCACCACCCCTGCCCCTCCTCCCGCTGAGGAGGGGAGTCGCTTACTAGTTGACAGCCGACTGTTTCGTTCGCAACTTCACCAGCCACCATGGCCGCCCCTACACATTACACCGCCGCGGCCGCACAACTCTTGCGATGCTCGTAGTTGTAGTAGGCTGCGCAGGAACCCTCCGAGGACACCATGAGGGCGCCGACGGGCCGTTCGGGCGTACACTCCCGGCCGAACAGCTTGCATTGCGGCGGCTTGAGCACACCTTTCAAAACTTCCCCGCATTGGGCCGCCTTCGGATCAGTCACACGCAAGCCCGGCAGGCTGAACCGCTGTTCCGCGTCCCACTCCGCGAAGCTCGAGCGCAAGCGCAGGGCCGATTGGGAAATGAAGCCCATCCCCCGCCATTCGAAATAGGGGCGCAACTCGAAGACCTCCGCCATGGCTCGCAAGGCGGCGCGATTTCCCTCCCAGGGCACCACTCGCTTGTACTGGTTT
>JBELAJ010000447.1:0-6951 GCA_049508935.1 Terriglobia bacterium | reverse complement strand
CTCCTTGAAATCGCCCTGCTTCACGCTCAAGGCCCCCAGCGCATTCAGGGCGGGGACGGATCGGGGGTCGAGCTTCAAAATTCGGCGGTATTCCGCCGCGGCGTCCTCGAAGCGGCCTTGGGCCTCGAAGCTCTCGGCCTTCGCCGCCAGATCCAAGATGGTTGATTGAGGGGAGGCTTGCGCGCCGGCGAGGGCAGGTACGAGAAAGCACACCATAGAGATCACTGAGTACGCAGCGCGGCCTGCCGGCCGCATCCAGAATTCCAGATTCAAAATTCCAGACCAGAAATCGTTGAGTGCCGCAAAAGGTCTTGGGAATGGTAGTACAGAGCTAAGACGAGAATGCTTGCTCTGTGATCTATGTGCGCTCTTTGGTAAAGCTCTTCTCATCGCATTCGAAAATCGCATAACCCAAAGAACGGCGCCGTCGCGAGCGGCTGGCTCGGTTCTATCCAGCGTGCTACGATAGCCGAGAAGCGAAGAAAGAAAGGTTGTGAAAAGCACAATGAAATTGTAGGACAAGGGCGAGCTTCAGTCCAAACTCTAATATGGTACGCTGGGTTTCGGTCACGCTAGTGGTTTATTTCAGTGCGCTTCTCGCTGGGGCGGGGAACGGGTTTTGCGCTGCACCGGAAAAGCCGCCCTCGATCATCTTGATATCGATCGACACGCTGCGCGCTGACCACTTGAGTTGCTATGGCTACCACCGCATTGCGACGCCGCATCTCGACGCGCTCACCAAGGGGGGCACCTTGTTTTCCGCTGTCAGTTCGCAGGTTCCCCTGACTTTCCCTTCGCACGTCTCGCTTTTCACCTCCACCTACCCGTTCTCCAACGGCATCGAGGACAACGGCGAGACGCTGCGGCCCAAAGCCTTAACGCTGGCAACTGTCTTGAAGGCCCACAGTTATCATTCAGGAGCGGTGGTGGGCGGATTTGTGCGGGACCGGAGGTTCGGGCTCGATCAGGGCTTCGACTGGTACGACAGCACCTTCGATCTGCATCGCCAGGCGGATTCCGACGCCGGAGACGTGAAACGCCTGGGCTCCGAGGTGGTCGCAGCAGCGAATAAGTGGCTGGAAGCAAACCCCGGCAGCCCGTTCTTTCTCTTTGTCCACCTTTATGATCTGCATACGCCCTACAACCTGCCGGTGAGCTACCGGGTGCGTTTCGGCACGGGATACGATGCCGAACTTCGCTACGTGGACGAGCAGGTTGGTTCCCCGTGCGATTCCCTGCGGCAGCACGATGGTTTCGCAAACAGCCTCATTGTTCTCACCTCCGACCACGGTGAGGGACTGGGAGAGCACGGGGAGAAGACGCACGGCTATTTCATCTACCAGAGCACGCTGTGGGTGCCGCTCATCGTGCACTGGCCGACCGGCGGCGCCAACTTTCCCGCCAGGTTTGAAGAACCTGCCGGCCTGACGGACGTGGCGCCCTCGATACTTCAGTTCGCCGGCATTACGCCGCCCCCGGAGTTTCAGGGACGCAGCCTGCTGGAGTTGTTGCGTGTGGGCCATTCCGATGCTCCTCATGATGTGGCAAGCGAGAGTGTTTACGCACAGAGGCATTTCGGATGCAGTCCCTTGCGGTCGCTGCGCACGGGAGGTTACAAGTATATCGACGGTCCTAAGCCCGAACTGTACGATCTGGCCGCAGACCCGGGCGAGGCCCGTAATCTCTACGCGGTGCAAGGCTCGCAAGCGCTGGCTTCGAAGGAGCGGCTCGCGGCTCTGCGCGCGCGCTTTCGGAATCCGCGCCTGCGAGGGCAGCGGGCGCTTGATCCGGACACGCTGGCTCGGCTGAGTTCGCTGGGATATGTTGCGGGAAGCTCACAAGAGTCGGGAGTTTCGGAAAAGGGGCCTGATCCCAAAGACCAGATTGGCGACTTCGAGGAATTCGGGCGCGCCATCGTTCTGGCGTCAACGGGGCATCTCGAAGAATCGAACGCGCTGCTCGAGCACCTTCTAAGCAGCCATCCGGACCTCCTCGATGTGAGGATTAGCTTAGGACTGAACGAACAGCGGCGGCGGCACGAAGAGGCGGCGGGCGAGTTCCAGAAGGTTCTGAAGGCCGACCCGCTGAACGCCAAAGCCCACCTTGATCTGGGGCTAAGCCTCTTTGAAATGCGCAAGCTGGATGAAGCCGGGCGGGAATTTCAGGCGGCGCTCGCCATCACTCCCAATTACACGCGCGCCGAGGATATGCTGGGCAGCGTGGCGCTGCAGCAGAAGGATTACGGACGGGCACGCGAGCGCTTCGAGCATGTTCTGACCGTGGATCCCAACGACTACAACGCGCATTTCAACCTGGGAGCGCTCTCGGCGCTCCAGGGGCAATGGGACGCGGGCGAGCAGCACTTGCGAGCGGCCCTCAGCATTGACCCGCTCGACCCCGACGCGCATAACACGCTGGGTAGCCTCTATCTCCGCAAGCGCGATCTGGACGGGGCGGCGGCGGAATTCCACCAGGCGCTGCGGCTGCGTCCGAAGTTTGCCTCCGCTCATTACAATTTGGGGCTGGTCCTTAGCCAACAACATCGCGTGAACGATGCCGCCGAGGAATTCCGCCAGGCGCTGGCTATTGATCCGCAATTGGGCGCGGCACGAGAGGCATTGAACCGTCTTACGGGGGCGAATTGATTTGGAGGGATGCCTCTGTGGCGCGGCGCTCGGTTCACGAGGCACGCGACCCCTTACCCATCCCGCGACGGCTGATGAAGGCGCCGTCGCAGGACACCCTCTCCCCAGGGGAAAGGGCCATTGATTCAGTTTTGCAGTCAACCACCCCTGTCCCCTTATTTTGAAGGAAAGAAATCATCACCGAATTCCGCATTGTCACTCCGGGCTGTTGGGAAGAACGCTTCCGGAGGCCATGCCCTGCTGGTTAGCGCGCTGTTTGGTTTTCGCGAGGGCTTGGCGTTCGGCGCGAGCCTTCTCCTTCTCACCCAGGCGCTCGTAGGCGAGCGCAAGCTGGAAGTGAGGTTTGCTGTCTTCGGGGTTGATCCGTATCGCAAGAACCAGTTCAGGAACGGCCTCTTTCGCTCGGCCTTGACTCATCAAGGCTTTGCCGACCAGGTAGTGGGCGCTGCCGGAAGAAGGCTGAATCTTCGCTGCCCGTTTGGCCAGCTCGAGGGCCTCCTCGACTTTGGCCGGATCGTGACCAAGAAGAAGGATAAACGATAGGTCCAGCAACGGTCCGGGGTCGGATGGGGCCGAGCCGCCAAGGACTTCAACGGCCTTTCTGTAATAGGGCTCCGCAAGGCCGTAATTGCCCAGGTGAACTTGGGTTGTTCCCAAAGCGCGATAAGCTGAGGCGTTGCGCGGGTTCGACTTTACGGCTTGGTAAAGATAAGACAGGGCCGCCTCGTATTTCAGATCGAGCAGCAGTTGCTGGCCGGCGAAATACGCGTTCACATCGCTGCGAGGACTCAACGATACGGCTTTCATAAATTCCCTCTCGGCTTGCTCGGGCTGCTTTAATTCCCGATAGGCCACGCCGAGAAGCAGGTGCGCTTGGTCGTTACCCTCCTGGGCATTCAGGGACTTCTCAAGCCAATCCGCCGCGCGCTGCCACTCATCGTGATCGATGTAGGCTCTGCCCAAGCGGAAATAAGCCCGCGCCGGCGGCGTCCCTTGCGTGATGATGGATTCGATCAGGCTCTCAACCTTCTCGTATTTCTTTGAGACGACGAAGGCGTCCATCCTGGCGAAGGCTTTTTCCTCAGAAGAACTTGACGAGTTGGCAGGATTCGCCGCGGATTGCTTCATCGCCGGAAGCAACGGGCTCGGCAAGGCTAAAAGACAGGGAATGATAACCAGCAATGGAAACCTCAGGCGGCGGGTCGACATGCTGTTCCTCAAGGCGGGATATCGCCAGCGAAGTGTAATTCTACCACTATCAATGGAACGAGTGAAAAAACCCAGCGCTTGTCATCCTTAGAGCAGCGCAGGATCGGCGAAGTCATCCTTAATTCAATGAGTTACGAACAATCGCGGAAATCCTTCGCTCCGCTCATGGTGACAAGATTCCAATTTTCTTACCCGTTCATAGAGTTAGGTTTGAGTGCGGCGAAAAAGAGGTACAATAGTGCGAGTTTGGGATATGCCTCGGGAGGTGCGCCATGCTTCAGTCATGCCTTTTGGGCCTCGCACTTTTGTTGCTCGGTCTCCACCCGCAGCAATTACCTCCACTCACTACCAATGCAAGTCCTCGCCTGCCGGAAGAGCACAGCCTGCCTATTGATCGACCCGCGGTGGTTACAGCAAGCAGCCATGCACGCATCGACGTGGTACGACTCGCACGCGACGCCAACGAACTGGCCAAACTCGCCAACGACATTCCTTCACTCATAGAACAGGCAAATAACGGCTTGCTACCCAAAGACCTGAACGCGCGACTGAAGCGGATCGAGAAGCTATCCAAACAGATCCGTCGAGAACTCACCCCGGTGAGTGTACCTGCCGGGGCGCCCAACCCATAACCCAGGAGACCTGCCTCTGGAGCACACCCGCTATCGTCGGCCTAAAGTATTCCGCAGTCCTCTGGCAAGCCTTCTCCTGACCATATTTCCGGCATACGCACTGTGGCTGGCCGTGGCGGCCCTCCCCCAGACCGGTCCGGTGTCCCAGTCGGAAAACCAGGTGCGGTTCGTCGACGCCGCCCCGCAAGCAGGCTTGACGATGATGGACGTGAACGGAGGTGAGATAACCAAAAAATACATCTGGGAAAGCACCGGCAGCGGCATCGCCGCCATCGACTACGACCGCGATGGCTATCCGGATCTCTTCATCCTGAATGGAAGCACCCTGGAAGGCTTTCCCAAAGGCGCCGAGCCGACCAATCATCTTTACCACAACAATCGCGACGGAACCTTCACTGACGTCACCGCCCGCTCTGGGCTCGGCCGTTCCGGATGGGCGCACGGGGTCTGTGTAGGTGATTACGATAATGACGGCTTCGACGACCTCTTTGTGACCTACTACGGCGCTCCCAACAGCCTTTACCATAACAATGGGGACGGGACCTTCACCGACGTCACCAAAGCCGCGGGCCTGGATGATCCCCGGCTCGATTGGAGTTCCGGCTGCTCCTTCTTCGACTACGACCGCGACGGCAAGCCGGATCTTTTCGTGGCCGGATATGTGAATATCAACCAGGAGACGGCGCCGCTCCCGGGCTCTGGCCCCAATTGTGAATTCAAGGGTGTGGCGGTGTATTGCGGCCCGCGCGGCCTCCCCTTCGGGCGAAGTTTCCTGTATCACAACGAAGGCCAGGGGAAGTTCGTGGACGTGTCCGAGCGTTCCGGAATCCGCAAGGCCCCAGGCTGCTATGCGCTGAGTGTGCTCACCGCGGATTTTCTGAATCGGGGCTGGCCTGACCTGTATGTCGCTTGTGACTCCACCGCCAGCCTCTTCTTCCAAAACAACAAGGACGGGACGTTCACCGAGCGAGGGGTGGAGGCAGGTGTCGCTTACACAGAAGACGGATTAGAGCAGGCGGGCATGGGACTCTCCGCAGGCGATTACGACGGTGACGGCTTCCTAGACATCTTCAAGACTAATTTCGATCAAGACGTTCCCGACCTTTACCACAACGAGGGCGATGGCACCTTTAGCTTTCGCACCTTCGACGCCAAGTTGGGCTTCAACCTCCGAAGGCTGAGCTGGGGCGGCGGCTTCTTTGATTACGACAATGATGGTTGCCCGGACCTCTTCATTGCCAATGGCCACGTCTATCCTGAACTCGAAAGCCACGGCCACCCCGAATCGCCCTACCGCCAGCAAAATGCGCTCTACCACAACCTGTGCAACGGGACGTTCGCAGAAATGACCTCGGTCGCGGGGCCGGGTTTCGAACTCCGCCGTTCGAGTCGCGGCGTGACGTTTCTCGATTATGATAACGATGGCAGAATCGACATCGCAGTTAACAACCAGAATGATCCGCCGGCACTGCTTCACAACCTCAGCTCATTCCCAAACCACTGGGTGACGATCCGCACCGTGGGGACCCGCTCGAATCGCGATGGGCTTGGGGCGCGAATCCAGGTGCTGGCTTCTGGACGAAAGCAGGTTGACGAAGTCCGAAGCGGGGGCAGCTACATTTCTCAGAACGACCTGCGCGTTCATTTCGGCCTGGGACAGGCTACAAGAATCGATCAGCTCGAAGTCCACTGGCCCAGCGGCATCACGGATAAACTCGAAGGCCTGCCGGTAGACAAGTTTCTTACTGTAGAAGAAGGCAAAGGGCTCATCGATCCTCCAGGAAGGGCGCCTGCTTCTGCTGGTGGCAGCCGAGACAGGCAGTCCCTCCCTCGATAGGATCGAGACCGGGTTCAGATTAGACGGCCGATTTCCTGCGCGGATCCCAGGTTCTCGCTCTCGTGTTGCTCTTGTGGTTGGTCAAAGTTACATCTGCCACAAAAAGAATTGACTTGGCAGCCGAACACACGGGATATTGACTACCATGTTCGGGCGCTTGTTTTCGGTGTTCTGTCAAATGACTTACCACGCGCATCTTAAAGAATTGGCCTTGGAAAATCTGGCCCTCTGACAGCAACTGGCTATGATGAAGAGGCGATGCCTGCGGCCTCGGCTGCGAGCAGCTGACCGTTGGTTCTGGGTTTCCCTCTCCCAAATCGGGCCGAGTTGGCGAAAACCTTGTCTTCTCGTGCCAAGCCGGCCCACCGCGAATTCGTTGCAGGATTTCAATCAAGACCAATGGTGCTGAACTCGTAGTATCTGACCTGTCCGTGAATCCCATCCATCAGCCTTTGGCCTTAAAATGCCGCACACAATTGGCACACACGCACGATCGGGACCAGGGCTTAACCCGCATTTCTCACTAAAAGATTGAAAAAGGCTGTCTCTTCTGGCATAAGCGTCTTGTTGAGAAAAACTTGCGCCAGAAAAAGGAGACAGCCTTATGACTACAGAGTGTAGCGGAAAA
>JBELAJ010000446.1:0-7138 GCA_049508935.1 Terriglobia bacterium | reverse complement strand
AGATCTGAGCCGGAAGCGGGGCCCCTCCTCCTGAAGAGAAAAATCCCAACTGGAGAAGAATAACGCTTCGCAGCTACAGCACTTAGAGGTGTGATTAAAAAGATTGGCCGGTTAATTCCGACCAGGCAGGACTAGTCCGGACTCGCCCCCCAATCCCCTCTTTGTGCGCCGACTTCGGTTTTTGAGGACCTACCGCGCCGCATGAATTCGCGGTTGCCAATCGAGGGCGCAGAATGTCCTGCGCACGGGTGTGGCGAAGGAGGAGGGGAATCGTCGGGTGCCACCTGTTGCGGCCCGTGTAAGAGGAGCAGCGCTTCTGCCGGTCTGATGGGCATCAGTCCCATCGGCGGGGACGCGGCACGAAACTCTGGAGTCGGTTCTATATATAGTGATTTCTTGGGCGTGGGAATAGCTTACAGCAAGGCACCTCTGTACTTACCCTGGGGAGTCGGCTTGAAGGTTCGTGCAATTACCCGCGCACGCTCCATCAGTGCTTTTTGAGTGACAAAGGCCATCTTCATAAGACTCCTGAGAAACTCCGTTTCTTCATCGGAAAAACTAGTCTTCGTCTGGAGAGCGGAAAGCAGATCGTACCCAGATTGGTTCATAGGCACTTTCACCTGGCACAGATCATCGATAAGCATCCAACTTCCGCGATCCTCCTTGAGATAACATCCTGGACGAAGCACAAACTCACCCGTCGTCATTTGTTAAGCCTCCGTCCTGTCAAGTTCCAGCACCCCCTGGCCAGGAATTGTCAGTCGAATTACAGGTGCTGAAAACAGTTGATCAAGCGTCAATAACAGCTCATGGATGTTGGTCTTACCGATTTTAGCCTGGAGGTTCTCATGGAACCGGGATACCACCGCCAGTTTTAAAGTTTGCAGGGTTTCTTCGGTACAAGGCATGCCTGATTCCATAATGCCTAGAACACTGTCCAGCGTGGAAAGAACAAATCCGGGCAGCGTGTTGTGCCATTCTGAATATCCATTGAAAAAGTCATGATGCAATTCCGGGATGCCTTCAATAATCCCATCCGTCAAATGGTATCTCGACGCGAGCAATCGAGTGATTCCTATGAATGAAATCACAAGATGCCGGACCTTCATGTCGATCGGACTGATGAGGATATTGAGGTACAGCATCACCGCCCGCACGAGGGCGACGGCAGGATCCGTATATTTGATATCAAAGAACATTTTCCCTATCGGGATGAGCAGTCCGCTATCGCGCAGCAACTCGTAATACGATGTTCCCTTGAGCACGGTGAGGGAATTCAGCAAGTTGAGAGGCCGCATCCCCAGCCGGTAGGCCTCCGTCTCGCAGACGAAATTCACGGACTCCCTCAGTTCGGCGAGCGTGGTGTAGGGGTCGAACATGATAAAGCACGTATTCACGGGCAAGTCGAACCGGCTTAAGATTTCAATGGCTTTTCGGTTTCTGTCGACGGTCGTCCCCTTAGCATATCGCCGTAGTACGCTTCGAGAGCCACTCTCGACCCCCACGAAAAGGGCGTTGAGGCCGACATCCTGGAGGCGCCGAATCCATTCTGGCGCGATGGAATCCACCCGGCAACTTAAGGCGATCCGCGACCGGAGCCCTTCTTTTTGCATTAAGTCCGCTAAGTCGAAGGCTCGCTCATTGCCGGGATGGGGGCCAAAGAAGTTGTCATCGACGAATTCAAACTGGGCTGGCCCCAGGGCATCCTGCACGGCGCGCATCTCCTGAACCACGTTGACAAGGGGTTTGGGGCGCCACTCATGTCCGTGAAACTCTGGAACCATGCAAAATGAGCAGCGGCCCCAGCATCCACGGCTGGTCTCAACCGGAATCCCAATAGTTGCCTGAAACCTGTCCAACTTGTGGAGCAAGGCCCGGCGGGGGGAAGGGATGGCGTCGAACGTGGGCGGTCTGGCCGGCCCGGTAAACCTGGCGCCGTCGGGAGTTCTCAACATCAAACCGCGAATCTCGCCCAAAGCTTTTTGCGCCTGGTATGAGCGGAGCACCTGCGGAAATGTCCACTCTCCTTCGCCGCAGACCACCGCGTCGAAGCTTCTTTCCCCCAGGATCTCTTCGGCCAGGTAGGTGGCTGCCATTCCCCCCGCCACCAATAAACCCGTGTATCCTCGGTTTCGCAATTCCCGGGCCAACTGAACCCCGCCGACCCAATCGACGTTCTCATAATTGATCGAGATGCCGATCGCCGAAGGTTTCAACGCGGCCAATTCCTGTCCTGCGGTCGGGACGTCCAGACGTTCGATGGGACAACTCATGCAGGTCACATCAAAGTCGCTTGCCAGGCAATTGGCCAGTATGCTTTCCAACCCAAGGTGCTCGAAGGCCGGAGTCAAAAAGGCGCTGGCAAATCGCGAAGTAGAAAAATCTTTATTTCGAATGTAAGGAGGTGCCACCAATACGGCATCCATGAGGCGCTACCATCCCATTGAGTTTAGCCTATCAGACGCTTACCTTCCCTCCATTTAGAGGAAATGATCGCCCAGTATGGAATCCACGGGCCCATGCCCTCCGTACTGACATCGTTGATGTATTCCATCCCCATGGCCTCACTGGTAAGTTTCATCTTCGCCAGTCCCTGCGTGGTCTCGTCCTCCGTGAAGAACCCGGACCGTTTGACTTTGAGCAGGGCTTTGTTGCCGTTGCACCGCTTGAGATCGGGGCCGGTCACGACGCTGGTAACGTGGTAGGCACTGGCCCGGCAACCAGCACCGCACGTATACCTCATGCCACAACCGCGGCAGTGGGAGAAGCCCTCCAAATCATGGTGACGAAGGCTCTCCAGTACGGGAGATGTCTGCCATATTTCCTTGATATTGCCCCGGGCTTTCCCCAACGCCAAGTCGGACATGGCTGGACACGGTATCAGGGTTCCGTCGGCGCGCAACCCAATGGATCGAACGGCGGTGCCGCAAAGCGAACTCTTGCAGAACCGCAGGAAGACATTCGGGTCCGCGGGGTTGACCAGTTGGCGCTCGGGTGGTCGAAGAACATAAGGTTTCCAGGGTTCCTCCATGCAAAAGTCTGCACCCCACCCTAAATGAATATCGGAACCATAGACCATGCTGGCTTCATCCAGGAAGCGCCACATGCGCGCTTCTTCCTCGCCGCTCAATTGCTGCCCGGGAAGCGCCTTCCCGCGGCCGAAAAGATCCAAGCTTCCGATGCGAAAGCCCGTCAATCCCAGCTCGATCGCCTGTTCCAAGCCCAGCCGCAGCTCCGAAAAATTCTGCCGGCATACGACCATTTGCCAGGAAACAGAAAGGCTTGCTTCTTTCAATCGCTTTACCCCGGCCAAAGCACGGTCGAAAGCGCCTGCCGTCGCGGTGATCGCATCATGAGTCTCGGCCCGGCCCCCATGGATGCTGACACGGATATGCTTCACATCGTATTTCTGGAAGGCTTGGACAACTCTACCGGTCACCAGTGTGCCGTTCGTGAAGATCTCCGCTGCTACCCCCAGGGATTTACACGCCGCCAGGAACTCCAACAATTCTTCCGGCACGGAGCAAGGTTCCCCGCCGGTTATGATCAGCGTCGTTGTGCCCTGGGATTGGAACTCCTTCAGGAGCGCGATTTTTTCATCGAGTGTAATCTCGCTGGGCCGGGATAGGGCTGATTCGTTGTAGCACATATTGCAGCGAAGGTTACAGGTGTTCGTGAACTCCCAGTAAACCAGCCCCGGACAGTAAGGAAACCCGTAGATCTCGCGGTTTCTTTGCCAGTGGGGCGCCCAGTAAGCCTCTAACAATTTGGTTAGCGGCTCCCAAACCAGCAGTCCTTTGTCGTCCATGGATTGCAAAAAGGAAGTGACGTCCTGAACGGATTTCTCAAAACAAATTCCCCAACTGTTGCTCATTGACTTAGCTATTTCCGCAATGCACCGGCCATTGCTGAGACCCGTCAAAATATCGTAGCCGGTCTCATTTATTGAAAATACGTTCCCCGTCAGCAAATCGAATAAGACAAATGTGTCGCTTTCCGGCTCGTGTACATAAGCGGTGCCGGGTCTCAAGCCAAGTACCCGATCCAGTTGGTGGAGGCTCATTCTACGCCCCTCCCTTTCTGCGAAAAAAACGTGTAAGATTGTATTGCCTCTTATGATATGGAGAAAATAGGCACGCGGCGGGAGACGGTTCTCGCCGCGTGCCAAACGTTTGGCACACGCAGCACGTTGGGTTAATCTGGGTCCCTGGTCCCCACGCACGGAGGACTTATTGCCCCGATTCTTTGCTCTTAGGGTTGCTGCACCTTTTGCACGGCTACCGGCGCCGCCGCAATTGGTGCCTGCACAACAGCCTGAAGGGATACTGGCCGGACATTCAAGGTCGTGCGATCGGCCGTAAATTCCGAGTCAAGTTGGTGGGCCGAGCATGACGTCATAGATGAAGTGGCGCTGCTGGTGACAGCACTGGCTATACCAGCAGCAATAGACTCGTAAATTTCGCCTTCGGCTACCAAGAGTTTGGGAGCCTCGTACGGTTTTTCCATACATCACCCCCGGAGATGGAAGATTGAAGTAAACAAAAACTGACAAGCTGTATACCATCCGTTCCAATCAAAGTCAAGAAAAATATTCGCGAGCCAATCACGCCGGGCGCAGACGGCTTGCAACGACCACACAGTCAGCCTCTTGCGACACCCAGCGAGCGAATTTTAAGGCCGTGGGTCCACGTCGCCATGAATCAGCGGCTCGAGGGCGTTCTGCACGTCCTGCGGATACTCCATGGGCAAAGCGCTCGCCTGGTCTAGCCGCAGCCATAACTCCCGCGGGAAGTCCCAGCCGATTGCGCTGAGGTTCTCCTCAAGCTGCGAAATGGTTCGCGCGCCAAAGATAACCGCAGTCACTTCGCGCGCCGCCAGCAGCCAGGCGAGGGCAACCTGCGATGCCGATTTGCCCAACTCGCGCGCCACCGCTTCCACAACGCCAAGGATCCTGAAATTTCGTTCGGTCAAGAAACGCTCTATCGAACCGCGCGACGCGGGGTCCGATTCGGCGAGTCGCGACCCCGAAGGACGCGCCCCTCCCGGCCGGTACTTGCCACTCAGGAAGCCCCCCGCAAGCGGGCTCCAGGGAATCACGCCCACGCCTTCCTCACGGCAGAGGGGGAGAAGTTCGCGTTCGATCGACCGGCACACCAGGCTGTACTGCGGTTGCAGGCATTCGAACTTTGAGAGCCCGCGGGCCCGCGAGATTCCCAGCGCTTTGGCAAGCTGCCAACCCGCAAAATTCGAGCAGCCGAGGTAAAGAACCTTACCTTGCCGCACGAGTTGATCAAGCGCCTCAAGTGTTTCCTCGAGCGGTGTCCGCGAATCAAAGCAGTGCGCTTGGTACAGATCGATGTAGTCGGTGTCCAGGCGGCGCAGGCTATTCTCCACCGCCTCGGCGATGTGTTTGCGCGAGAGCCCTTTCTGGTTCGGCCCCTTCCCGGTCAGGGAGAAAACTTTGGTCGCCAGCACAATTTGGTGGCGGCGACCTTTTATACCTTTTCCCAGGATCTCCTCGGAGCGGCCTTCGGCATAGCCGTCGGCCGTGTCGATGAAGTTCCCTCCGGCGTCGAGGAAACGATCCAGCACCATCAGGGATTCTTTTTCACTGGAACCCGGAAGGGTACTGGGGCTTGGCGAACTGCCAAAGGTCATTGTTCCAAGACAGAGCACCGAGACCTTCAGACCGGTACGTCCCAAGAGCTGATATCGCATTTTTCACCTGCTTTGCCAGGGATTGGTCCGCCTTTCGCAGGACCAGTTTGCCAAAAACGAGCGGGTTCAGCAAATGGGCCTTTGAGTAATGGGAACGCAGACGGCGTTTCACATCGGGCACAGCAGGAGCGCTTCTGCTGGTTATGGCGCGTCACCTGGAAGCCGCGACTTGCGGCCTGGCGAACTGAGATCAGGGTTATCTGACGAAATGGGCGTATGCCCCCAGATTGGCAGCGATAAGACCGCCGTGGTGAAAAACGCGCTGATCTGCTCAGCTATGCCGCTCAGCCTCGTATGGTCCTGAACCCTTGGGCAAAGCGATCCGCTATTCCAATGAGCCCTCGTTCCAACATCGGGTCGAGTCGTTTCAAATCCGAATTAGCGCCGTAACATCGCTAAAATTTCTGTCGAACTTGTACATGTCTCGAACGCATTCTATCTGTATCGAGCCTCGAGGGGGCGAGACCAAGCGGAAGCCTTGGAGACTGGCGCAGTGGATCTAACTTCTACCAAGACGTGCCACCGTCGCAGCCAACGGAACGCGCCTGGTGTTCGGAAAGGCACTTACTCGGCTGGACATGTACGCGGGGGAGTTTGGCCTTTGGAGTCGGCCTGGATAACGCCCTAGCGGGATGTCGATGAGGACTCGGCCGTCGATTACCCGCGATCAACGGGCTACTGTTTACCTACCACCGATCACCTTGCCGATATGTCGGCTACGCGCGGATCTGGCCGTGTCGGGGGACACTTATGGGACTCTTTTATCGCTTTCGATGTGCCCGCTGTAAGTCGAACTTGGCGCCATCTGCTGCCTCCTGAGAATTCGCAACCACGTTGACGACAACTCGGTTTGTCGGAAACTGGCCGCTGCCGCACTGCGCAATTCATTTTAACGCGGACGGCTAGACCGAATCATGTCCATCGCCAGGCTCGCGACTGCAGTTTTGATTCGAAGCATGGAAAAACTGGGGCTCAAACTTGAATACGAATTCGAGAGCGAGGGTGTGCCCCTTGTGAGGTATGTGATCGGTCGCTCGAGCCGTGGTCAGAAAGTGATCGCCGACGAACCATCACCCAGCAATGTGAAGGCCGCCCAGTAGGCCAGTTTCGCATGCCGGAGTGCAGACGCTTTATCCTCGCCGTTTGCCAAGTGAGTGTAAAAGGAGCGCATCAACGTGTCCGTGGCAGAATCGTCCACATCCCACAGCGCTCCGACCACACTTTTCGCGCCCGCGAGCAAGAAGGCCTCCGCTAGGCCGTCGATGCCCTCTTCACCTTCGAGCTTCCCGGTCGCCGTATCGCAAGCTGAGAGCGTCACCAAGTCAGCCGACAAAGAAAGCTGGATGATCTCTTGAAATTGAAGCAGGCCATCGTCGATCGCATTTGGATCCCGTCCCAAAATGAGCGCTGCCCTTTCCGG
>JBELAJ010000445.1:0-6988 GCA_049508935.1 Terriglobia bacterium | reverse complement strand
CCTCGTCTCAGTTCCCGCTCATCCATCCTTGTCCTCTTCACTGTGGCCTCCTCCGAGGCCATCAGCTTAGGGGACATTTCTATCCGGGACAGTAGGGGACATTATCATCCGGGCACAACAGTGAAAAATGCGCCTGGGTCTCAGATTGAATTCGCAGCGGCGAGTTTACCCCGCCACGTGGCGGCGTAAAGCCGCCTCTGCTTCAGACCGTTGCCCACCAGTTTTGCGCAATAGCACACTTTTATCCTACAATGCTTCGATTGTAGGGAATCTTGACGTGTTATTGCTGCGCGGGCTAATCATCGTCGGGCTGATCGGGGTGAACGCATTTTTCGCGGCCACCGAATATGCGCTCCTCAGCGTCAGACGAACACGCATCGAGCAACTGACGCGCGAGGGAGATCCCCGCGCGCGTCTCGTTCAGAATCTGCTGGCAGACATCGGCTCGCTGATTTCGGGCGCACAACTCGGTGTAACCGTGGTCAGCCTGCTGATGGGCTGGCTGGGCGAGGGGTTTATTGCCAGAACCCTCCAGCCCGTTCTCGATCTTGGACTTCACGGGCATGCATCCGCAGTGCTGGTCCACTCGCTGGCGGGGGCCGTCGCCTTTGTGATCATCACGATTTTTCTGATGGTGCTGGGAGAGTTGGTTCCGAAGGCGGTGGCGTACGATCACGCGGAGATGGTTTCCTTGGCGGTCGCCCGGCCGATGCTGCTTTTCTTGAGGCTGAGCCGATACGCGGTGGGGGCTCTGGTGGGCATGGCGAACGGTGTCCTGGGCGCCTTTGGCCGTTCTCCGCTGCGGGGCTTGAGGCCGCCGCACACGCCCGAAGAAGTGAAACTGATAGTGTCGTCGATTCGCAAGCACGGCCTGCTTCGCGAAGAGCAAGAGGAGATCATCCACACGGTCTTCGATCTGGATTTCATCCTGGTGCGGGAGATCATGATCCCCTGGACCCGCATCACCTGTTTGCCGTTTACGCAGGACCTGCGGAGCCTGCTGGACCGCATCGTCAAGGACCAACACTCGCGCCTGCCGATTTACGAAGGATCGTCCGATCACGTGGTGGGCATCCTTTACACCAAGGACCTGTTGAGGGTTGTGTCCGAGCGGCTAAGGAGCGGCGTGCCGCTTCAGTCGCCGATGGATCTGCGCCCGATTCTTCGCCAGCCCATGATCGTCCCGGAGTCCAAGCCGCTCAGCCAGGTGCTCGAAGATGCCCGGCAGCATCATTCGCACCTGGCCCTGGTGGTCGATGAATTCGGCACTTATGTTGGCCTGGTGACGGTGGAGGATGTTCTCGAGCAACTGGTGGGCGAAATCCGCGACGAATACGACCAGGACGAGCAGGCGATCCACCAGGTGAGCGGCAACGTCCTGGTGATGGACGCTTCGATTAACCTGCGCGACCTGGCCAATGATTACGACATTGTGCTGCCGCGCGGCGCCGGATATGAAACCTTGGCCGGGTTTGTTCTCTCCTTCCTGGGCGTGGTCCCGAAGGGCGGAGAAAGCATCGTTTACGAAGACCGGCGCTATACGGTGACGGAGATGGACGGTTGGCGGATTGCCAAGGTCAAAATTGAAAAGCTGCCAGTCGCCGCTGCGCCTGCCAAGCCCGCTGCCGGGGCCAGAGCCGTATAGCACGGGCTTTCTTGCACGTCCTGCAGCACAGGCACTCCAGCCTGCGTTCGCGGGCTCATAAGCAAAAGCTACGCACAGGCAAGAGTGCCTGTGCTGCGCGGAGAGTGGTATTCTACCGAGGAGGTTCAAATGGCACTAAACATCGGAGACCCAGCGCCTGATTTCAAGCTCAGCTCGACGACCGGCGCAACGCAGGGCGAATTTCAACTTTCCGCGCAGCTCGGCACGAATGTGGTGATCTGCTTCTACGCGCTCGACTTTACCCCCGTTTGACAGAACGAACTGTCAGCGATCCAGGCGGACCTCGCCCGCTTTGCTGACTTGAACGCCCAGGTCGTGGGCGTCTGCACTGACACCGTTTTCTGCCATATCGCTTTCCAGAAGCACTTGGGCGGCCTCAAATACCCTCTGGCTACGGATCGCTGGCCTTATGCCAAAACGGCCGCGGACTACGGCATCTTTCCTCCCACGAAACATCAAGTGCCTTTTATCAACGATCGAGCGGTGTTTATCGTGGACAAGAATGGGAAGATTGCCTGGGTGAAAATCTACGAGCTGAGGGAACGGCCGAGCAATCGCGAGATTCTCGAGGCGCTGAAGAAATTGAGTTGACCACTCGTCATGAAGATGCACTCTCCCGCTGGGGGGAGAGGATGCCCCGCGACGGCGCTTCCACCAGCCGGCGCGGGTCGGGTGAGGGGCTGAAATGAAAATGACTCCCCTCCTCAGCGGGAGGAGGGGCGGGGGTGGTGGGTGGCATCGCCGGCGATTGGCAACCACCCCTAACCCCTCCTTACCAAGGAGGGGAATGATTTTCATCACGGGTGGTGAGCCGAAGGATCATGAAGCCTTCGCTCAGGATGACAGCGCTTTCTCCCTCATCCCCAACTGTCTTTGCCGAGACCAGGCGGTGCAAACTCGCTCGATGGAACTTCGCCTTACCGCGTCGCGTACATGGAGATAATGGGGAGGCGAACATGAAGACGATGGGATGGAATCGTGTGGCCGGCCGGCGCACTGGGCGCAGGCCGGGAGCGCCTTTGGGGGTCGTGATACTTGGGCTGATTTTCCTGGCTGCGTTGCCTTTGGGGGCGCAAGACAAAAAGGGCTCGGGCAAAAACGATTCCGACACGGACCAGGAAGGCTTCGGAATCGTCGCCAGCAAACGGGCGGGTGCGAAGGACGTGGGCTTGCCGATGTATCCGGGGGCGCGGGAGCACAAGGACAAGTCCGAGGACAGTCCGGCGATTAAGTTTGGTTTGTGGGGCGGGAACTCGGGATTCAAGCTGGCGGTGCTGAAGCTTGAGTCGAACGACGCCCCCGAAAAGGTCGCCGCGTTCTACCGCAAAGCGCTGGCGAAGTACGGCAAGGTGTTGGATTGCAGAGGCTCCGCGCAGGCAGTTGACCAAAAATCGAAGGGAAGCTCCTCGAATGAGCTAGGCTGCGAGGACGACCAGCCGGAAAACGGAGAACTGGTGCTGAAGGCCGGCACAAAGCAAGAACAGCATATTGTGGGAATCAAGACCACCGGCGGCCTTACCCGTTTTCAACTAGCCTACATCATGGCGCGAGGGTCTGATACTAACTGAGAATCCTCACCGCGGCCCGGCAAAGCCGCAACGAAATGCAGATTCTTCGCTTCCATGAAAACAGCGAACCCGGACCCCTCACCCGACCCGCGACGGCCGGTGAAAGTGCCGTCGCGGGCCACCCCCTCCCCCAAGGGGGAGAGGGCATTTTCATGACAAGTGGTAAGCCGAAGGATCATGAAGTCTTCGCTCAGAATGACGTGTCATCCTGAGCGGAGCGAAGGATCCGCATTTTCTGGTTTTCGAGGAGATACTTCAGATGCTTCGCGCAGTTTACCCTGAGCGAAGCAAATGGGCTCAGCATGACAGATGACCTTCTTCCACAGCCAGTTTAGCCCCGCCCTTCCCGAGGTGCGGCGAGAGATCTGGACTACTGGAGGAAAATGATGATCGCCGGCGTCCCCACCGGGGTGAAGTGGCCAGTGAACGTCAGGTTGCCGGTCTCGCGATCGACGCGGAAAGTCGTAATGGCGTCACTCCTCTGATTGCAGACGTAGAGAAAGTTCCCCGTCGGGTCGATGTTGAAGCTGCGCGGATAATCCCCCCGGGTCCAAAATTCTCTGAGCCAAGTCAGCGTGCCCCGCGGCCCAATGGAAAAGACTGCGATGGTGTCGTGAAGCCGGTTGGCCGCGTACACGAACTTACCGTCGGACGAGACCATGACTTCCGAAGTGAAATTGGTTCCCGCGAATCCTCTGGGCAGGGTCGAAAGGGTTTGCTTCGCCGTCAGCGTTCCGCGCGAGGCGTCGAAATCGTACACCACCATCGTGGAGGCCTCTTCCTGCAGCGAGTACATCCAGCGGTGATTGGGGTGAAAGGCGAAATGGCGCGGCCCGTCCCCCGGCGGCAGTGAGACCGATGCGGGATCATTGGCGGTCAGCGCGCCTTTCTCGGTGTCGAATCTCCAAATCAGTATTTGATCCAGCCCCAGATCGTTTACCAGAACGAAGCGGCCCGAAGGATCGGCCTCGACCATGTGCGCGTGGGGAGCCTCGTGGCCGCTGATGGCAAAGCTTCCGGGCGGGGCGCTTGCAGCGTGTTCCGGCCCTACCTTGCCTGCGTCCTTTTTGATGTCGGTGGCGGAGCCCAACTCGCCATTCGCCCGGATGGGCAAGACCGCTACCGTTCCTCCTTCATAGTTGGCGACCAGCACGTATTTGCCTGAAGGGTGGACACTCAGGTGAGCGGGGCCGGCCCCGTGTGAGCTGACCGTGTTAAGGCGCGTGAGATGGCCGGTTGCTCGATCGATTGAGTACGCGCTCACCGAACCCGATTTCGTGCCTTCGAAATTGCCGATTTCATTCGCCGCATACAGGTGCGTTCGCGAGGGATCGAACGCCAGCCAGGAGGGATTCGAGTCGTCCGCAAAGAGCCCGGATTGCGCGAGCGCTCCCGTGTCGGGATTCATTTCAAATAAATAAATGCCTTGTCCGTAGCCCTTGCTTCCCTCGGGTCCTTGCGGTGAGCTGTATGTACCGACATACGCCAGGATCGGACTGTGCACCGAATTCGCCTGCCCTTGCGCGGCGAGCGATGATTTCACTAAAGCCATGGCTGTAGTGCCTCCCAGGAAGTGACGGCGAGAGATCGTGCCCAAAAGATCGCGTGGGCGTGATAGGCTATTGCTCGACATTCGAACTGTCCTTTGGTGACCTGGTTTACAAATTGCTACGCCCAGATTATGGGACCGATGCGTTGCGCAAAGCAAGGGCCTGCGCGAAGCGCCTTGGAGTGCGGCGGCTTGACGCCGCCTTCGCGTTACTCGAACATACGGAGATCCGCAGGGAAAAGTAATCTGTTGGGCGAGAAGGTATGTTTGAGTCCCCGTTCCACATCCATTCTAAAGCGGCGTCAAGCCGCCGCACTCCAAGGTGCCTTCGGCACAGGGATGCTCCCCGCGCGCCTCTCAGAACGGCCGTCGTAGGGGCGGCCCTTGTGGCCGCCCCCGGGCAATCACAAGGGTTGCCCCTACATGCGCTACGCAGCGCCGGTTGCCCATGCACGCCCACTATGTTAGAGTTGGGACATCAGGTTCGGGGTTCGGGCTGCTTTTGCTCAGGCAATGTAATCGGCGCAAGCGGCGGCATTCGACTTCTTTTGGAGGTGCATCCATGAGGCGTAGGGATTTCTTAGCCAGGTCGGTAGCAGGCGTTGCGGGGACGTGGCTGACTTCGAGAACGTGGGCCGAGGCCTTGCCGGCTGCGGCAGGGAAGTTCAGCGCTTCCGATATTGTGGCCCTTGGCGAGACCGGCCTCAAGACATCACGCCTCGCTTGCGGAACCGGGACGGTGGGTGTCAATCATCATTCCAACCAATCGGCGTTGGGAATTCAAGGCCTGGCCGATCTGCTGTTGCAAGGATACGACCATGGACTGCGTTTCTTTGACACGGCGGACTCCTACGGAACGCATGCGCACGTGGCGGCAGCGCTCAAGAAACTGCCCAGGGAAAAGATCACTGTCATGTCGAAATCCTGGGCGCGCGATGAGGCAGGAATGCGTGCGGATATTGACCGATTCCGCAAGGAACTGGGCACCGATTACATCGACATCCTCATGATGCACTGCCTGACCGATGACGACTGGACCGAGAAATCGCGCGGCGCCATGGACGCCATCTCGGAGGCGCAGGAGAAGGGAATCGTCCGCGCCCACGGCTGCTCGTGCCATACGATTGGCGCGCTGCGAGCCGCGGCGAAATCTCCCTGGGTGCAGGTCATGCTCTCGCGCGTGAATCCGATCGGATCGCACATGGATGCAGACCCTGCTACGGTCGTCGCGACGCTGCGCGAGGGGCGCCAATCCGGCAAGGCGATTGTCGGCATGAAGATCCTCGGCCAGGGTGACATGCGAACGCGTGTAGACGAGGCGCTGAAATACGCTCTCTCGCTCGACCTGCTGCACGCCTTCACCATCGGCGCTGAGAATCGCAAGGAGCAGCTTGCCTTGATTGACCGCATTGGGGCTGCTCACGCTTAGGTCAAGCTGTCGACACATTTTTTGCAGCCACCCTCGGAGCTCCATGCATCCAACAAGAGCGGCTCTTTTGGCCGTTCGACGCGGGCAACCACCAGGGTTGCCTGAACCAAACAAGTGCTGACGAGACTTTACCAATCCAACCCACGGAGCTGAACATGAAAAAGTACATCGGAGTTCTCGTAGCGTTGTTAGTGATTTCGCTCGCAGCTTTTGGTCAACGAGGCGAGGAACGTGAAGCACCACACGCCGAGCACGCTGCTCCTCCAACCCGCGGCCCGGCGCCCGTCCGCGGGAATCCGCATCCCGCCCAGGAAAAACGGAATTACAGCGACAAAGCCGGCCACCCGAACGTACCGCACGTCGATAAAGGTAATAAGTGGGTGGGCCACGACACGGGCAAGAATGACCCGCATTACCACCTCGATCGTCCTTGGGAGCACGGCCACTTCACGGGCGGCTTTGGCCCTAGCCATCGCTGGCGGCTCGCAGGTGGCGGTCCGAGCCGTTTCTGGTTTGGCGGTTTCTACTTTAGCGTCGCTCCGTATGATATTGGCTTCTGCAATGGCTGGCTCTGGAGCTCCGACGAAATCATCATTTACGACGATCCCGATCACATCGGATGGTACCTTGCTTACAACGTGAGGTTGGGGACTTACGTCCACGTCATGTTCCTGGGAGCGTAAAGCGTAGTGCCGGCCGGCTTTGTGGTGCGGGCGTCTCGCCCGCTGTCGCGGGAGCGTCTCGCTCCCGCGATCCGAGACGGCGCGGGCAGCATC
>JBELAJ010000444.1:0-7030 GCA_049508935.1 Terriglobia bacterium | reverse complement strand
ACAACAACCGCTTTCTCGATTTCCTTCCCAACACTGCTTACCAAGTGCTTCCTGCCATGGACGCGATTGACGAATTCCGCGTTCAAACCATTTTCGGCGCTGCTCTCGGCGGAGCGGCGGGAGCGGTGATCAACGCCACCACCAAAGCCGGAACGAACGAGGTTCACGGGAGCGCCTGGGATTACTTCAGCAACGACTACACGAGCGCGGCGGATTACTTTGATAATGCTGTAGCCCTGAAGAAGCCGGAGCTACGCAAGAACGTTTACGGCGCGACTCTGGGCAGTCCTTTGAACATCCCCAATGTCTACAATGGTAAGAACCGGACTTTTTTCTTTGCGGACTATCAAGGAACGAAGTCTCGACAGGGGATTCCTTTTGTGGGAACGGTGCCGACGAATGCGGAGCGAAGCGGGTATACTGATTTCACCGATTTGATAAGCGGCCAGCCGAAGTGCACCACCGGCCCGGATGTACTGGGGCGCACCGTACCCTGCGGGACAATTTTCGATCCTGCCACCACACGCTTGCTGGCAACCGGCCAGATTGACCCGATCACGGGATTAACCGCCAGTACCACCGGCTACGTGCGGGATCCGATCCAGTGCAACAACGTCGCTAACACGATCTGCGCGAATCGGGTGGATCCGGTGGCAGCGGGACTCCTTAATCTGTATCCTACCCCTACGGTGGGGACAGCCATCTACAACAACTACACCACCAACAGGTTTAGCCGGGGCGACGCCAACCAGTTTGATGTCCGCATCGATCACCACTTGGACGATCGTAATCAAACTTTTGTGCGATTCAGCTATCTCAACAGTCCCGAATTACAGTTGGGCCCCTTCTCGGGCTATGCCGACGGAGGAGGCTACACGCAGACCGATACGGCTGTAAACGGCGTGATCAGCCTCAATCACGTTTCTTCTCCAACCCTGATCCACAACTTCCGCTTGGCCGCCAGTTATGTGGAACTGGAGCGGGTTCAGGCCTACGCCAATGAACTGACGGATATCCCGGCGCAGCTTGGAATTTCGGGGGTTCCGCAGTTCACCGGCAACGGCGGCCTCCCGACCCTCGATGTCGGAATTTACTCGCCCCTGGGAAGCGCCCCGTATACACCCGCTATCGATTACAACGCCACTTACCAAATCAGCGAGGGTTTTACCAAGACCCGGCGCGACCACACGTTCACAGGCGGCGCTGAAGTCATGAGCATTCGGAACGCCGTTAATCAGCCGCCCTACTCCCGGGGGGAATTTGGTTTTTCGGGCAACTTCACTTCCATCGCCAACTCCCTCGACCCCTCGACAGGCGCCGCGCAGCTTGTTCTGCTCCCTGAAGCCTCCACGGTTCGTTTCGGGCTTAATAATGTGGGCGGACCTAACCGGGTTTATGGCTCCAACATCAGCGACATCGATAATTACAACTGGCGGCTCTATTACGCGGCCTACTTGCAGGACGAGTGGAAGTACCGGCCCGACCTGACCTTCACCATCGGGGGAAGGTGGGAGTACTTTCAACCCTGGAAAGAGAACTTCAGCGCTGAGGCGAACTTTCTTCCGGGAAGCCAAGGGCTTGCTCAATACATGATTCCTGCCGGCCGCGGGTTTGATACGCTCCCCTGCGGCGCTTTGTACCCCGTTACCTGCACATCCACTTTTATCAACACACTTTCCACCAGCTTTACCAGCACGCTCACGAACGATAGCGTCAGTCTGAACTACCCACACCGCGGCGGCATCATCGATACGCAGCGGCTCAACATCGGCCCGCGCATCGGTTTCGCCTATCAGTACAACCCCCAGATCGTGGTGCGGGGTGGCTACGGACTTTTCTATGGCGGAATGGTGAACGAAGGAAGCCAGGGCAATCTGAGCGGCAACTACCCCTTCCAGGTCAATTACCAGTACACGAGCCTCGATGATGGCACGCCCATCACCTACCCTTCGACGTTGGCTTACGCGACCTTGGAGCAGGGGCTCGCGCCTGTTCCACTCACGCCTTTGGCGGCTTCGGCAACAGACCTCGTGTTGCGCGGGATCCAACACACTTTCAAGAATCCCTATACGAATAATTTCAATCTTAACGTGCAAGATCGACGCTCGAATAATGATCTTTTGGAGTTTACCTGGGTGACGACCGTTGGCCACCATCTCCTGATCAACACGGGAACGAATGAGGTCGGAGAACTGCTCCCCCCCTTCGAGCAAGCCCAAGCCTATGAACCTTACTTGAGCTTTGCTTATGGCACGAGCTACCTCCAAACGGAGGGAGACAGCAAATATAATGCCGGCCAGGTGCAATATACGCGGAATTTCGGGCACGGGCTCAGTTTCCTTGGCAACTATACCTACAGCACGACGCTGACGGATGCTTTGGACTTTTTCAACCTCAATAGCCAACAAGCCTATCGCGCTGCTTCGGTCCAGTCCATCGGCATCAGACGTGACTATCAGCAAGCGGATTTTGCAGTTCGGCACTTGGGCCACCTCAGCGGCAACTACGATCTCCCCTTCGGGCCGGGAAGACAATTCCTGGGGCAAAAGGGTGACATCAGGGGCAAGGTGGTCGGCAACTGGTCGTTCAACTGGATCTTCACTTACGCGAGCGGCCAGCCCCTGACCATTCCTTGTACCATTACCACCGCCGCGGGCCTTGGCTGCGACGCCTTGTTGGTTCAAGGAAAGCATCCTAGCAGCGGCCCGCACAACGCAAATCAGTACTGGAACCCTGAGTCGTTCTACAATCCGCCCGTAGTCCTTTCGACGGGGCAGAGTAACACTGCCCCTCTAGGAGGCGCTCCCGGGCAGGTCTACGGCCCCAACCTCATCCGGCTGGATGCGGCTCTGCGACGGAGCTTCCAGGTTAAGGAGAATGTCCGGGTTGAGTTCCGTGCGGAAGGTTTCAATGTGTTGAATCACCCGTTCTTTGCGCAACCCGCCAACCTGGATTTTCTAAACCTTACGAACTTCGGACAGATCAATTCCACTCGAGACAATCCGAACGACGCGCGCTCTTTCCAATTTGCAGTTAAATTCTACTTTTGAACCCAAAGGTGGCTATGCTGAGTATCTTTTCCTTACTGATTTCAATTCTCCTCACCGTGTTGAATCCTGGGGGCAACAAACCAGCCGGGAAACCGTCGCCAACCGGGAGCGCGCGGATGACCAAAGCTCAAGCTTGGAAATCCTACGGCGCTTTGCCCATGAGCTTCGAGGTCAACCAAGGACAAGCGGACCCGAGCGTCCGTTTTGTGGCGCGAGGCCGTGGCTACTCGATCCTGCTGAGTCCAGTCGAGGCGACGCTGGCACTCGAATCGTCGCAGCCCGATCGACGGTTTCCAGAGAAAACGCAGCCCAAGCCATCCACGCGCGTGTTGTCTATGAAAATTGAAGGAGCAAATCCTTCTGCCGCTGCCAGTGCTCTGGACCGGCTTCCGGGGGTGAGCAATTATTTCATCGGCAATGACCCCAGCCGATGGCATACCAATATTCCGACCTACAAAAAGGTCCAGTTCGATCAAATTCGTCCCGGCGTAGATCTTGTTTACTATGGAAATCAGCGGCAACTCGAGTACGACTTTGTTCTCTCACCGGGCGTGGCGCCGCAGTCCCTGGGGTTGAGTTTCGAGGGCAGCACGGCGGCAATCGGCTCACACGGCGATTTGGTTTTCAGCTCGACTGACGGCCAGATGACTTTCCACCGGCCGGTCGCCTATCAGACTGACAAATCCGATCCGGCGAAGAAGCATTACCTTCCAGCGTCGTACGTACTTAGGGGACACAACCGAGTTGGCTTCAAAGTGGCCCATTATGACCACCGTCAGCCGCTGATTATCGATCCCTCCCTGTCTTATTCAACCTATCTGGGCGGAAGCGGAGGCGACACAGGAAATGCGATTGCCCTCGACTCGATCTTCGACGCGTACATAACCGGCAGCACCTCGTCTACCAATTTTCCCAAGGGAGGTTCTCCCCCGCCTTACCAAGGTTCCTATGGCGGCGACACGGACGCGTTCATAACCAAGCTGAGGTATGACGGCGAGGCAATCATCTACTCGACGTACTTAGGGGGGAACAATTACGATATCGGCCAGGGCATCGGCGTGGATACGTCAAACGATGTCTACGTCACGGGCAGCACGTCTTCCGCAAACTTCCCCACTACAGCCAGCGCTTTTCAAACCACCTACGGCGGAAATTCGGACGCCTTCGTTTCCAAATTGGATCCCAGCGGCTCCAAATTGCTGTTCTCGTCCTATCTGGGCGGCAGTGATATCGATTACGGGCTGGCCTTGGCTCTGGACCCCTCGGGAAACGTCTTTGTGACGGGCTCCACGCAATCCTCGGACTTCCCCACCGTCGACCCGGTTCAGTCCGGCAACGCCGGCAACGGGGATGCCTTTGTAGCCGAGATCGACACCAACTTGGGGCAAACCCAACAACTGGTTTACTCGACCTACCTGGGGGGAAGCAGCGCCGATTCAGGACAAGGGATCGCTGTGGATTCGGGCGACAATGCCTATGTGACCGGTTTCACCTTCTCCACTAACTTTCCCGTTTACAATGCTTACCAGAGCGCTAACGCCGGCAGCGTGGATGCATTCATCAGCGTGATTAGCCCCGGAGGCAGGACCCTGGAGTTCTCGACCTACTTGGGCGGAAGCGGGGACGACAGAGCCTGGGCGATCGCCCTGGATAGTGTAAACAACATTTACATTGCGGGAAGCAGCTACACCGCATGTACTCCGGCAACGACGATTACGACGTTGTGCAATCCCAATTCGACCTTTCCCACGACTCCCGGGGCATATCAAACCTTTACCACCAAGCAAGCCCCGGGGTATCCCGTGGCCTTCGTAACCGAGATGAACCATTTCGGCACCGCTCTGCTTTATTCCACCCTTGTGGGCGGCAGTTATTCAGACGCGGCTTCCGGAATTGCCGTCGACAGCTCAGGGGACGCTTACGTAACCGGATATACGGAGTCGAGTGATTTTCCTACCGCCAACGCCGTTCAGGCGAGTTACATTGGCGGTTCGTGCGGGGCGAGCCCTTGCCAGGATGCTTTCGTTACTGAATTCAATCCGCAGGGAACCTCGCTCGTGTACTCCACCTTCCTTGCGGGAACGAATGGAAACTTTGGAAACGCCATCACCGTAGACACTAACGGCAACGCTTACATTGCAGGGTCCACGTTCTCTCAGAGTTTCCCCGCCATCGCCCTCGCTTATCAAGGGGAGTCGGGGAACACCACGGGGCTTAGCAGCGTCTTCATCTCCCAGATTTCTCACAACAGTGTTCCCGCCGTGTCCTTGACCCCGCAAAAAATAGCCTTTGGAAACGTAACTGAAAACACTACCGTGACTGTAACCTCCGAGAATGTGCCTGCTACGGTGACGGTCCTGAATGCCAGCACTGCCCCGCTTCAGATCTCGGGTGTAGCGACGACCGGCGACTTTGCTGAGACCAACAATTGTGTTGGAACCCTCCCGGCGGGTGGTGGTGTCTGCACGATCAACGTCACGTACACTCCCACCGTGTTGTCTCCCGAAACGGAGTTGCTCTCTATCACCGACAATGCCGCGGGCAGCCCTCATCTGGTAACACTCACCGGCACCGGCATAACGGGCCTCGCGCAGGTGCAGTTCTCACCCAGCAGCCTGGTGTTCCCTGCCACAACCTTGAACACCACGAGTGCGGCGCAAAATGTGACAATGACGAACAATGGCGAAACGCCTTTGACGGTCACGAATATTGCGGCCTCCGGCGACTTTGCGGAAACAAACACTTGCCCTGCATATCCGTTCACCATGGCCGTGGGCGGCAGTTGCAATTTCTCCATCACTTTCACACCGACCAATACAGGCGTTCGCAAAGGAAGTCTGACCGTAACTGACAACGTGACGAGCGGCTCATCGAGCTTCGCCTTAACGGGGACCGGGAACCCCAACTTCCAGTTGACTTCGCCGACCACCACGCAGTTTCTCCCCATCGGCACTGCCGCGACGACCTTTACGATCAACATGTCTGCTCCCCCCAGCTTGAACTTCACGGACACCGTCGCCCTCTCCTGCTCGCCCGGCACGTGCTCCTTCAACCCATCCAACATCGCTTTGAGCTCGACCACCGTGCCGAGTTCGAGTATATTGACGCTCGGGGGACTCTCGCCCACCAGCGCCAATCCCTTCATCTTCGCCGTCAATGGAGCCGACGTCACGAGCGGCAATGAGACAGCAACGCTCTCATTGTCCGTGTACTTTGGGGATTTTTCGATCTCGGCGACTCCGGCCGTCAACACCATCCAATCCGGAGCAACGACTATCTATTCGGTCACGGTGTCGCCCGTCAATAACTTTAACCAGGCCGTCACGCTAAGTTGTCTTAAATCGACGGTGCCGCAGGGAGCCTTGTGTCTTGCCAACCCAGCGTCATTGACGCCTCAGATTGGGGCTGCGGTCAGCTCTCAACTCTCCATCAGCACTACGGCGCAATCGACCACGACGACGGGTCACCTGCTGCCCCGAGCCACCCCGCCGCGCACTCCTCCGCCTACTCCGATGATGTTTGCTTTGTGGGGAGCGTGCAACCTGGTGCTGATCGTGGTCTTTCTGATTCGTGGGAAACTGAGGCGGCGCGCACCGGGCAGCCGGCGCAGGATCATCTTCGCGCAATTAGCTTTGGCTATGCTGGCTCTTGCTGCGGTGTTCTGGGTAAGCTGTGATACACAAATCTATACGAACGTCATTCAGCCCTCGACGATCAACGGCACTCCCACAGGGAATTACAAAGTAACGATCCTGGGTACTTATACTGGGTCAACCGCGGGCATAGGTATAACCACTGGGACCCAGACGACGGTCATCCGCGAAACGACCGTTAACCTCGTTGTGCAATAAGGCGGCCCGCTGGTCCCGCGCGCGTGGGCTCCGCTCGGCGTAGGGGCGGTTCGCAAACCGCCCCTACTTGCTGAGAAGGGTAGCGCGGACCCCCGGTTTTGGGGTCCGCGGCTTGTTCGTAAGCCCATC
>JBELAJ010000443.1:0-7057 GCA_049508935.1 Terriglobia bacterium | reverse complement strand
CGCTCGTAGGCCCGGACGGTGTAGTAGACTGCCTTATCAAAAAACTGGCCTAAAAGACGCTGGAGGTCCAACGCCTGATATAGATCTATGGCAGAATCAACCAAACCGGCGACTCGAATATAGTCTCGTAGATGATACTTCGTCAAGGTGAGGGCGTAGACAACTTCGCTCAGCGGCACTCCCTCAGTATGGCGTTGCTTCCCCAACTTAGTGTATCTCGCTTCGATGTCCTCTTCGGCCTTGCTATTCAGCCATAAGCCGAGGTCCTTGTACACGTTGTAGGTTCGAAGGTGAATCGCTTCCCGAGGGAACCTGTGGTAAGAGACGGTACGCGGGTTGGACTGAAGGTCTTCCACCAAAGCGCGGGTCAGCTCATCTGCGTGGTGGTCGATCATACGCACCAGGCGATCCGATAACATCGTTTTCCTTTCCCAATAATTTGGATGTCTCAATCTCGCTCAGGTTGCAGTATTACAGTGAGCAGTCGCAGAGCGAGACTGGTTTCCCTTAAATATCTGCGGACCCTCTCCTACAGAGAAGGGAGTTTACAGGCCCAGTTCACATGCTCAGTTTGCGTTATTGATTGAACGGCCCCGTTAAGCCAACGCTAGCATACCAGAGTGGCGGGCAAGGTTCAACTGGCGTGTGTTATATTCGACTCTTGGGTCACCCAACTTCACATCTCGTCACGCGGGGCGAGTTGGCCTGGATTGAGCACCCGCTCCTCACCCGTTATCCCTGGCTGATCCACGCCTTTAGCACTCGGCGGGGTGGGGTGAGCCGCAGCCCCTCCGCCGGGCTCAATCTGGGATTCACGAAGGGTGAGCCGCAGGCCCGCGTGCGGAAAAACCGCGACGTTTTCTTCCGTCAACTTGGCGCGGAACGCTTCGCGCTGGCGGCGCTTCGGCAAGTCCATTCCACGGTCGTTTATCAAGTGGGTGGCGGAACAGACGGCGAGCTTGAATACCTCCTTGCCGGGAGCTCGCGGACGGACCAACCTGGCATTGCTCAGCCTGAAGGCGATGCGCTGCTAACTGATCAAGCGGGCGTCCTGCTTTCAGTGCGAACTGCCGACTGCCTGCCTTTGCTTCTGGTGGACCCAAAACGCCGGGCCGTAGCGGCAGTTCACGCCGGGTGGCGCGGCGCACTGGGGCGCATCATCGAAAAAGCTGTGGGGGAGATGCGCCGCGTGTATGGTTCCGAGCCCTCACGCCTGCTCGCCGTCCTGGGACCTTCAATCCGCGCGTGTTGTTACGAGGTTGGGGAAGAGGTGGAAGATGCCTTTCAGGGGCGCTTCCCGAGCGCGGATAAGTTCTTTCGCAAGCGGACGAGGCACGCAGCATCCCGTCCAGGACAGCACTCCCTCTCATTCCTGAACATGCAACCACCGGGGCACAGCGCAGATGCAGAACCCACAGCGCATCTTGACCTGGTTGCGGTGGCAAGAGATCAACTCCATGGTGCGGGGCTCGCGGCGCGCCATGTCGCCGCAGTGGATTTCTGCACCGCTTGCCACCCGGACCTCTTTTATTCCTACCGCCGCGATGGGAACCGCACGGGGCGCATGGCGGCGGTCATCGGAATTCGAGCGTAGCACAGGCACTCTTGCCTGGGCGTTAGTCGGTTGCATTGTGCTGAAAAGCACAGGCAAGAGTGCCTGTGCTACTTCAAACCCTTCAGGCGCAACTGGCCACAGGCGGCGCCGACATCCTGTCCTCGCGAGATACGGATGTAGGCTGGAATCTTGCTCCCCGCCAGAACCTGCTGGAAGGCCAACACTCTCTGGAGGGAAGAGGCACGATAGGGAAGCTCGGAGCCGGAGTTGTAGGGAATGAGGTTGACCTTGGCGCGCATTCCACGCAGCAGTTCTCCCACGCGCCGGGCGTCGGCGTCGGTATCGTTAAAGCCGTCAAGAAGAACATACTCGAAGGTCATGAGTTCCCGGGGGCGCAGCGGGTAGGCCCGGCAGACGCGTAGGAGTTCTCGTAGTGGATATTTCCGGTTGATTGGCATCAGCTCCGTTCGCTGCTCCTCTGTCGAGGCGTTCAGTGAGACGGCCAGTTTGGGACGCCTCGCGGCACGCGCCATGTCGCTGATTCGCGGGACGATGCCCGAGGTGGAGATGGTGATGCGACGCAGCGGGATGCCAAAGCCTTGAGGGTCGGCGAGTATATGGACAGCTTTCATGACTTGGGCAAGGTTCAGCAACGGCTCGCCCATTCCCATGAAGACCAGATTGAGCCGCGTGCCAGGAAGAATCTCGCGAGCTTCTGCTACCGCCAGCACCTGCCCAAGAATTTCTCCCGCCGAGAGATTGCGCTGCAACCCCAAGAGCGCGGTGAAGCAGAAGCGGCAATCCACGGCGCAGCCCGCTTGGCTCGAGAGGCAAAGCGTGACCCGCTGCTCCTCCGGCATATACACGGTCTCAATGAGCGTGTTGTCATGAAGACGCAGCAGGTAGCGGGCGGCGCCGTCCGTCGACGTGAACACAACTTGGACACGGGGGTAGTCGACATTGTACTGGGCTGCCAGGGCTCCCTTGAAATCCTTGTCGAGGTCCGTCAAGGAGGCAATCCCCGTTGCCCGGCGGCGGTATAGGGCGTGATAGAGCTGGCGGCCGCGATACGGCGCTTTCCCAAAGGACTGAGCCAGTCGCTCCAACTCCTGGCGATCAAGCCCCACAAGGTTCTGAATGCCCATGTTCATCGGATGCCCCGGTCTCAACTCATGCTATCATTCTGGCGGTAGTGCCTCAAGCACTTGCAGCAGTGTGATGTAGCGCCACGGGAATCGCACGTGCTTCAACCACCCCTGGCCCCTCCTTGTCCAAGGAGGGGAATTCGGACTCCCCTCCTCGGGTGAGGAGGGGCTGGGGGTGGTGGGATTCAGGCCATTCCCGCGGAAGTAACCGAATGAGTCCACGCCGAGTTAATCCCGAACTCATTAGTCGACGGCGAGAAGCCCTCCAGCGGGCAGGGTATGCGGAGGTCCTGGAACGAGGCATCGAGGCGACCACGCTGGATTCCGTCGTCGCCAGGGCGGAATCGAGCAAGGGTGGGGCACTCTATTACTTCCGAACCAAGGAAGACCTCCTCTTCGGTGTCCTGGAGTGGCTGTTGCGCCAATTGAACCGCAGCCTGGACGAGGTTGTACATTCTCAGGAACCGGCGCGCACGCGTCTGGTGGCGGAACTGGAAGTCTTGTTTCATAGCACCGAGGTTAATCGCAAGCTTTACCTGGTCTTTTTCGATTTTGTCAGCCGCGGGGCACGTTACCAGCGATTTCGTAAGCTCTTTTCGGAGTTTTTCGAGAGGTGTCGGCAGCGAGATAGGAAAATTGTGGAAGACGGCATCAACGAACGCGAGTTCCGCCGGGTAGATCCCGTGGAGGCTGCTTCCACCATTCGTGCCCTCGTCGACGGCTACTGCCTGCAATGGCTATTGGGCCCCGAGGACGTGCCGGTGGAAGTGTATCGTGACCGCTGTCGGGCGGTGTTGGGGACGTATCTCCTGCGGGGACCCAAAAGCCGGGAGACGTGACCACCCGCACTTCCAGGCAGGATGCTGAACAACGCCCGCGGTGTCATCCTGAGGAGTCCCGCACTGCGGGATTAGGAAAGATCTCCGCAGTTCGTTGAAACAACAACTGCCGGGATTCTTCGTTTTCGCTTTGCTCAGAGTCAGAATGACAGCGCCCAGGATTACCAATGGCCTCAAGGGTCGCGTCGGTCCTCTTCATACTCTTCTTAGTCGTTGGGGTCCCAACCCTCTCCTTGTCCACAGCGCGCGATCGCCGGCTTCGCCAGATGGCACGGCTGGAGCTTTACGTCTCGGCAGCGATTTCGCAATGGGTGCTGGCCGTTGTGGGAGTGGTCGTCTTTCTTCTGGGCTCGCTGAGCGGTTTTTCCGTAGGCTTCAGATCGCTCGCCCCCTTCCCCGCCCTCATCTCCGCAGGCGCTTTGGTAGCACTCTCCGTGGCCGGCATTCTCCTAAGCCTCATTCTGGAGCGCCACGGCTGGTGGCCGGCAGAAAGCGAACTAACGTACCTCTTGATTCCCAGGACGCGCCGAGAGAAAGCCTGGTCGCTGCTTCTGCTGGTTCCCACAGCCGGTCTTTGCGAGGAATTCTTGTATCGCGGCTTGCTTCTCGCTCAAATCAGTCAATGGCTGCGTTCCGGCGTCTGGTCTTGTGCTGTTTCATCGCTGGCGTTTGGATTGGCGCACGTTTATCAAGGATGGAGCGGGATGGTACGAGCGTCTCTGTTGGGAGCTCTGCTTGCCTATCCCGTCATTCATTTCGGAAGTCTTTATCCGTCCATGCTCGCGCACGGACTGATCGACGCTCTGGCCTTGGTGTGGCTGGGTCCAAAGTTCCTGAGTAGGGAACAGGGAATAGGGATTAGGGAATAGGGAAAACCATCGGCTGCGACGGAGGCACAGGGAACAACCTGGGTGAGGCGCTGTTCGCTAATCCCTAAACCCTAATCCCTATTCCCTGCCTTTAAGCTCCGCCGTCGGAGACAGGCGCCAGCTTATAGGATATTTCAACGTCCTCGATTAGCTCCTCCGCGACTTTCAGGCACGCTACGCGCAGGCACTTGTTATCCAGGCAGGTCGGGCAGTTCACAATAATGCGATCAAAGAGGTAGTCGGCGAGTTCTTGTTCCCCAAGAGAGTGGGACATATGATTGGTCCTCCCAAATAAAGCAAGACCTGAGAGACGGGTTTAATCTCTCGCCCCCAGCGCATTATACGTCTGTTCGAGAAACGAAACCACAACTTAAATCGATCGGCAGTGTCTGGGTTTGAATTCGTAGCGGCGAGTTTACCTCGCCAAGTGGCGGCGAAAAGCCGCCTCTGGTTCAAACTGAGACTCTACGAATCGATCTGGAGTTACAGCCCGAAACCGGTTAAAATGAAAACGTTATGGATGAGCGCGAATTCTTCAACGAAAACGAGACCTTGAAGTCCGCCACCCTCTCCTGCCTGCATTGTCACCAGGCGGAAGCGTACGAGATTCGCTGGCTGGTGCGAACAAAAAAGAATAAACTACCTGGCCACGCCGATGAACGAGACCGGGCGCGTTTCGCCAAAGCCAGGAACTACATGATCCGGCGAGACGATATGGTCCAATGCAAGAATCCCCGCTGCCGGAAGCGGTTCGAGGTTTACGGTATCCAGTCGGTGGTTTTTATGTAAGCGCGATCTTCCTACTTAACCTGCGCCACGTCGTGCAGGGTAGGCAGAGTTGAAGCGTCCCACCCTCCGCCCAGGGCTTCGACGAGCAGCACGCTGGCGCTCATCCGGCGTGTCAGAATGCCCACCGCCTGCACTTGGTCCTGAAGCAAAATTTCTTGCTCCGTGATTACCGTAAGGTAATTTACCGTCCCCGCCTTGTACTGATAAGTGGAAATATCGAGGGCATTCTGGGCGGCATTAACTGCTTGTGCTTCTGCCCCCGCTTCGTTCTCAAGCACTCGCAGCGCCGCCAGGTTGTCCTCGACTTGCTGGAAAGCCGTGAGAACCGTCTGGCGGTAGTTTGCCACCGTGGCATCGTAGGCCGCGATGCTCTGATTCAGCGTGGCGCGGCGCCTGCCGGCGTCAAATACCGTTTCTGCCAAAGTGGGGCCTGCGGACCAAAAGCGGCTCGGCCAGTTGATCCATCTTAGGAACCGCGCACTCTCAAGGCCGAGGTCGCCACTAAGGCTGAGGGTGGGATAGAAAGCAGCCTTGGCAATGCCAATCTGCTCGTTGGCCGCCGCCATCTGGCGTTCGGAAGTTGCGATATCGGGGCGGCGCTCCAGGAGTGTGGAAGGAACTCCCACAGGAACGGGCGGCGGCAAGACCTTGATGGGGCCGTACGTAACGGTAACCTCCGCGGGAGGCTTGCCCGCTAAGACAGCAATGGCATGCTCGTATTGCGCGCGCGCCACATCGTAATCGATCAACTGGGCCCGCGCGGTTTCTAGTTGAGTCTGTGCTTGGGCCACGTCCGACCCGGACGCAACCCCACTGTTAAACCTGTCCTGTGTGAGTTTGAGGTAGTCCTCATAGGACTTCACGGTGGTTTCGAGCAGTTCTTTCTCGCCGTCCGTGCCGCGCAATTCGAAGTAATCCTGCGCGAGTTCCGCCTGATAAGAAAGCCGGGCGTTCTCGATCGTGGCGGCGGAGGCTTGAGCAGTCTCGCCGCTCGCCGTGACGCTGCGGCGAATGCTTCCCCAAATATCCGCCTGGTACGACACCGCCACCGGAAGGTCGTAAGCGGTGACTGGTGACGGGACAAAGTTGGAAACACCTAGAAACACAGATTTCTCATTCAATATTGATGGACTGACACTAACTGTCGGAAACAGATTAGAGCGCGCGATCCGTACCGCGTATCTCGCCTCGCGGAACTGCGCCTCGGCAGCCAAAACGTTTTGGTTAGAGATGCTTACCTGTTCTTCCAGCGCGTTGAGCTCGGGATCCTTATAGACCTCCCACCACTTGCCGCGCTTCGCTCCCTCGTTCGGCTGAGCCTGCTTCCAGTCCTGTGCTTCCTTCCAGCCGGCCGGGGGCGTTTCTTTGTACGCGGGAGGAACCGGCGCCTTGGGTCGTTGATAGTTCGGTCCGACCATGCAGGCGGCCGAGAAAAGCAGCAGGCAGAAGGCAGTAGGCAGAAGGCAGAAGGTAGCAGGGCGTCTGGCTGTTCGATAATTCATGGCTCTCATCTTGGTTATTGCTAGAGCAGATCTGTATTCCAAAGTCCGCGGTTTGTGGTCCTCAGTCCGTCGCCGCTCGACCGTTTTCCAGGCGATGAACACCTATGCGCCTCCACCACCAATGCTGGACCCGGTCAAAGTACAAATACACCACCGGCGTCGTGTACAGGGTCAGCATTTGGCTGACTGCCAGCCCGCCGATGATGGCGATTCCCAGCGGACGGCGAAGTTCCGATCCCGTGCCGCGGCCGAGGGCCAGCGGAACGGCGCCCAACATGGCTGCCATCGTGGTCATCAAGATGGGGCGAAAGCGCAGCAGGCACGCTTCGTAGATGGCATCCCGCGAAGACTTCCCCTG
>JBELAJ010000442.1:0-7067 GCA_049508935.1 Terriglobia bacterium | reverse complement strand
GAATCTGAAATCTTGAATCTGGAATCTGAAATCGGACGTCAGTCTTGGCGGACATCGCCGGGACCAAGGAGTCTTATATGTTCAAACCAGAAGGCACTGAGCAGCGGGTTTTTCGGGAAATCGCAAACCGCGAGACGGCGTCCGTCACCCAACTCGCCCGCGAGGTTGGCATTCGTCCCGAATCCGTGATGGCCAAGCTCCGTCCGCTGGTCAAGAGGGGGCTGCTGGCCTTCAGCGACGGCCGCGCGAAGGTTGGGATCAACCCGGACTACGGCCAGGTGATCGGTATCGATTTGGGCGGCAGCCACGTGCATTTCGCGCTGGCGGATTTCTGCGGAAAGATCCTCGAAGATTCCGACGTGAAGATTCGCCCCGAGGACGGCCCGCACAAATTGATCGGCGAGATCGTCGAAGGTGCGCGCTCGCTCACGGCGAAGTCCGGAGGGCGCCTCCGCGCGCTGGCCATGGGCGTGCCAAGCCCTGTGGACGCGGAGCGCGGCGTAGTGGCCTTTGCTTACAACTTGCCGGGGTGGAAAGAAATCCACCTGGGGCATGAGCTGGAGGAAAAGCTGCGCGTGCCTGTTTTCCTCGAGAACGACGCCAACATGGCGGCCATCGGCGAGCATTGGCGCGGCGTCGCTCAAGGGGTCGATAACTTTGTGTTTATCGCAATCGGGACCGGAACCGGCTCAGGAGTGTTCGTGGACGGCAAGCTTTGTCGCGGCCGGACCGGGTCCGCGGGCGAAATCTACCGCATGGTTCTTGAGTGGCCCCGCTGGGCGGAGAACTTTGGCGATTCAGGCCACTTCGAAACGTATGTTTCCGGGATGGGGATAGCCGCCGAGGGACGGAAGGCGATTCCTGCGACGGCCGGCCAAGCGGCGCTCGGCCTCGCCGCGGAACGCGACGCTTACTTCGTCTTTGATGCTTTCCGTAACGGCGACCCGAGCGCCCGCGCGGTTCTGGAGAAAATCTTTACCATGCTGGGCGTCGGCATCGTCAATATTATCTCCGTTCTTGATACCGACTTGATTATCCTGGGTGGCGGCATCGCGAAGGGCGCGCCGGAGTTCATGCTCTCCACCGTCAACAAGATCGTCCAGCACATTTACAAGGAGAATGCCCCGCCCGTCAAATTCAGCTCGCTCGAGGATAAGGCCCAGACCTTCGGCGCCATCCGTTCCGCGCTCACTCTCGCCCAGCAGGCCGTCGCGCGGCGGTTGTAACCTTGATGTAGCACAGGCACTCTTGCCTGTGCGCAGGACTCTGGCTCATTGCGACGCGACGACAGGCAAGAGTGCCTGTCCCACCTGTCCAGCCGTCGCGGCGCTGCAGTTCAATGTGACGCTGCGGCCGGGCGGGATTCGTCGGCTGCGCCTCTAAAGAAGGGCAAGGCTCCGACCAGTAGCGCGGCTTCCGGAAGAACAACCCAAATCAGCAAGAGAAGCGCGGACGGCACAAGCAGGGCGTCACGGTGGACCAGCCATCGGAAAATTAACATGAAAGGAAGAATGAGCATTGGCAAGCCCATCGTTCCTAAAACAGGAAACGAAACCGCCAAGGCTCTCTCCAAGAGTTTCCCCCCCGCGCGCCGGGACCAGTACGCGCCGATTGCACCCACCAAGGGAAGGCACGCGAACCACTGCCAGTAGACGATCAGGGGTGGGCCTTGCCGCAGCCAGAAAACGTGCGGCGAAGGCGCCGACGGGTTCTGGAGCAGTCGAAGAACGATTCCTGAAAGGGCGATCGTGCAGGCTCCCGGTAACCACAGCGTCTTAACACGGTAATTCATAATCCCCTCCTCATTTACGGCGGACTCAATTTCGCGGCGCAGCGTATCCCAGTCGGAAGCAGCGCTGAACGCCGATTGCAGCGCCTCAGTGTGGGATCGGCCTTGCCGGAGCGCGTCGCTGTAGAGGTCTTCCAAATGCCCGGCCAGCTCGATGACGATCTCCTCTTGCCGCTTCGCCTCGAGCGCCAGCGGACCTAACCTTTTTCTCGCGATCGCGCGCCAATCAGGCATGGTTCACCCCGGCCAGAGTGTGCAAGGCTCTAAATAATTGCCCCCACTCTTCACGCAATGGGACCAGGCGCCGTTTCCCCGCGGGCCCCAGACGGTAGTAACGCCGTTGACGGCCTCCCGCAGGCCCTTCCCAGTTGCCACTCACCCAGCCGCGCTTTTCCATGCGATAGAGCAGTGGGTAGAGCGAAGCCAGGTTGAAGCGCAGCAGGCCGTGCGACTGGCGCTCGATGCGCTTCGAGATTTCGTAGCCGTGCAGCGGCCCGTCGGCCAGCACGGCGAGGATGGCCAGTTCCGCGCTGCCGCGTTTAACTTGCGCGCCGATGTTGATGGTGTGCTCTTTCATATATGCGAATCCTATATATAGGCAACCAGGGTGTCACTGGCACCAAAGTACTGCCCTCATGTAGATGGAAAGCCCTCTCCCCAAGGGAGAGGGCGGGCGATGCGCGTCGGGGAGGGGCTCACGGCGCAAGTTCGGGCTACAAAAACGTGGAAACTCCGGCGGGGGGCCACAAGGGCCGCCCCTACAGCGACGTAATGCAAAGAAAGCGGATGACTAATACAGAAAAAGGCCTCCACCCTGCCGGAGGCCGGTTGAAACCTGCGGGTAAGGCTTGCTAAGCTAAAGGCTGCGTCGGGTCTTGGGCAGAATCAGGGCCGATCGAACGAGATAATGGAAAACAAACGTCCTGGCCGCTCGCGGGGAGGCTGGCTCCTCCCCGTGTCTGCGGCTGTCCTCATTTGCAACAGTGCCTACGTTGCTGCCTTTGGCACTCCCTCACTCTTCTACGTGGCGAACGCTCTGCTGCATCCGCTACTGGGGTTAGGTGTAGTTATTCTCTTTGTTGCCTTTGTTGCAAAGGGGCGGGAGACATTTGCCGGCCCTTGGGGGAGCGGCGCGCTCTGCTTATTAGGGCTGGCAACAGGGTTCGGAATCTACCTCGTATTCGCCGGCATGACCCGGCCTCACAGTCCAGCGCTTTACGCTCATGTGGGGCTGGCGATCGCGGGCCTGATGTTTTTGCTCATCCGATTTCGAGGCCGCATCTGGGCGGGCATTTCCCCCCAGCCCTATAGTCTGCCGTCGGCGTGGCGCTGGAGCCTACGTATCGCCATAGCTGCGGGCGCGTTTTACGCAATGGCGGCGATCTACCATTACGTCCACCACGATCCGCGCTATATGATCGAAAACCCTTCCACCGCTCCGCTCAGCATGAGTCAGGAAGGGGGCGGCGCACCCAGCCTGCTTTTTCCCAGTTCCGCCACCACCACCGACGGCAAGCCCATCATGTCGCAGTTTTTCATGGACTCCGAGTCCTGCCGCCCCTGTCACACGGACATCTACAATCAGTGGCAAAGCTCGATGCACCACATGGCCTCTTTCAATAATCAGTGGTATCGCAAATCCATCGAGTACATGCAGGACACGGTGGGCATCAAGCCTTCGCTCTGGTGCGGCGGCTGCCACGACCATGCGCTGGTCTTCGCCAACAAGATGCAGACGCATCCCATCCGCGAGGTCGAGGACACGCGCGAAGGCCAGAACGGCCTGGGGTGCATGTCCTGTCATTCCATCTCGCGCGTGAAAGACACCATGGGCCAGGGCGGGTTTGTGATGGAGTATCCCCCGCTCGACCGCCTGGCTTCGAGCAAGAACTCCCTGCTCCACTTCATCCACGACTATGCCGTGAAGCTCGATCCCAAGCCGCATCGCAATGCTTTTCTGAAGCCCTTCGACAAGGATCCGGCACTGGTTGCGGAGTTCTGCTCCGCCTGCCACAAAGTTCACCTGGATGTGCCGGTCAATAATTACCGCTGGATTCGCGGCTTCAACGACTACGACAACTGGCAGGCCAGCGGGGTTTCCGGGCAGGGCGCGAGGTCGTTCTATTACCCGCCCCGGCCGTCTCAATGCGCGGACTGCCACATGCCGCTGGTTCCTTCCAAGGATTTCGGTAACATCAATGGTTTCGTGCATTCGCACCGCTTTGCCGCTGCAAACACGGCCGTCCCCACGTCTTACGGCGACCAGGAACAGGTCCAGCAGGTCGAGAGTTTCCTGAAGGGCGCATTGAGCGTCGACATTTTCGCTCTGGCCCAAGAGCCCACGGAACCCACTGGGCCGACGCGTAAAGCCGGCGGCGAGGCGCCTCAACTGGCCAGCACGTTTGCAGTGGGAGAAGAATCCGCGGCGGGCCTGTCGGCCGCTGGGGTCAGCGCCGTTCCGCCGGTGAAGCTCATGGCGCCGTTGGGCCGCGCGGCGGCTCAGGTGCACCGCGGCGACACGCTGCGCGTGGAAGTAGTGGTAAGAACCCGCAAGCTGGGCCATTTCTTTCCGGGCGGGACGGTGGATGCCTTTGATTGCTGGCTCGAGCTTCAGGCCCGCGACAACAAAGGGAAGATCATTTTCTGGAGCGGCGAAGCAGACGACAACGGCCATGGCCCGGTGGAGCCCGGCGCGCACTTCTACCGCTCACTGCAACTCGACGGGCACGGCAATCCGATCAACAAGCGGAATGCCTGGTCCACGCGCGCCACCATGTACGCGCACTTGATACCTCCCGGCGCTGCGGACACTGTGCATTTCCGCATGCAGGTCCCTGAGGACTGCGGAGACTCGATCACGCTCACCGCGAAGCTCAACTATCGGAAATTCTCCTGGTGGAACACTCAATGGGCATTTGCGGGTGTCCGTGATCCCGCTCAGCCCAGTCCCGATGTAACGAAGAATTACGACGACGGCCGCTGGGTTTTTCAAGGCGGCCTTGCTCATGTCTCGGCAAAACTCAAGGCCATCCCGGATGTGCCCACTGTGGTGATCGCGCAGGACGCTTGCACCATTCCGGTGCTGGCCAGGAGCTCTGCACCCTCCGCAGAAACATTGAGCCTGGATCCGGCGGACCGCGAGCGCTGGAACGATTACGGCATCGGACTGTTGTTGCAGGGCGATTTGAAAGGCGCGGAGCGGGCCTTTGAAACCGTAACGAAGCTCGACCCCAATTACGCTGACGGCTGGGTCAACATTGCCCGCGCCCGCGTGCAGGAGGGCAACACCGACGCGGCAAAGCCCCTGCTCGAAAAGGCGATCCAACTCAATCCCCGCCTCGGCAGCGCGCACTACTTCGCCGGCCTGGCCTTCAAAGCCGACGGCAACTACGCGGCCGCTTTCGACGAGTTTTCCAAGGCATCCGCCTTGTACCCGCGCGACCGCGTGGTGAGAAACCAGATGGGCCGCATGCTCTTCCTGGAGCGCAAATACAAGGATGCCGTGGCGGAATTCGATAAGACCCTGGCGGTCGATCCGGAAGACCTCGAGGCCCATTACGACCTGATGCTCTGCTATCGCGGCTTGCGAGACGATGCGCAGGCCGCGAGGGAAGAAAAGCTCTACCTGCGTTTTAAGGCGGACGAAGCCTCGCGCGCTATCACCGGCCCCTACAAGCTTGCGCATCCCGAGGACAATAATGAAGCGCAGCCCATCCACGAGCACGTGTCGGTGGCGCTGAGCCCGGAAACAGGCAGAAGGCAGTCTGCAGAAAGCAGATCCGCAGGCGGCAGGTAGGCAGGTGGAGAAGCAAGGACCTTTTCTTATTCGTAGCCCTCTCCCGTGGGGAGAGGGTGTCGCGCTCCAGCGTTTTCATCAGCCGGAGCGTGACGGGTGAGGGGTCGGTTCTTAGGAACAGGGAACGATGGGTCGCAAATCCAAAATCCAAAATCTCAAATCCAAAATCGCAAGCGTTCTCGTGGGCACCGCCATTCTCGGTGGAACTCTCATGGCGGGTTTAAAGCTCACCGCGAGCTCCGCAAGCGCTATCAAGGCTCCGCCCAACGAAAGCAGTGGGACAATTCGTTTCGAGGACATCACCCAAAAAGCCGGAATCAATTTCACCCAT
The DNA here is from genome assembly GCA_049508935.1 of Terriglobia bacterium. Lineage (GTDB taxonomy): Bacteria > Acidobacteriota > Terriglobia > UBA7540 > UBA7540 > CAVROP01. The sequence continues at coordinate 1,151 of JBELAJ010000442.1, read as the reverse complement.
TACACCGGCGCCTTCGGCAAGAAGTTCCTGCCCGAGACCATGGGACCCGGCTGCGCGTTCATCGACTACGACAATGATGGGTATCCCGACATTCTGCTGATCAACGGCAAAGACTTTCCTGGCCACAAGACCCGGCGCGCAACGCCGAAACTCTACCACAACAACGGCAACGGCACCTTCACCGACGTAACGGCCAAGGCGGGCCTGGACGTCGAGATTTACGGCATGGGCGTGGCGGTAGGCGACTACGACAACGACGGCTGGGACGACATCTATATCACCGGTCTCGGCGAGTCACACCTTTTCCACAACGAACACAACGGAACGTTTAAAGACGTCACGAAAACAGCGGGCGTGAACAATACCGGCTTTGGCGCCAGCGCCGCCTGGGTCGATTACGATAAGGACGGCAAGCTGGATCTCTTCGTAACCAACTATGTGAAGTGGTCCGAGAAGCAAGACCTTTACTGTACTCTCGACGGCCAGCACAAATCCTACTGCACTCCGGAAGCGTACCCGGGCGACACTCCCCGGCTCTTTCATAACCTGGGCAACGGCCGCTTCGAAGACGTCACCGAAAAAGCCGGCATCTACGACCCCACCAGCAAATCGCTGGGCGTGGCGGTGATCGATTACGACATGGACGGCTGGCCGGACATTGCCGTTTCGAATGACACGGAGCGAAACAAGCTCTACCGCAACAACCACAACGGCACGTTCACCGAACAGGCCGTGCAAGCCGGCATCGCTTTCAGCGAGGATGGCGTGGCGCGCGGCGCCATGGGGATTGACGAGGACGACTTCGACCACTCCGGCTACCCCAGCCTGGCCATCGGCAATTTCTCGAACCAAATGCTCGGCCTCTATCACAACGAAGGCAACCGCTTCTTTATTGACATCGCGCCATCCTCCTCGGTCGGCCGCGCCAGCCTGCTCTCGCTTTCATTCGGCCTCTTCTTTTTCGACTACGACCTCGATGGCCTCCAGGATATGTTCGTCGCCAACGGCCACATCGAGCCGGACATTGGCCGAATCCAGCAACAGGTGACTTACGCGGAGCTTCCCCTGGTGTTCCATGACGAGGGCCACGACAAGTTTCAGGAAGTCGGAAAGCAGCTCGGCTTCACGCGCCGCATGGTGGCGCGGGGCGC
>JBELAJ010000441.1:0-7073 GCA_049508935.1 Terriglobia bacterium | reverse complement strand
CAGGGCATCCACTAACGCGGCTAATTCCAAAAGGCAGTCGGCAGCGAGGTGGTGGGGCGGCAGGGTTAACGAGTCATACGGGGATGGATCAGCCCAGTCGGTCCACTCGCGCGGAACACTGAAGGTACCACGCTCCAGCTCTCCGAGAATGAGCGTGTCGACGCCGGCTACGCGCCGTTTCTTGAGAACTTCAAATCGCCGACCACGCAACGGGTGGAAGGGATGGGAGATTTCTGCCCATCCCAAAGGCGAGCGGGGCACAAGTGCAGTCTGCCCTGACCGTCGGCAGTCCGAAGTCGGGATGGGCGACCACGTGGAGAAAGAATTTGCCGTTGCGCCGGCGATGCACGAGTTCTGTGGACGGCGGGCGGCGAAGCGGGAGCCCGCATAAGACGAAGGGCCGGGCATGGAAGGCGAGTTCTTGGCGTCCATTCGCACGCTGTTCGCGGACGAGGCAGATGGATTCGACCTGCCTGAATCTTTGTTTGGTGATGCCAAGGTTTGGGAGGATTTGACGAACGGTGCTGAAAGACGGAGACAGAACGGTGGGGGCTCGCGGAGCCTCATTCGGTAGCGGCGGCATGACTCGCGGTGGCGAGCGAGGGGTTGCCGGGACGGCGGGACAGGGTTTGGTGTGGCCGACACGCATCGTGCGGCGAGCGACTGTAACAGAACTGTACCAAAACCCTATCTATTTGGCAGAAAAGGGGATCAACTTGGAGCGAAAGCAGAATCCCCGAAAACGTGTAAGTGAATAGAAGGAAAAGGGATAGTAAATTGAGAGAGTTGGAGCCACTCTCCTCCGGAGCAACAGGTCGCAGGTTCGAATCCTGCCAGGCGTACCATTCATTTCAAAGCATTTAGCGCTGACCTGTCATTTCGGAAAAAGTACAAGTTGGTACAAGTTATGCTCGCCAAAGTGCGTCCACCACCTTGGAGGCTGCTTCCCGCTTCGCCGACGTGACTGCCTGAGTGTAGACATTCATAGTGGTTTGGATATCCGCATGGCGCAGCAGTTCCTTCTGAACGGCCGGACCGGCGCCAAGAGCATGTAAGAGCGTGGAGCAGCTGTGTCTGCTATTCCGCAAGCGGAATAGAAGGCACTCATTGGCAACTACGACTCAAGGTTTCATCAGCGCAGAATATATCCCCTTTTGCCACGTTGGTGCGCATAGAAAAGTCTCGGGAGAGTCTCGGCGTTAGGGCCGCGCACTATGTGTGTACTCTTTCTGACTGACAATTGTTCACAGGTGGAACCAGCCAAGGCCCCGCCAGCATGTAGGCTCGAACGGGGAATGCTCTACTCTCCAGGCCACCCTTCGGTCACGATTAAGCACCGTCCGTGCTGCAAATCCCGCAGGCCGCTCTCGCGGGCTGGGTAGAGTATGATGACGCTCCCGTTGACACGCAAAAGGCCGCGCGGGTTGGGCTTTCGAACTTTGTAATCTAGCCGACTTGCGGTCGGTGGGGTCATCTAGGACTTCAGCGGCTACCCTCGATGCTCGGGCCATGTTTGCGTATAATGGCTAATTGTATCGAGGCTTGCGATGAACTCCGGAGGGTGAGTTCGGAATGAACGACAAGCGCCAGAGTCGCCAGTCAAGCTTGCAGTTTCAAGCCTCGTCGTCCCCGCCTGCGTATGAGGCTCCGGCTGTTTCGCTGGAAATCGAAGAACTTGGTGAAGCGGTGGCGCGCCGGACACGCAACCTTCTAGCTCCTGCGCCCATTTTCGATCTTGAACGGGACAAAGGGGCGCGCGGGATCGACCTTTCGCAGCACGATCTGCGGATGCTGTGTCTCGCGCTTCTCGATGTGGTGATCGACAAGATGGGGTTTGCCCAGGGCGCCACTCGCCTGGATGTTGCCCATGCCCTTGCCCCAATTCTTCAAGGTGCGGAACCGGGGATCAGCGATGAGCGGAAGGAGCTAATCCTCGACGTCCTGATTGGCACGCTGCTAAACGAACGCGAACGCCGGCAGCAATTCGTCGAACGGTACGCGGCGGTCGAGTATGGGCAGGTGTGCTGGCGCGAGTTCGCTTATCGCCTCTTAGAGGAGGCACAGTCAGCAGAGAGCGACGAGCGGATTTTTCGCGCGAGTCCTGAGGCCATCAATCTCTACACCTCGATGCTTGGGTTGAATCTTGAGGACGCCGCAGTCGCCGATGCCGCGGTCCTGCGTTACCAGGCCGAACGGGGGCGGCTTGACGACGCCATCCATACGGCCCATCAGGCCCAGATCCGAGCCAAGGCGTATGCTGACAAGGTTCGGCGTGCGCTTGAAATTGCCCGGCGCAATGCTGATGAAGCACGCTGGGTGAAAGACGTGCTGCCGTTGATTGCCGATGCGCTCGAGCACATTCGGGACCGCTTAAGCAGAGAACGCGATCTCCGCGCGGGTCTCGAACAGCGTCGTGATCGTGCCAGCGGGGAGGACCTAGCCAAGCTGACCATCTTGCTCAATGAGGTCGAAAAGTCTGAGCGCGCCAACTTGGAATTGCACAACCTGCTCATCCGCGCGAGCGAGAAATTCCGCGAGGAGCATTCGCGCCAAAGACTTCGGCGCCGGGCGGCACTGCTGCCCAACTTGGAGCCTGAGGTGTTCGTACCCTGGTTGGGTTGGGAGGGTAGTAAAGCGCTTAGCATGCTTGAGTCTCATCTCAACATTCTGTCAGGTCATACCGTACCCACGCCGCCTGGGATTGAGCAATTATGGGCAAAGCTACTCTCCCCTCCGACGGCGCTTACCCCGCGAACGGCCGACGTTGACTTGCCTTCCATGGATGCGTTGCCCGCTTCTCTGCTGCCGTTTGGGTCCGAGGATTACTCCGGAGTGCGCGATTTCCTTCGAACCGAACTGGACGGCAAGCGCCGCTTGTCGGAGATGCTCGAGGCAGCTAAGGCACGGCGATTGTCAGCCGCAACACGTCGCTTATTTGTCATCACCGCCATGGAGCAGTACGGCGCGGATGGAGAACGGCAACAGTTCCGGGTGCAAACTCAGTCTGAACCTCTCATAGCCGAGGACTTTGCCGGGGACGAACTTCTTTTGTCACCGTTGGCTCGCTTCTTTGATCGGGCACTCCGCACCGTGCAGGAATACAACGAGAAGATACAGTACATTCATCTGAATCCGGTGAGGGCGGGGCTGACGCGCCGCCCGGAAGACTGGCCGTGGTCGAGCGTCCATGACTATCAGGGCAGAAGAGCCGGAGAGGAAGCCAAACTACGGCTACCTCTTCGCTACCCGCTCGCGTGTGGCGCATCTGCGAAAACAACTCCTGTATATTCGCGACCTACTGTGTCCGGAACGGGGGCAACCTCATCACCTTCTTCCTACACGAGCGCATATGGCGATATGTGCATGGGACTGAGATTCCGGCCGGGTTTCGGGTGGTGACGTACAATCGGGACGGGTACGACCTACGCGCTTGAAACCTGCGGCTGCTCCGTATCTGTCCACTGCGCGATCGGCGAGAGCCTCTGGACGCCCACACCAAAATTCTTGATAGGTCCAACGTGGCGCCGCGCTAACCATCTACCTTGTACTGGTCCTGTACCGATTCGTCCGTACGACCTTCTGGCCCAACTACATAGGCTCGACAACTCCTTGATGCGTAGGCATACGGTCAGTGGGACTTCGCTTTGTTCTGCTGTTTTTCTTGAGGCACGTCTAATCTGATCAGGTATATGAGACACTACGCCCGCTTGATGACACGCGAGAGTTCGCTTGAAAGAACGCTCTTGCAACTGCAACCGCTCCCTTCGTTTGTGGTAGAATTTGCTCCATAAGTTTTATTCAGTCCTCGACAGCCGCGCGAAGTGGCAATGCGATTCCGCAAAACGCTGACTCTTCTCATTCTGGCGTTAATTCTAGCTTTTGCCCTTTCTGCCTGGGCACAGCAAGCTACTCAGGAAAACAACCCCGCTCTCCGTTCGAGCCAGGAAGCCAACCAAGTGTCGAGGCCAGACTTCCCGCGTGCGCAGGACTGGCCGTCCGCAATGCAGAAGCTCTACATGGACGAGAGCCATTGTCTGATCGCCCCTGAAATCCGCGGCGACAAGGACAACCCCATCTCGTGTTATTGCAGGGATGCAATCGCGGATGCCCGCTACGTGCATTTCACTTACCTTCTTCCTGGAAAGGACGCGAACCTTTACGGAACCATCCTTACGTTGCGGCACGACGCTCTGGATGAGTGCAGTCGGAATGCGGCTGAAGCAATGGGCGCCGACTTCATTCAAAAAACCTACGATGCTATAGCATCGAAGGACTGGAAATGGAGTGGCCCGGAGGTTGTCCGCACTCCCCCGCCTGACGAGGTGATCAAACGGATAAAGCCGACTGGCGAAAACGGGGCCGGGCGGCGGGTGCCCTATACGGTGCAATTGGTCTACCGCGATGCCCGGGGCCGTGTCACGCGGACGGAGGAGTACGCAACCCGTGAGTTCAGGCCGGTTTTTCCCGAAAAGCCTTGACGCGCCGATTTCGTGAAGGGAGGGGCTTTGATGCTGTGGACTAAAGATGGCCTTGTCATCGCAACGAAGGGGTTGCCCGCGCTACTCGCTCCGGTAACTCCCATGTATGGGGCACAACGCGAAAATGACAAACTTTGAGTCGTGCCGCAGCTACCGGCAGTTTGCGGTGTCAGTCATGAAGCGTTGGAGGTACGCCAGGAACCCTGAGCAGGCCGTATTCCTGAATGCAGTGCTTGCCACCAGCGTTGCTCGGCAGGAGGTCATCCCGTCTGGTTCCAAACTTTGGCGCGCTCAGTTGGGGCACGCTTGGCGCAAGGAGGATCTCGGAGGGGGGGTGGTTGAGGACCTGCCAGAGCCGTTCGATATTGAACGGATGAAACCGCTTCGTGACTGCGCTCGCGAGGGTCGAGCGAATCCGAAGGGCATTCCGTTCCTGTACTTCTCGACGTGTCAGAGTACCGCCGTGGCAGAGATTCGGCCATGGATCGGGTCACACGTGTCCGTCGCCCAATTCGCCCTCAAGCGTGATGTGCGCGTCGTCAACTGCGTGACCGACGACCACCGAGTAATGATGTATTTCGGAGAGCCCGAACCGGAGGAGCGTGAGCGAGCAGTTTGGAGGGACATCGATCGGGCTTTTTCTCACCCTGTAACTTCTGGCGACGACACTGCTGATTATGCGCCCACGCAGGTAATCGCCGAGTTCTTTCGCGAGAACGGCCTCGACGGTGTCGCTTACGGAAGCTCTCTCGGGGAAGGTCACAATATTGCACTTTTCGATACGGAGGTGGCTGCGGTTGTGAAGTGTGGACTCGTTGAAATTCGCGGGGTGAAGCTCGATTTGTCACCCGCGGGTAATCCCTACTTCGTAACGGAAGCGTCTCCGGAAGGGAGTGCGAGCGGTGCTTGATGCGGCTCAGCACCTAACGCCCGTGGGGTGGCCCGGGAGGTAGGAGTAAGGAAACTACTACCCTCGGGAACAGGCAAGAAAAAACGCGACAGATCACGCCTTGCACTAGCCTTGCGCCTGACTTCCCGATAAATCCTGACAAAATGCGGCCACCCTTCTACTCGACTGTTTGGCGCTCTGGCATACGGTGTATCTAGCCTATCACATTACGTCCATCATCTGGTCAAAATGCGGCCATCAATCGCACGTCCTGCGGGGTCAATCACTTAGCCGGGCGACATAGTGACCACTCTGACAGAATACGGCGGTTCGAGCCTGTTCGCACCCGGCAGGTTGACACTCGAGCAGTTGCGATGCTTCGTAATACCGGAACCGCTGGCCTGGGAGCGGGGTTCAACACCGGACGGGCCGGTGCTGGTGATCGAAAACGCGGCCACTTGGTACTCGTACTGCCGCTGGAATCGCCAGCGCGGGTTCTTCAGTGCAGTGGTTTATGGGTGTGGCAACCAATTCATGCATAGCTTGGGCTACGTCGAGGAGATCTTCCGCGAGATTGGCAACCGCGCTGTCCGTTACTTCGGCGATTTGGACCCGCCCGGACTCCGGATACCTCGTTTGGCAAGCGCTAAAGCAGCCGGACTGGGACTTCCAATGATCGAACCTGATCTCTGGTCGTATCGCCGCCTACTGGAATTGGGATATCAAAAGGCGAGGCCGGCAAGCGGGCCTTTAGAGTGCGAGGCAGAAGACATGGAATGGCTTCAAACTTTAGCAAACCAGGCTGCCGACCTGTTCGCGCGGCAATGTTGGCTGCCTCAAGAGCACGTCGGTTGGGAATTTCTTCGCAACGCGACTTGGCTCCCCGCCGACATAGAGGTGTCATGGATGTAGAGAATGTCCTTCGCAACCTTCGCGCGGCCACGCCTTTGATGGATCAGAACTTTATATGCGAGAAAACCTGCCAAGTTCGCCACTCGAATTGTCCTCCGGCCCGGCAAAGGAAAACCACTGGCCTGATCTAGGTTTACACTCCATGGAGACTCCAAGCGGATTTCAAGAAACCGCAGTTGCTGGCTAACGACGCCCGAGATCCGTTTAGTCGCTTTCCGATTCCCGCTCCGGCTATACTCGCCCCCAACAAGCGGCTTAAGAAATTCCGCAAAGAAGTCAGTCTGCGCTTCCAAAAGTTGGTAATGGGTGGCGGGAGGATCGTCGTCCCCGAACCGCTGCTCCGAGAAGCCATGGGCGAGCAGACGTTTCCGCATGTCCTGCCCACTCACGGCAAGTCGGGTGGGCAGGGCCACGTCCGTATCCAAGGTCATCAGCGGGACATAGTCGAGCGCCTGTGCGACTGGATGAAGGCAATAAAGTCGATGGGCCCAGCCGCCAATAATCACGACTTCTCGGAGCCACGGCTCGATCGCAATGATGAGTCGCGCAAAGGCTTCATTTTCACTTTGACCCATCATGGTCTTCGCTTTGTAGAGCAGGGGACAACACCTTCTTCCAAATCTGCTGTGCCTGCTCTTTCCCTCGTGCCGGGTAATTGGACGCCTCCAGCCATTGTCGGCGGCGGCGAAAAAGGGGTCCATTATGGCGGTTGAGGGGGGGGCAGGTGTCGGGGTTACGCTGCGAACTCTTGTGACGCGCAGAAGTGCGATAGAAGCACACGGGGGTGTGTTAGG
>JBELAJ010000440.1:0-7080 GCA_049508935.1 Terriglobia bacterium | reverse complement strand
CGGACCGAAGAACAACTGCTGCAGGCAGCGAAAAAGGCCTTCCAGTCCATTTCCGCCGCAGACTGCAAAGGCTTCTTTTTTAGCGCCCGATACGCTACATAATAAATGGAAATGCTTTAAAGGCCCAATTCGTCGCGCTTCCGGAAGCGGCGGGGCTGAAGCCCCGCCCTTCCAGAGTGCCACGTTGTGACGGCGACTTCCGTCATTGAGTACCAGCGCGAACCCGAGAGGTCGCGTGGATCACATGCCCACCCTTGCCGGGTACGGAACCGCTTCGGCCTGGAAAATAGCGGGCAACGATCTCGGCCGGCCCAAGATCCTCGATCTCGCCGAATCCAAAGGCCCGCAATTTGCCGTGGAGCAGGTCAGCCTCAAAGTATGTGACCCAGGCCTCCCCCAGGTCAGCTACTCGCCTAGCTCTTCTGTCGTGGTAGGCCCGCCCTTCCGGTGTCAAGGTTGCCGACGGATTGCTGTAGTCGAACACAACGTCTGCCCCGTTGGGCAGGCTGGCGATGAAGGTTAGAGTAGACCATACGGCTTCTTCCTTTAGGTAGGGGACAACTCCAAGCCAGGTGAAGAACGCCGGCTGCGTGCGATCAAACCCAGCCGCCGCCAAACGCTCTGCCAGAGTTTCGCGTTCGAAGTCAAACGGGACAAAAGTCAACGAACTTGGTACCGGAATAGCTGCGTCTCGCAGGAGTTGTTGTTTCCAGGCCTGGGTGGCAGGATGGTCGACTTCGAAGACGCGTAAGCGCTCACCGAAGGGGTTGCGGTAGGCGTAGGAGTCAAGCCCCGCGCCGAGCACCACGGCCTGACGGACACCGTTCTCAAATGCGACAGCCAAAGCATCTTCCGCGAAGCGTGTTCGGACGGCGATGAACAGTCGCATGCGGCGTCCGGATGGGTTTTCCTCAGCCCTGCGCGCAACGCTCTGCGCGTCCGTTCCCAGGATCCGAATGGCCAGTCCGTCGGAGAAGATCCGGCCCTGCTCCAGCACCTGATGGGCAGCCCGGTGAAAGGCGGCGGCAAGCGCCGTCTGGCTTGGTTTTCCGGTTCGCATACCGTCTGAGTTTATCAGAACGGAAGTAGCACGGGCACTCTTGCCTGTGCTACGCGCCAGTTGTGGCGGCTCGGCCGCCACGGGAACATTTGGACGCGTTCAGGCGTATGATGATGTTAGAAAGCGAGGGTGAGCCTATGCAGTGCGCTAACTGTGGTGCTCCAGTCGTGCTCGGTCAGAGATTCTGCAACAAATGCGGCCAGCCGCTTGCCGGCATGGCGCCTCCCGTCCCGGTCGCCGTTCCTGTGCCGCCGCCTCAGCCTGCGCCGCCAATTCAAACCAGCATGCCCGGCACCGGCGCAGGATACACGCGGCCGTCGCGCGTGGCGCGGCACATCACCGCGCTCGGCCTGCTCTGGATCATCTTTTCCGGGTTGCGGCTGATCCCTGGGCTGGCCTTGCTCGTCTTGGGCCATACGCGTTTCCCCTACATGATGACGCCGATGCCTGCACCCATGCGCCTGTTCATAGGTCCGTTTTTGGGCGGGCTCGGCTTGATCTTTTCGGGCTTTGCTATTGCGGGACTGATTGCGGGCGGAGGTCTGTTGTCGCACAGCCCCTGGGCGCGCGTGCTCACCATCGTGCTTGGCTGCATCAGCCTTATCCACTTTCCGCTGGGGACAGCCCTAGGGGTTTACACCCTGTGGGTGCTGGCGCCTCAGGGTGCCTCTGCGCAGTATCAGAGTCTGGCGAGAGCCATCTGAAGATCCGCTCTCTGCCGACCGGCGAGACTTTCCGCCCGCTGCGAAAAACTGCGACGGTCCTTCGCTTCGATCTTCTGGAATCATGCCCGCCGGCCATCGTAGGGGCACGCCATGACGTGCCCCTACCTGAGGATGACGTGGGGCCTTTCATTCGCTTGGGGGGCCAGATGCCCATGTGTATTCAGGATGATCTGGTGGATGGCTTTTCAATCAGATCCAGCAGTTGTCGAAACGCTTTGCCTCGATGCGAGACCGCGTATTTCTCCTCCGGTCTCAGCTCGGCAAACGTCCTTTCGAGCCGCGCATAGAAGAAGTAAGGGTCGTAGCCGAAGCCTCCCGTTCCTCGTGGTTCGTCAAGGATCACGCCGTCTGCTCTTCCCTCGGTAACGCAAAGAATCCGGCCTGCTTGAGCCAGAGCGATAACGCAGACGTAGTGCGCGGCGCGAGTGGGTATGCTCTTGGCCTCCTGCGCGCTCTCGAGGCGCCGCAACTCTTCGATCATTTTGCGATTGTTTTCGTCGTCGGTCGCCCCGGGCCCTGCGAAGCGGGCAGAAAATATCCCCGGCGCGCCTCCTAGCGCATCCACACTGATCCCTGAATCGTCCGCGAACACCGCGCCGGAGACGAACGCGCTGTAGTGCAGAGCTTTCTTGCGAGCATTCTCTTCAAAGCTGCTGCCATCTTCGATGCAGACCGGAAGGCCCTTGAAACCGGGTAAGGGTTCTACGCGAATGCCGCGCGCATGGGCCGCGGCGCTGAGCTCGCGGAGTTTTCCGGAATTCGAGGAAGCCAAATAGAGCGGAGAATCGAGAGTAATAAGGGTCATCGGGGAAATCGAGGGTCAAAGTCCGAGGTCTGAAGTATAAAGTCTTAGAGGGTTTCCGAACAACTGCAGAGATCCTTCGCGGCCATTAAGACAGCGAAATAGGACCCCCTCACCCGGCTCCGTCGGCTGACGGACTGATGAAACCGCCGTCGCGGGCCACCCTCTCCCCCAAGGGGGAGAGGGCATTATCATGTCGACCTGCCCATCTGCCCATCTGCCTCCGGAGTTTCCAACTTCAGGATCGAGCGCTGCACCGCCAGGAGTCTATCGATGCCCGGCCGAGCGACTTCTATCAGTTTATTCAGGTCTGCGAGGCTGAACGGTTTGCCTTCCGCCGTGGCTTGCACTTCCACCAGCCGGCCTGAGCCGGTCATTACCACATTCATATCCACGTCGGCATTCGAGTCTTCCGCGTAGACCAGATCGAGCAGGGTCTCGCCGCCTACAATCCCTACACTGACCGCCGCGACATAGTCCTTAATGGGATTGCGGCGCAGGGCCTTGAGCCCCGCCAGCCTTTGGAAAGCCAAGCCCAGCGCCACAAGCGAGCCGGTGATGGAAGCTGTCCGAGTCCCGCCGTCAGCGCGGATCACGTCGCAATCGATCCAGATCGTACGCTCGCCAAGCGCCTCCAGGTCGATCGCGGCGCGCAACGACCGGCCGATCAATCGCTGAATTTCCATGCTCCTGCCGCCTTGCCGCCCGCGCGTCACTTCCCGCGGAGTGCGGTCTTCCGTGGCGCGAGGGATCATTGCGTATTCACTGGTAATCCAGCCTCGACCTGTGCCTTTCTGGAACGCCGGAACGCCGTCTTCGACCGTGGCCGTGCAAATCACCTGCGTCTCACCCAGCCGAATCAGCGCCGAGCCCTCCGCGGAAGTGATGAAGTTAGGAACGATTTCAACAGGCCTCATTTCGTCGGCGGGGCGCCGGTCCGGACGGACCAGTTTGCCACCAGAGTAGAGGAGGCCTGACAAGAGTTTTGGCGTCGAGGACATGCGATCTCCTGAGTAGGAGCGGTTCGCGAACCGGCCCTACCCGATTCAAGGGCTGCTTTTGACGAGCGATGGATCAGGAACGATGGCTTCGGTCAAGTCCGCGTGACCCTCGAGCGTGTCAACTTCCTGGCCCTGAATAAGGATTTTAACCCTTTTAACCGCGGGGATGTTGGTCGTAATTGAGTTCACGATGGAATAAACAGCAAGAGACTCAGCTTCAATTCCCGGGTAGATGCCGCTGACCAGATCGCTCGATAGATCCACGTAAGCCGTTCCATCCAGCGTTAAGAAGACGGCGCGAACGGTGGTTGCGGCCGCCAGCGGATGGCCGAGGCGCTGGCTTGGTCCTTCCGCGAGAGCCAGTAGAACCTCGCGCACGCGGTCAGCCGCGGCCGGCGCCCATTTAATCGGTCGGCTCTCCGCCACCAGCATTCGGCCGCTGAGCGATGGGAAGTACAGGACTGCGATTTCATTGGGCCCGGCGCCGGACTGCAAGACTGCCTCGTTCAAGCGGGCTTTAGCTGATTCGTCGCTATGCGCAGGGGGTTCAAAGAACATGCGCCGCGCCAGGGAACGCAGATAGAAGAGCCCTCCGGCAAACACCACCAGGAGGGCAATCCAGAGAAGTTTGGCGCGACGGCTCATCTCTCACGTCCCTCCACCCTGCAACGCGCTCAGCGCTTCCGCCACGATGGATGAAAGATGGAGTTGAAATGCCGGGTCGGTCAGCGGGCTGGCGTCGGCATCGGGCGATAAGCTGCCGATCTCAATCGCCACAGCCGGGGCGCTCACACTACGCAGAGTGCGTTCCGGCGCTCCTGTAACCGGATTTACATTGGCTCCAGCGAGTGCGGCAAGATTCCGTTCGATGATCTGAGCAAGTTGGCGGCTTCGGTCGATGTAGTTTTCCTGAACTCGATCCCACGCCACGAAAAACGGCCTTGCCCTGCCCTCTGACGAAGAGTCTGCCAAGCCGGGGGATTGGTAGGTGTAAATTGAAACTTGCGGCGAGCCGCCGCCTAAGTCGCCGGCATGAAAGGTGAGGAAATACGCGGCCCCCCCCACATTCGCAGTCGCGGCGCGCTGCTCGAAGGTCACATTCGCATCACCCGTGCGCGTCAAGATCACCCGGAATTTACCCGCGGTAAGTAATGCCTGGCGCACACGCGCTACAAGCTGCGCAACCAGATCTTTCTCGAGCACACCGTCTCGGCTGCGTGCACCGTTGTCCTCGCCGCCGTGCCCGGCATCCAACACCACGACCGGCAAGGGCGGTCCCACCGGTGCGACCGGCCCGGGTGGTCCTGTGGGCGCAGCGCCGGGTGAAGGCGGGGCTGTGTTGGGCGGGGCGCTGGCGGTAGTCGAAGACGGCGTGGAAGGGGGAGGCGTTTTCGCTGTCTGCGGCGGAGGCGCTTGCGGCGTCTGTGCCGCGGGCGGCGCCGGTTTCGAGATCTCAGCTCGCAGCACCTTGCCGCCTTCGGACAGCTCGGGATAGAAGTTCAGGCCGCCTGCCGATGGCGTGATAACAAGCTTGGGAAGTCCGTCCTGATCGTCGAATCGCACGTCACTGACGTAAGGATTCTGGAAGTGAAAGGACTGTTCAAGCGGTTGGATGGGGTGGTCACCCAGGAGCATCACCCACTTGCCGTTAGCGGACTCCGTGTGAACCGTCACCTTGTCGGTGAACTGAAACGTGAGCTTCGCGCCGTTGCTCTCCTGTTCCATGCGCAAGGTAAAGGAACCCGGTTTGATATTACCGATGAAGACCCGGTTCGTTCCGACTTGATACTCCACATCCTGGCTTGTCAGCCTGGCCAGGATGGTGGTGAGGAAGTCGGTAGGCACCATCCATTTCCCATTGGAAACACGCACCGGCGCCGCAAGAATCGAGGTCTTCTTATCGAGACGAACTCTCGGGTCGCCGTCGTGCAGTTCGATGTGGCGGTCTCCGAACGCCACCTTGAGATTGTTCCGCCGCTCCGTCAGGCCGTTCAGTGTTCCCACCTGATTGAGGACTTGGAGGAGGGGCAAATACTGGGTGTTATCGATGACCTCCAGGGGAATCACGTGCCGCGCAGTGGGGAAGTAAAAAACGAAGTTATCACTTCGCAAGGTGCGCGCCGGCCAGAAGAGCAGCCCCAAGCCGCATAAGAAGACGGCCAGGGAAAGCATAAGCCTACGCCTACGCCAGGAGTCATTAAGGGGTTTTTTCAGCGACTGCAAGCGTTTTCCCTTCTCGTAGTGTTCACCGTCGGCGTTGAGGCGGCCTGACGCCGCACCGTGGCGAGGTAAACTCGCCGCTGAGATTATCACACTGCGCCGGCATCAAGGTGTCATTCTATAGCAATCGCCGCCAACCGTTCAATCGACGGATGAGTCGCTGCAATTTGGCGATGTCGTCGTCACCCACGAAGGGGACTTCACGCTGCCGCTCTTCCTATACAGAGCGACATAAATCGTGGCACGGGCGTCCCGCCCGTGATCACGGCCGGGACGGCCGTGCCACGAAAGGACGCGCCGTTACTTATGTCGCTCTGTATAGAACGCCTGCGAGATGACTTCGAGCGGCCGCATCTCGATGATCTGCTGGGAGTGAGTTTTCTTGGCCGGGACGGCGAAGTCATCCACAATCCGGACCGTCCCTACCTGACCGGCGAGGAACTTTCCGATCTACCGTTTCCTTTTTACTCCGAGCGCGTCAATCAGGGAATTACTCACAACGTTGTGAACACCTCGCGCGGCTGCCCCTATGAGTGCGAATTCTGTTCGGTGATTGAGAACTTTGGGCGCGGATTTCGCTTCCTCGACGACGATGCGGCTCTGGCCTTGCTCCGCCACACTATTCAGTTGAACGGCAAGCCGATCTTCTTCGGCGATGATATCTTCGCCGCCAATCGCGCCCGCACCACGCGACTGCTGGAGCGGCTGCTCGCGGAAGGAGTCAAGATGCCGCGCTGGTTTGCCCAAGTGCGGGTCGAGACCGCGCAGGATCGCGAACTGCTGAGGTTGATGAAGCGCGCCAACTGCGCCATGGTTTTCATCGGCCTCGAGTCGGTGAACGAAGAAACCCTCAAACTCTTCAACAAACACTCCACCCTCGAGAAAAACCGGCGCGCAATCGCCGCCTTTGAGGAAGAGGGGATCCGCGTGCACGGTATGTTCGTGCTGGGCTCCGACGCCGACACTCTGGATACTCTACGCGAGACACTGGAGTTCGCACGAGAGTCAGGCCTCACCACCAACCAGTTCTTCGCTCTCACTGCTTTGCCGGGGCCGCCCTTGACGCGACGACTCGCCGAGGAGAAACGGATTTTCGCCTGGGGCGACTGGCAGCTTTTCGACGCTCAACACGCGGTGGTCTGCCCGTCACGCATCAGCCCCTCAGAACTTCAAGCCGGAATTTTCCGTATCTCCCGCCAGTTCTACTCCGTCAGTGAAGCGCTTCGGCAACTAGTGCGCGGGCGCTGGTTCGATTTTGCCATCCGCCTTCAG
>JBELAJ010000044.1:0-24893 GCA_049508935.1 Terriglobia bacterium | reverse complement strand
AAGAAAGGGCCTTAACTGCGGCCGCGCCGCTCACAGCATAACCCCCACCCCTTGATGACGCCAAGTCACAGGTTATTCAATCCGGCCCCGCCGGTGGCTGGGCTGCCTACTGCCTACTGCCTACTCCCCTACGGTCCCTGCCGAAGCGTGGGCACATAGCCGTGCGGTCCACTCAGCAGGCTCACGCCCAGGAAAGTCACCATGATGGCGGCAAAACCGAAGATCGCAAAATAGGCTGCCCGACGGCCGCGCCAGCCGCCGCTCACGCGTGTGGAAAAGAGCACGAGGTAAATCAGCCAGGTCAGCAGGGAGGCCAGGATTTTCGGGTCGAACTCCCAAGGGCCCTTCCAGGTGCGGCTGGCCCAGATAAAGCCGGTCAGGATCCCGACCGTCAAGAGGGGAAGGCCGAATAAGAGCGAGCGGTAGTAAAGCTCATCGCAGAGTTCCAGTGAGGGCAGACGATAGTAGAACGCCCGCGGAATCCTCGACTTTAGCTCTTTCTCTTGCATCAGGTACATGACCGCTGCCACAAAAGTGAGAAAGAAGCCGGTGTAGCCCAGAATGGTCGAGCCGATATGAACGGCCAGCCAGCCGCCCCGAAACGCCGACATATCAAACGGCCGCTCCGGACGGAACGCCGAAATCAGCGTCAGCACAAAAACAAAGGGCAGCATGAAAAGCCCAAGAGAAGTAATGCGATAACGCAGGTAAAGAAAGAAGAACGCCAAGGTCACCAGGAAAGCGTAGAAGGACAAGGTGCTGCGGACGTCGGTCACCGGCAAGCGGTGTATGCGCGCCGCCTCCCATAGGATGTCCCCCGCGTGGGCCAACAGCCCCAGCCCCAGTGCCCCCAGCGAGGCAGTGGAGATAGTCGGGCGGCGGTTGACGACCGAAGGAATAAGCAGAAGCGTCCCTAACCCGTAAAGAACCAGGGCGATCCAGAGAAGTGCAACTTGCATAAAGGCCTCAGGCGGAAGTTGAGAGTCAAGAGTCGAAAGTCGAGAGTCCAAGTGCGAAAGTCGCATCTGGACCGCGACGATGAAACAAGCCTCAGATTCGGAATTATAGCACTCGCGGTCTTTCCCTTGGGCCAGGCTTGTTCACTCGATCACCCGATCATCCGATCACCCGATCAATTGATCTCCCGATCAATGCAGTTGTTCCTCCGCAGTGATCGCATCCAATCGGACCATCTGCGGTTGCTTTTCCTCGATATGGACGCGTGTGCCGCGCGCCTCAAAAGCTTCGAAAAAGTCGGGATCAACGTAGTTCGTTCCCGGCACGGGTTCCCAGGCGAAAAGCTTGTAGTCGCCGGGTGGCAGGCCCAATAACGAGAACCGGCCCAGGCCGTCGGCTGTCTTCATGCTGTACATCTCGTCCTGGTCTCGATAGGGCGGGTTGGGCACTAGCACCACTACCGCTCCCCCAACGGGATTCTGGTCCCGCAGCACGGTGCCGTCCACGCGCCCGCCATCAGGGGAGAGGGTGATTTCGAGCGGGGACAGAGATTGGCTGCGGCTGACGGTCAGCCCGGAAAGCAGTACCTCAGTCCTCCCTTGCTGTGCCGATTTGACGTAATACTCCTCTGGAAACCCGAAGACGCGTACTCGATAGTTTCCGTCGAACACGCTTGGAATTGCGAAGGTTCCATCCGGTCTAATCCTCGCGCCGTCGCTGCCCGTCGTGTTGTCCGTGGATTGCAACACCACGCCCAAGCGTGTGAAATCGAATTGGCCGCCGCCTTCGACACGGAACCTTCCTGCGAGCGTCATGGGGCTAGCCAACAGCACGGTGACATCATCGAGGTTGGCGCTGCTGACATCGACTGGGACCTTCGCGCCGAGTTGCCGCCTGCCATCATTCCAAAAGGCGACGATGTTATACGGCCCGGGCGGAACGCCGCGAATCTCGAAGTCGCCGGAGTCGTCCTGCACGGAGCTGCCGTAGTTCCCGTAATTCGAGAAGGAGTAGTTTCCCTCGGCGGAACGCGGTATGAGCGAAACGATGATGCCCCTTAGCGTTTTCAGAGGAGCATCCACCGTGAGGCGCCCCCGCACCGCGACTGCGTGTGCTTGTCGGAGGTCCACATCGACCCCGGACGTTTCGGAGCCGGGCTCAACCTCAACCACGGTGGCTTGCGAAGAATCAGCCGTGCTGGGGTGAAAGGTGGGCAAGTAGACCTGATCGGTGGGCTGGGCCTGGCTGAATTCCGAGGGCTGATAGGTTACGGACACGAGATACTTCCCTCGCTGTAGTCCCCAGATGCGGTACTCGCCGAGGTCGTTGGTCTGCTCCGAGCCTGATTCGCCAGCCGGCCGGTGAGCCCCGGAGCCGCTAACGCGCATAGCTCGGACTTGCGCCGACATCACAGGTTCGCCGTCTTCGTCGTAGACGGTGCCCGTAATGACCCCTGGAGGCACCAGGCGGAAAGCAAGTCCGCGGGTGTTCTCCCCTGGCGAGAGGTTGAGGATTCTCGTTTGGGAGCCTGCTTTGCCGTTCTCGGCAGCCTGCTCGACGTATCCGTTCCCCGATGCATAGATGGCGTATCGGCCCGGAGCGATGTCGCGTATGACGAACCGGCCGTTATTCTCTGTGCTCGTTGAGTATGATTGTTGGCCCCCGCTCAGGGGGTTGAGTTGGACGGTCACTCTTTTTATGCCTTCGCCGGTGGTGGACTTTACAACAACCCCCTCCACGGTGCACAGGTCTGAGGATTTGGGATTCGACTTTTGAGCCGGGTTGAATTCCTGACCCGCTGCAGCAGTAACACAAACCACAAGCAAACTCAGCACCCGGATGATCGACATAGGAGCCTCTATTGTATCCGATGCGGCCCTGGCGAACGGAGTTGACAGCGCGCTTACTCAAGAGATTAGACACCCGCCATCAGCTTCATGTTCCCCCGGCCACTTGAGAAACGGATAGTGCGAAACGTACGGGGAACCCTTGTGGTTGCCTAGGGGCGGCCGCAAGAGCCGCCCCGACAACCAAGGTCAGTTGTGGATGGCTTGCTGTTCTCGTTGTGGTTTCACGGCAAGCATCAAGATTATCCCAACCGCGGAGGCCAATAGAAGCGTCGTCAGCATCGCGGCCGCCGACAGGTGGGAAAGAGCGCCCGCCATCGCCCCACCGGCAAAGCTGCCCAGAAATTGCGCGGTGTTGTAAAACCCGAGCGCCGATCCGTACATGCCTTCGGGAGCGCGCTTGCTCACCATGCTGGGCAGGATGGGTTCCAGCCCGGTGAATCCGATGTAGAAGAGACTCCCTGCGATGATCACCCCCGCAAGGCGGCTGGGGTTCAGGCCCAAGGCTTCAGGCCTGAAGAGCAGTAGGGAACTGGGGATGAAGGAACAGAACGCCAGAGCGGCGAGCGGCCTCGCCCATCCGCGGTCCGCGCCCTGTGAGAACCCGAACATCGTGACGCCACTGATCAACATCATGGGCAGCAGGAGAGCGTAATAATGGTTTATCTTCACGTGGTGTTGGCCGGTGACGATGAGGGGAAAATAGAAGAAAAAGGTGGCCATGAAAAAGTTCATCAGAAAGCCGCCCGCGGCAAGAGCCCGCAGAGAGTTGTCGGAGAGCACCCGGGACAGGGGCGCAGGGGCAGTGGACGAGGGAGGCGCATCGGGAAGGTACCTGGCCAGCAAGAAGTCCGTCCCGAAACCCAGGAATCCGGTGAGCCAAAAGAGGAATGCGGTCCCCAGAATGCCGGCCAGGATCGGCCCGCCAATGATGCCGATGACGAAGGCGGCCCCGATGGGAATCCCCAAGACCGCCATTGCCGTAGACCTGCGTTGGGGCTCAATGAAGTCTGCCACGGTCGCAAACGCCACGGAAACGATGGCTCCGCCGCCCTGGACGAGGCGCCCAAAAATGAGCGCTCCGATTTGCAACCGGTGAGGAAACCAGTGGGGAACGGCGCAGAGGAAAGAACCCAGGCTGAAGAGCGTCATGCCCAGCAGCAGAACCTTGCGCCGCCCTATGCGATCAGAAAGCCTGCCAAAGGGGATTTGCAGAATGGCCATCGTAAGGCCATAGCTGCCAAAAGCGAATCCGACCAGAAAGCGGGAGCTTGTGAACTGCAGCCCGTAAAGTGTAAACACGGGCAGGACCAGGAATAGTCCCAACATGCGCAAGCCTACCACGCTGGCAAGCGCGGCCAGGACTTTCCGCTGCAAAGATGTGAACGGAACTCGGCTGGTTTTTGTGCGGGTAGTCATCTAAAAGCAGGAGTCAGGATTCCGGAGTCAGGAGTCAGAATGCGTAATCACTGACGTCTCACGGAGGACCTGCCAGGTGCGACCTCGGGCGGCGATCAACCACCCCTACCCCCTCCTTAACTAAGGAGGGGAATCTTGGTTTTCGTTCCTGACTCCTGACTCCTGCTCATCACTCGTCACTTGTCACTGTTTTCTCGCAGCGCCTTGGCGGCATTCACCACTGCTTGCATTTTGGCGATCGCCTCATCCACGGTCCGCGTTTTCAGTCCGCAGTCAGGGTCCACCCAGATAGCTTCTTTGGGAAGGATCTCGAGGGCTTGGCGCAGGCGCTGCTCGACCGTTGGATCGTCTTCGATCAGGTGCGAATGGGAGTCCACGACGCCCAAGCTGATGTCTTTGGTGTAGCTACGCCGCTTGAAAAGTTCGAGCATGTCAAGTCCGCTGTTGGACATCTCGAGATCGAAGTTATCGATCGGCAGGTCCAACATGCCCGGATAGATCTTTTCGAAAGCCCCATAGCAAATGTGGGAAATGAAGTACGCCGGCAGCCCATCGGTCATGATATGCATGGCTTCGATCGCCACCGGCAGTTCCTCGGGCCTCACGGAGATTGCGGGCTCGTCGATCTGGATGATTTTTGCTCCCTCGTCGATCAAGGCCTGAACTTCGTTGCGGAGCTCCTTCGCCAACGCCAGGCAGGCTGTGCGGCGATCCGGATAGTATTCAATAAATGACCAATCCATGATCGTGTAAGGGCCCGTCAACATGCCCTTCAGGGGCTTTGAGGTAATACCCCGCGCGTACTTCCACCACTCGAGTGTGATGGGCTCGTCCCAGTGAATCTCGTCGGTGATGATGGGCTTGTGGTAATAACGGTTGCCGTACGATCGAACCAGGCCGCCGTCTTCAAATCCCGCCAGGTTTTCAGCAAAGTAGGCCACCATATCGCCGCGATACATTTCGCCGTCCACCAGCACGTCCACGCCGAGTTCTTCCTGTTTTCGAATCCAGAACTCCGTCGCCTGGCGTTCCGCTTTTTCCAGGGCGCCCCGCCGGATCCTGTTGTTGGCGAAATCCGCTCGCGACTTGAGCAGGAAATCGGGTTTAGGGAAGCTTCCCACCGAGGTGACGGGGAAAAGCGGCAGGTCGATTCCCAACCCGTGGAGCTTGGCTCGGCTCATGAAGGGCTCCCAAGGAAAGTATTCCTGATGACGGCGAGCTGTTTCAGCTTTAGCCGCGCCCTGTCACGTGGAAGGTACTCGAGGCCGCAAGAAGGGCTAAGATAAGCTCGATTCAAATCGGCGCTGCGGGCTAACTTCTCGAGTTCCCGGGCCACGGCGACGGGATCTTCCAGACGCGTGTTGCGGCCGTCCAAAAGTCCCAACATCAGCGTCCGTACGCTGCCGCTCGATCCGACTCTGTCGATCAGTCCTGGGCTGTACGTGAAGTCGAGCCCCAGGAGGTCTACAGGCAGCGTCTGTAGTTGATCGTAGACGACGGCGGGATCTCCGAAGTAAAGGGTCAGAGCCAGTTGTGATGAATCCTTGCTCATCGCCAGGGCAGTGAGGCATTGCTCGAAGCGCGGGAAATCGTCGAGGTACTTCAGCAGGGCAGGTTCCTCGATTTGGATCACCTTGGCCCCGGCTGCCGCCAAGGCGGCGACTTCAGCCGCCAGCGCCGCAGTATACCCTTCCAGCATTTTTTCAAAACCACCCGGGCCTCCGTTCTCGCCGACGGAGAGGCGGGCCAACGTGTAAGGGCCCGTCAGAACTACCTTCACCGGGCGCGCGGATTTCTCCTGCGCAAACCTGAATTCTTCCAGCAACAAGGGCTCCGTTCGCTCAGGAGTTCCCTCGACGACCGGTTGGCGGAAGTAGAAGTTCGTGTCAAAGAACCTCAACAGGCCGTTCACGCGCACACCGGAAAGCTTGCCGGCGAGGTGTGAGATTGGATCGGCCCAGCGGATCTGGCCATCGGTCACGAGATCCAGGCCGGCCTCCGTCTGCTCAGCGAGGGCCAGCTCCGTCATGCGGTCCTGGGCTGCGCGAACGGCCTCGTCAGTTTTCTCACCCTTATCATGTTGTGCAATGGTGCGCCGCAGAATTTGATGTTCCGGGTCGTCACCGATGCGAGGGTAACTGCTGTGATTGCACAGCGCCAATTCCATATGAGGTGGTTTGCCCCTTGTAAGTTGTCAGTGGTCAGTTCTCAGTCAAACAGCTCTAACTGTCCTACTCAACGTACTGCGCGGTCACAGCCTTTGGCAGGATGCCCTTCTGGAAGCCGCGGTCAAGCAACTCCTGGACGGCGCTGCGGCCGCGCTGGCCGTAGTCGAGGGTCCAGTCGTTCACGTACATGGAAACGAAGTGGTCGGCGGTTGCTGTGTCCAAGCCGCGTGAAAACTGCTGCGCGTACGACAAGGCCTCTTCGCGATGATGCAGCGAGTACTGAATGCTCTTCTTCAGCAAGGTTGCAACCGCGTGCTGCGTATAGCTGTCGAGGCTCCGGCGGATGGCGTTCCCTCCCAGCGGCAAAGGCAGGTTGGTCTGCTGGTACCACCACTCCCCGAGGTCCAGGACCTTCCTGAGGCCGCTGCCCGCATAAGTCAGTTGACCTTCGTGAATTACCACTCCGGCATCCACCGCCCCTCGTGCCACCACGTCCAGGATGTGGTCGAACGGCGTCACCACCGCCTCCACCTCGGGTTCATAAAGCTGCAGAGCGAGATAAGCAGTGGTCATTTTCCCTGGCACAGCCACACGCTTCCCCTTCAAGCTGCCGGATTTCCAGCGAGCATTCGATACCACCACCGGACCGTACCGATCTCCGAAACTGGCCCCGCAAGGCAGCAGGACGTACTTGTCCTCGAGATACGGATAGGCGTGAAATGAGATCGCCGTGACGTCGTAGACGCCGGCCAAGGCCTTTCGGTTGAGGCTCTCAATGTCTTCAAGGTGGTGAGTAAACGAAACGTCACGCGTTCCGAGCTTTTTCGTCGCCAGCGCGTAAAACATGAAAGCGTCGTCGGAGTCGGGGCTGTGCGCCAGCGTCAACTCGACGACCCCTGGCTCAGTCTTTTCAGCCTTCTGCACGAACGGCGACGCCATCACCTTCCTCCAAGAGATTTTCCCGTGATTGTCAATTCACATTGTACCATTCTGGGGGATTGTTCTCAACATGGGAAGTGATTTCATTTTGAATGCAGATCCGCTTCGTGCGACACGTCATCCCCGCGAAACCGGGAATCCAGTTTGCAGATTCCCTCCCCTCGAGTGGCTACACAATGGATTCCCGCTTGCGCGGGAATGGCAACGCCTCGCAGGGATGATAATGGCCAGTGGAAATGATGGCGGCGTGAGCCTGCTAAGGCAAGTTCGTGTCGCCGCTCGTCCCTGCCGCTGCGAGCCTTGCCCGCAGGCCATTCTTTGCCTGGAGCGCTTGGGCGGCAACGTCGCTGTTGGGATCGTGCGACAGGCGGTCCAGTTGATCCAGACTGGTTTGATCCCCGCCGAACATCAGCACCGTGCACAGCCTTTTCCGGACGTCGGCGTTGGAGCTTTGAAAATATGGATACAACTTGGGTAGGAAACCGGGAATCCTAGCCAGTTCGATAAGGTACGGCTGAGCGACATCCCAATGCGTTCTTGAAGAAAGGCCGTTCACGAGGTCGTTCAAGTAATCGGGTTTGCCGAGCGCCGTCATCGCGAACTGGAGAGCCAGTCTCACCTCGGCGTCCTTCTCGACCGCGTAGGCCTTTTCCAAGTCCGGGAGAACTTTGGGATCGCGGGCGCGCGCCAAGCCTTCCGCCGCGGAAGTGCGAATGCCCATGTCGATGCTTCCCAGCGCCTTCGTGAATACCGGGATGGAAGCCTCGTCTCCCAGGTAGGCAAGGCCCTCCATAGCCTTCTCCCCGGTCTTAGGATCGCTTGCGTTTTCGTAAAGGGATTGTAGTTTCGGCGCGGCCTGGCTGGTGCGCAGAATTCCGACGGTAACAGATGCCTGTTGCTTGATCTCCTTGTTAGGGGAGTCCAGCAAGTCAACTAATTGCGGCCCGGCCGACCTATCCTTGATCTTCGATAGAGCGTTGAGCGACTCGAGAGACAACGTTTCATCGGACGAGTGAGCGGCTGCCACGAGATCGGGGACCGCCGCTCGAGCTCCCAGGATGCCCAGCCCTTTCGCCGCTTCGCAGGAGGCGCGAATTGAACTGGTGCTTTTCAGCGTCGCGTCCAACGTAGCAATCACTTTGGGGTCCACGTAAACGCCGGGGTCGATCCGGGTGGTGTCCGGGTTGAAGTGCCCCTTGGCGCGCTGCCAATTCTTCTTCAAGAAGCCGCTGAAACCGGCCGTGGGGACGTTCCCGGTATAGTAACCGACCAACGATTGCACCGCGAGAACGCTGATTTCCTCATTATTATCCCGCGTAGCTTTAATCAGGGCGTCCAGGACATCCGGCTGATGCATTTGCGCGAGCGCCAGAACTACCTCGCGGCGGACTTTATCGCTCGGGTCTGAGATTGCCTCAGCCAGGGCTGGTAGGGCTGAAACGTCCTGGGCCTTACCCAACTCACGAGCTGCCTTGGCGCGCGTCGCGGCGTTGGGGCTCTTCAACTCTTCGATCATTACGTTGCCTTCGCCCGCCGCGGGCGTGGCGGTCTGCGAATTCGACGGAGGCGTGGCAGTAGTCGTCTGGGCGCGGAGAGTGAATGCTGCGGAGACGAATGGAAGAAGTGCGCTTACTAGAGCTAGTTTCAGGGATCGGCTCATAGACTCCGCCTCAGAATTCCTGCACTTGCGGCAGCCCAACGCCGCATCTGCTATAGTATACGTCTTTGCGAAGGACAGGGCGGAGGCCCATGCAGTCCAATCAATCGAAGACCCGGCGCAGGGTGCTCACCCTGATCATTGTTATTCTCGGCGTGCCGCTAATCGTCGCCGCCGTTCTGGGGATCTATCTCTGGCGTACCTCGCCTCTGAGCCGCGAGTGGGTGATCCAGACGCTCGAAAAGCGCTACCAGTGCCAGGTTGAGCTGAAGAGCTTCGACGTTTCGTTCTTTCCTATCGTGAGCATCACCGGTGAGGGACTGGTGCTGAACCGTCTGGGACCATCAGGGCCGACTACTCTGGCCAGCATTCGGAAGTTCTCGGCCACGGCGCTCTGGCTCAGCCTGATGCGCCAACCGAGGCACTTTGGGCGGGTGCGGCTGGAAGGTTTCGTGCTAGTCATTCCCCCGCGCTCGAAACCGGCCGAGACCAAGGAGCAGCAGCGGCAACCGCAACAAGAACAGCAACAAGCCTCCACAACTACTTTCGTGCTGGACGAGATTCTCGCCAGCGACGCCCGGCTCGAGATCGTCTCCTCGAACCCGCGGAAGCCGCCCCGCGAGTTTGAGATTCACAAGCTGCGCATGCAGTCGGTGGGAATCGGTCTTCCCATGTCTTTCCAAGTCACCCTGACCAATCCGGTGCCCGTCGGTCAGATCCAATCCAAGGGGTTCTTCGGGCCATGGAATTCGACCGATCCCTCTTTGACGCCAGTCTCCGGAAGCTACAGGTTCCTCGATGCAGACCTGTCGACCATTCGAGGCTTGGGCGGAAAGCTCGACTCCCTCGGCAAATTCGACGGTGTGCTGAGCGAAATCAAGGTGCAGGGTGAAACTGACACTCCCGATTTCGATCTCGGAATTAGCGGCAATCGCGTGCCGTTGAAGACTCAGTTCAACGCCGTCGTCGACGGAATCAGCGGGGATGTCCTCTTAGAGCGCGTCGACGCCCAACTGCTCGGCTCGAAGATCGTGGCGCGAGGCCGGGTGGCCCGCGTGCCGGGAGGGAAAGGCCGATTTGTGCTTCTCGATGTGACCGCGGGGCCTGCCCGGCTGGAGGATTTGCTTCGCCTGGCGGTGAAGTCGTCCAAGCCGTCGTTAACCGGCGCCCTGAGCGTCCAGACGAAGTTCGATCTTCACCCCGGCGAGGAGGCAATCGCCAAGCGCCTGAAACTGGATGGCAGCTTTGACGTTCAGTCCGCGCGGTTTACCGACCCCCAGACCGAGTCCAAAATCACCGGCCTCAGCCGTCGTAGCCAGGGGAAACCTGGCGATCAAGAGATTCAGGACACGCCGTTCGAATTGCAGGGCATTTTTTTGTTGGCACATAGCCAGGCAAAGTTTTCCAGGCTCACCTTCAGTCTTCCCGGAGCCTCGTTACGGCTCCAGGGGGCCTTCGAACTGACTAACGAGACGCTGGATTTTCAAGGCGCTCTCAGGCTCCACGCTAAGGTTTCGCAAACCACCCGCGGCATCAAATCGTTGCTCCTGAAACCGATCGATCGCCTGTTCGAACGCAATGGCGCGGGAACGGTTGTGCCCCTCAAGATCACGGGAACGCGGGCCGCCCCGTCATTTCAAGTCGACTTCAGCAAGGTCCTGCGGCGTGAGAATTAATCACCAGGACGAGAATCCAGCGGTAGTGCGGGCGGGACGCTCGCGCCACGTCGCCGGGAAGGGGCTTAGGACGGCAGGAAGGTCTCTTCCAGTTCGCGAATGACTTCGTCGGGCATGGGCGCAAGCTCGCCGATGGCGCGGCAGTTGAGAATCGCCTCCGCTGTGGAGTCGAGGACCTCGAGGCGATCGTAAGCTTCGAGGATATCGGACCCGATCACCAGCACGCCGTCGTTCTCGAGCATCGCCGCCGGTTGGCGGGGAGATACCTGCCGGGCCAACTCCTCGTTATCCAGAAACTGCAGTCCGTACCTGACCTGCCGGATTTGCCGCAGCACGACGTAGCTCTCCGGAATAGTCCGAGTGTCCAGCGGAACGCCCGTCACGCTGAAAGCAGTCGCATTAACGGGGTACGCATTGATGATGGCATGAACTTCCGGATGCTGCCGGTAGATCGCCTCGTGATTTCCGGTCGCCAGACTGGGTAGCTTGCCCGCTTCCGATTTTCCATCGCTCACCAGAACCAGGTTTTCCTCATCCAGCATTCCGCGATCCACCTGAAAGGGCGTTATCAAGAACGAAGACTCGTCGAGCCGCACGGAGAAACTGCCCTGAGTACTGATGAACAAACGCTGGTGATAAGCTCTGCGCACGAATTTGCAAAGCTTCTGCCGCAGTTCCTTTTCGCGGCTTGTGAGTGCCGTTCTTTTGAGCTCGGGCAATCCCGGAGCGCGCCGTGCCGCGAGTTCGATCTCATCGTCGGTCAAGTAACGGACCTTTCCGAGTCGCCGGGCCCTAATGATAGTCTTGCTCGTGAACTCGAGGGTCTCGAAGCGATGAAACGCTTCCCGGAGACTATCGCCGGCGGTCACTACGCCGTGGTTCTCGAGGATGGCGCACGAGCAGCCGGGACGAAAGGCCTCCGCCACATTTCGCGCCAGGGCCTCGCTTCCGGGAAGCGCGTAGGGGGCGAATCCCACCTCTCCGCACACCGTCCTGGCTTTGTGGAACAGGCGGGTGTTCGGCACAGCGTGAACCAGGCTGAAAGCGACCAGCGCCACCGGATGGGCGTGAACGATTCCTCGCAGTTCCGGCCTTGACCGGTAGATGGCAAGATGCAGTGGAAGCTCCGAAGACGGCAAATGGAGCCCCTCACAACTGCCGTCAGCGCAAACGCGCACGATGTCCTCGCGCCGCAGGTTGCCCTTGTCGACTCGCGTCGGGGTAATCCAAACGTCCCCTTCTCCCGTGCGCAGGGACAGGTTACCGCCGGAAGTGGTCGTCATGCGGTAGTCATAAATCCGCTCCATGACGGCCAGGAGTTCATCGCGCGGATGCACCAACGTCATGTCGCTATGTCGAAGGGATCGAGGAACTCAAGCCCTGCCTGTCCTTGCAGTTCTGAGGCCGGCTTTCCCACCCATACCACGCGGGCCGCCACAGACTCAGCGCCGTTGACAGGAACAACTTCCACCATCTGGCCCGGCATAAGCGCGAGGTCAGACCGTATTCTTGCCCCGAGCGTGGAGACATCCACGGTGCTGGCGTCGGATCCTCCCGGCTCACGCTCTCTGTCGACAAACACAACAATGGCTATTTTTGCGATTCTGCGCTCGGACCGTCTATGCGTTTCCCGGGGCAAAGTGGCCACGGCGTGTAGATTACTCCCATAGAATACGAAAAGCAATCAAGCAAAAACCTGGTAGTGTCCGAATTTGGGCCGTAACGTCGGCTTCCCGCCGGCACTGGAGCCGCCAAGATGGCGGCGCTACGGCCAAATTAGGACAGCACCAAAAACCTATCAAGCAATAAACCCGGCGGACGGGGTTTTGGGCTCGAAAGACGCCCTTGCTCAATTTCGGACCCGCCGATAGTAATATCGTGCCGGAACAATTATTTCTTCAATATTCGGAATCAGCTTTCCCGTGGTTGGCGCAGGGTGAAGCCCTGCGTTTTGCTTCCAGCCGCCCCTACCAGAGTTTCAGTTGCTCAACGACCGCAGAGCTAACGCTCTACGCCAGCCCCGGACTTTACTTCACCATGGCGGTTTGAGAGCGGACGCACACCCACTTAGCATCGCGCTTTACGAAGACATCCATCCACGCCCACTTGCCGCTGGTGTCTTTTCCACCCTGCGTACTCTTCTCGGTGTCGCTGCCCTGAACCACCGCCACGTTTCCTAGCACCTTCACATCCATGGGCCCAAACTCGAAGGACTCGATTTTAGACTTGCCGGATTTCACGTCCGCCAGCACTTCTTGCTTTGTTGACCTTTTGCCGTCGTAGCCGATGCTCATCCAATCGTCGGCCAGAACCTCGCCGAGTTTATCGGCGTCGCCGGCTTTTTCCGCGTCAATCCAGTCGTGTTCAAGCTGCTTGACGGCCTGCGACGCGCTCGGGCCTTTGGCGGATGGCGCCGGCGCTTGGGCCATGGCCACCGCTATCCCTGCGATCACCAACAACGCTAACCCTGCTATCTTGTTCATTGTGTTCTGTTCCCCCTTTGATTAGAGTGTTCCACCCGGCCAGGATTCGCTTCCTGTCCCTTGCGACACCAACAGAGACTCCCCAGCCACTTATCAGCCGCAATTTGCCGGACCTACCTAATTTCCAGTCTTTGCGCTACCTTGGGTCGTACTATACGCCTCCCCGTCCGCAAGTGCAACCATGCCCTGCCTAAGCTCGTAGCGCAGAGTCCCTGGTGATGGGACTCTGCGGCCCTCCGGTTC
Source organism: Terriglobia bacterium (assembly GCA_049508935.1). Lineage (GTDB taxonomy): Bacteria > Acidobacteriota > Terriglobia > UBA7540 > UBA7540 > CAVROP01. The sequence goes on along the minus strand of JBELAJ010000044.1, from coordinate 11,504 downwards.
TTCCGTATTTTTCGCTTGACAACAAGACTGGGCTATGATAACCTATCTCGATCGTCGATGTCCGACGTTTTGTCGCCGAGGAGCGCCGGACTGCGCGGACGGGAAGGTAAGAGCGGAATGTGTGAAAGAATCCGACCTTGGCGGGACCTCACTACGGGCAGCCCTTGTGGTTGCCCAAGGGCGGCCACAAGGGCCGCGCCTACAAGCGGGAACCGCGGAAAAATACAAAAACAGTGGGAACGAAGCTAGGAAGTCATTGAAAACAAAGGAAGTCAGTTTCAAAACGAACCCAAAACCGGCCAATTTCGACATTCAAACGAGGGTTTTAAACGCTCGTTTGAATCCTTCTCGCAGCGTATCCATTCGGGGAACCGAAGCCCGCCGCGGAGGTTTTGATGCGGAGCCGAACCCGGGTATGCGGAAATCGGGGGAACGAAGCTAAGAAGTATTTGAAAACAAAGGACTTGACTTTTTGAGATGTTGCAAATCATGCGCTTTTTGCACGTCAGTAGACACAGATTTCGCCGGGGGTGTGATTGAGTCATACTGAACCGCATGGGTCTTCGGGTCTTGATGCTGCGGTTGTCGCAATCACAGTCTTGTTTGCACTGGTTACGCCCGCCAGCGGGTGGCCGGCCTCGCCGCAGTCTCTGAGATTCCAAATCTCCTTTCCGGCCTCGGCGCATGCTGAGCCCATCACTGGCCGCGTTTTCGTAGTGATCTCGAACCGGGAAACGCCGGAGCCTCGATCGCAAGCCGGCTTCTGGGGCGACGCGTCGCCGCTGTACGGCGCGGACGTCGACCAGCTCAAACCGGGTGAGACGGCGGTGATCGACGGCACGACGCTCGGCTACCCGCCCGCCAGCCTCGCGGATATTCCTGCCGGCGACTATTACGTTCAAGCGCTCATGAATATTTACACGCAGTGCCACCGCGCCGACGGGCATACCGTCTGGGTGCACCTCGACCAGTGGGAGGGTCAGCAGTTCAACCGCTCCCCCGGCAACCTTTACAGCGAAGTCCAGAAGGTGCACCTCGATCCCGCCGCGGGCTACGACATCCGCCTGAGCCTGACGAAGGTGATCCCGCCGGTGGAAATTCCCATGGACACCGAATGGGTGAAGCACATCAAGATTCAAAGCAACCTGCTGACGAAATTCTGGGGCCAGCCAATTTATCTCGGAGCCACGGTCTTGCTGCCCAAAGGATACGATTCGCATCCCTCGGTATCCTATCCGGTGCTTTACGAGCAGGGCCATTTCGGCCTCGGCCCGCCCATGCGATTCACCACCCACGATGAGGGAGCGTCCGAACGCGCCGAAGCCCGGCTCGCTCAGTTCAATCGCGAAAGCGGCTACCGGTTTTATGAGGCATGGAACTCCGACAGTTTTCCGCGCCTGTTGATCGTGACGTTTCAGCATCCCACGCCTTATTTTGACGATTCGTACGCCGTGAACTCCGCGAACAACGGCCCTTACGGGGACGCGATCATGACTGAACTGATCCCCTACCTCGAAACGCACTTCCGGATTATCCGCAAGCCTTACGCGCGTGTGCTTTCAGGCGGCTCGACGGGCGGCTGGGAGTCGCTGGCGCTCGAACTCTACCACCCGGACTTCTTCGGCGGCACCTGGACCCTTTACCCTGATCCTATTAGCTTCGAGCATTATCAGCTCGTGAATATTTATAACGATGATAATGCCTTCTTCGAGCCGGGCCACACCTGGCTGCGGGCCTGGCGCCCGCTGATGCGCACCGCGGAAGGCCAGGTGGAAACGACCATGTCGGATATGAGCCGGCTCGAAGCGGTGCTCTGGGCAGCCACGGGCGCTCCGCGCAACAACTGGAGATCTGGGAGGCCGTCTACGGGCCGGTCGGCGACGACGGCTATCCCAAGCCGTTGTGGGATAAGGTGACGGGCAAGATCGATCGCTCCGTGGCGGACTACATGCGCGATCACGGTTACGACCTCACCGTCTACCTCAAACAGAATTGGCCGCGCATCGGGCCGCAACTGGTGGGGAAGATCCATCTCGACGTCGGCGACATGGACAACTTCTATCTCAATCTGGCTGTCTACGATTTGCAGGACTTTCTCAAAACCACGCACGATCCGCATTACGAAGGCAGCTTTGAGTACGGACGGCCGGAGAAGGGCCACGGCTGGCAATCCATGACGCAGGAGAACCTGATCCGCACCATGGCCGAGCACATCACCAAGACTGCGCCGCCAGGTGAGAACGCCGCGGGATGGAAATACAATTGAGAAACGTGGTGGATTGAATCGACCACCCCTGCCCCTCCTTATCCAAGGAGGGAAGTTACGATGCCTCGTCGATGAATGTGTGGACGAGCCAGAACCATGTCATCCAGAGCGAAGCGTGAAAGCCTCGCTCAAATCGGGTGCGTGAAATACCAGGCCGCCAGAAGCACGTCGTAACCGAAGGCCAATGCCAGGCTGATCCAAAACGTTTTTCCGATGAATTTCTCGGTGACCTGCTTGCGCCAGGCGCGATAACAAACAACTGCGAGCAGAATCTCGAGCAGGATTGACAACCCGTGGAGCGGCGTATCCAGGGGAGGCGCAGGTTTGCCCGTCAGGGCGCCAAAGAGAACGCCAAACTCGCCAAAGAATCCGCCCAACAGGATGGCCAGGATGAACCGCACTGGCGGCGTGACGATCCCCAGCATGTAACTGAAGCGGTCCTCGCCAAAGAAGACAAGCAAAGCGACGGCCAAATAGATCAACGATTTCAACAGCTCGAAACTGAAATAGTGGGGCATGGCAAATGCCCCGGCGACTATCACAATCACAGTTAGAAATGCGATCAGGAAAACCCATCTGTCAGACATGGTGGCGCTCCTTCGCGAGTGGATTAGGCGAGCATCATTCGCATGGGTTCCAATGTGCGAGTGAAGGGATTGATAAACAGCCCAAGTTCTTCCAAAGTGATGGCGCCTAGGAGCGCGTCGTCACCGGGTTCTCCAAGAATGACCGGAGTGTGACCGTCGCCCTGGGGAAGGGAAATGTGACATTCGGAAATCTGGCGCTCGATAATGCTCCCGTCCGCAAGTGTGAATCGGACTGAGCGTTTGGGGACAAGACCGAGCGGTGGCCACACACTGCGCGGAAGCAACGTGTAGGTCGCTCCGCGGTCGGCCAGGAACTGCAACGTCGCCTGCTGCCCGCTAGGTCCCGTGACCGTGCCCTCAACAAACACTATCCCCATTGCGATACTTCCTTTTCGCAAGCCTCTCAATGGGCCTAGTATAACACGCACACTTCGAAACCGCGCCGCCTTCGGGCGCAAATTGAGCATCAAAGTAAATGGGCAGGGTTGAGCCCGAAAAGGCTGAAGGCTAAAGGGTAAAGTGTAAAGGTTAAAGGCTAAAGTATAAGGGCTCTGATTCGGCGCAAGTCATTTCTATGTATTATGAGCTGTAGTATCGTCCCTCGACTTAATGAGGACGCTTCACCTTTAGCGTTTATCCTTTAACCTTTACCCTTTTTAGATTTCTTCCTGTGTTTGAGCCGCACGCTGCTTCTCGAGTTGAAGCTTGAGTTGCTCCTTGAGCTTTTCCTGGACTGCCTGCCGGTACTTATCGGCGGCGCGCTGCATCTGATCCGACAGCAGCCGCTGCTGATCGCCTAAGTGCTTTTGAGCCTGCTCGAGGGCGAGTTGGGCGGCCGCCATCTGTTTCTTCGCTTCCGCTTCCCCACGTTGCCATTCGCCGGAATCGATCCCTAGACCTGCGACCTCTTTCCCGTGCTGGAGAAGCTCCGGCCTTTCGAGTTCGACGGGCAGAGTCTGCTCGTGATGGTCCCGCACCACGGTCAGGCTGAGTTTCCGTTTGTCTTCGCCGGACTTCAGCTCGAGAGCCTTACGCAATTCTGCAACCGTCGCCACTTCTTTGCCCTCCACGGCTACGATCACGTCTCCAGCTTTCAGACCTGCTTTTGCGGCAGGGCTCCCGGCCACCACTTCACTCACTAGGACCCCCTTGCCTTGCTTGACGCCGAAATATCCCGCAAGCTGGCTTGTCAGTTCTTCGCCAGTCACTCCGAGGGTCGGCCGGCCCCCGAACATAAAGGCGAAACTACGGTTGTTGAACGGCTCAATCATATTCGGTGTGATGTGGATTTCCGGAATATGCACTTCCGGAGTCTGAAAGTAGAACTCGTTTTTTCGAGGTTCAAGCTTGGCGTTCAGGGTTCGAGCCTGACCGTCACGGAAGACTTGCAAGCTGACGGTCCGCCCGGCGGGCGTCTCGCGAATCAGGCGGCGCAACTGGGCCGCGCTCCGCACGCGCTCTCCCGCAAACTCAACTATCACATCGCCCTTTTGCAGGCCCGCCTTGGCCGCAGCGCTGTCCTTATCAACGCCTCCCACCAGGGCGCCATACTCGCCGGGCAGTTTCAATTCCTGCGCCTTTTCCGCAGTCACGTCTCTCACCTGGACACCCAGCCAGGGGTTTTCGTCGGGAGTGTGGGACTGAGTCAGGAGATTCAGCGTCGTATCGGGCGCTTCCGGCGTTTCGGGCGGCTCAGGCGGCTCGGGCGCTTCCGGGGCCGCCGGCGTTTCGGGCGGCTCCGGCGCTTCCTGACTGCGGCAGATACTCACGCTCACCAGCAACATCAACGATGACAGCATCAAACTCACTGCGAAGTTTCGTTTCATGGTCATTCTCCCTTTGCCAAGCTGGAGCCGGGTAGCGCGGACCTCCGATGTTGAGGTCCGCGGCTTTTCCCTTGTTCATTAGGTCACAAGTGACGCGCAGCTACCCGCTTCTTCGTCGACTTCACACTAAGAGCCGCAGACCTCAAAAGCGGAGGTCTGCGCTACCCACTTTTCTTAGACGCAACTCCTGCCCCTTCGTGATCGAAACTACAAGAGATCGTCCCTCTCCGCGACGCGAATCGTGCCCCGTACGGTCCGCAGTGTGACCGTCACGCCGCCCAGGCCAAGACGCGTCCGGCGCGTCGTGTCTCCGGGCGCGGAGCTGACTTGAAAGGCGTAGTTACCTTGGATCGAGCCGTCCAGCGTGCTGAGCTCGAGATCCGCATTGGGCCGAGGGGGAAGGAGCAAGTCGATATTGCCATTGACCGTGTCCATGAGCAGGGGTTGTGTACCTGCGGGCAAGGCTTTGAGTGAGACCAGGATGCTTCCCGTGAGAGTCCTGGCAGTAACGCGGCCCGTCATCCCCATCTCCACGATGTTGCCGCTGAGCGTCCGCGCCTCCACCGAACCTTCAACGCTATGTACCGCGATGTTCCCCTCCAGAGTGCGAAGCGAAGCCAGATGGACCTGGCGCGGCACGCGCAACCGGTAATCGACCCGCACCGGCTTGTCCATGTGCGGCGGGTAGACGGTCCTGATTGCCAGGCTCTGAATTCCAAGTTCGGTCACCACGCGCACGTCTTCCAGATGCTCGTCCTGCCCTTTGCCGATCTTACCGGCCGTGATCTCGACTTCAGCGCGATCCCATCCTTCGACGCTGATCTCGCCCTGAACGTTCTCGACCGAGACGCTTCCTCCCACGGGGAGAGGGTAGAGGCCGTACCAAGCGCGTTCGAGCTGCTGCGAAGCGGCGAGGGTCGCGGCGAACGACATTCCGAAGCAGAGGAAAAGGCAGGCTATCAGATACCTTTGGAGCAGCGTGCGGTCAATTCTGGTCACTTTCATCCTCCTTTTCCTTTTGCTTCTGCCGGCGTTGCTGCTGGCGCTCACGCTCTCGCTGCGCTTTTTCCGCGGCGCGTTGCTGCAGGCGATTCCAGGTCGTATCCTCGCGGCTCTTGATTTCCTGCAAGCTGCGCGCGTCGATTTTGCGAATCTCAATGTTCCCGGCCACAGTTCGAATGCGCAAAACCTCACCGCCGCCGTTCAAGGTTCCATGGCCTCGAATCGTGCTCTCGCTGAAATCTTCTTTGTCCCCCAGAATGCTCAACGGAAAATCAGTAACAATATGATGGCCGGCGGCGGCATCAATGGCCGCGTCGATCGTCAAAGGCAAATTGATCGGTAAATAGACGTAAACATCCCCCATCGAGCTCTCAAGCTGCGACGCCACAAAGGTCTTAGTGTTGGCGTCAAACTCCGCCAGGATACGTCCTGCGGAAGTGTTGGCCCGGACGCCGGCGCCGAGCTGCAGGAGGTCAATGCTGCCCCCTGTCGTCTCAGCCACCACCCGTCCGCGCGCCCCGCGAAGCACGATGTTTCCTCCGGCGGTTTGAGCCCGCACGCTGCCTCCGGTCGGCCCGACTTGAATCTGTCCGCCCGCGGTCTCCGCTGTGACTTGGCCACCGGCGCCTGCAATCACAATATCGCCGCCCGCCGTCTCCGTGCGCAGCGTACCGTCGACTTGCCCCACTTCGATCTCGCCGCCGCTGGTTTCAATGGTGCCGTCGCCCCTTACATTACCGATATGAATGTTGCCGCCGGCGGTGCGGACTTCCGCGCGAACGCCAAGGTTCCCCAAGCTGATGTTGCCGCCTGCTGTTTCCACCCGGACAGCGCCGTCAATATCCCCGGCGTGAATATCGCCGCCCGCGGTGGTCAGCCTCGCCTCGCCTTGCAGGGCGCCATCGAGGTCGATATCGCCCCCTCTCGTCTCAACGTCCAGATTGAAATGCGCGGGAACCTTGATATCGAATTCCACTCCCATGGAGCCGTCGTGATGCCTCGAACCGCCAAACTCCGCGCTCACGTAGACGCCGGTGCTTTCGACCAAACGAGCGCTGAGGTGGAAGGCGTCGAAGACACGGCGCGCCCGCTCCTCGTTGCCATTGAAAACGCGCACCACCGCGCGACCCTCGAGCTGATTGCCCGCTCCGGGGGTGATTTCCACCGAGCCCATGTCGGCGCGCAGAATCAGTTTGCCGCCTTCGCGCGCCGGAGACGTCCAGGTGTAGGTCTCCGTCCAGGCGTTCCCGCGCCGCACGGGCGCGCCTCGCTGTTCATTGAGTTGTGCAAGGGCTGGCCAGGGCAAGGCCGCCAGGCAGAACAGTAGCAGACCACGGAAAAGCAATTTTGCCGTATCATTCCGAGGAGCCCCGGGCGACAAGGAATCTCGCAGTGCCGTTGTTCTCAGAGCGAGATTCTTCCCCCTCGCTTCGCTCAGGGTCGGAATTAAAGCACCCACATCGGTTTTTCCGTTACCGGCGAATCCGCATTGAAATGGATATTTATTTCTCATTAGCTTGTAGGATTCCATCGCTTACCAGCTTTCGCAGTTCACTCGCGCACTTCAATCGCACGTCGCTATTCGAATCGCTTGTGGCAAGGCGGGCGAAGGCGTTCACCGTCGCCTCATCACGGCCTTGCCTCTCCATTTGGTCGACCAGCAGATCGGCAGACTGGACCCTGACTCCCAGGTTCCGGTCACGCTCGAGGACGTTAATCAGCGTCCGCTGCAAGTCCTCCCCGCCTTGCATAGCCCGAGCCGCGTCCAAAGCTGCCAGACGGTTTCCGGCGTTCGGGTCGTGCTCCATCGTGTAAAGCAAGGCGGCCCGGACGTTGGGAATCTTGGTGCGAGCCCGCAAGGCATCCAGTGTGTCGCGGCGAATTCCCGCATTGTCGTAACTCTTCACCGCGTTGACCAGGAGTTGTTGGATGCGGGGATCGTCAAGCGAGCCTTCCAGGGTGAAGCGGCGCTGCGCATCCATGGTGATGCGCACGCCGCCAGTCTGCGGATCGGGAGCCACGCGGCTGATGTCGTTGATGCGCATGTTCTCGAGGTCCGCGTCGGCAACGGAAGACGTGTTTACGCTGCCAGGCCCGGAGGGAATCACTCGTTCGGTGCGCGGACGCAACGTCCAACCCAGGCCAAACCCAAAAACCACCAGAGTAAGAACGAATGCCAGGCGGGAGACCACTCGCTGCGGCGGGAGTTGAAGGAAGGCCAACCATTCGCGCATGAGGCCGTGCCAGCCCAATCGCTCCCGTTCGAGTGCCTCAGACAGGGCCAGTCGGCATTCCACCAGAAGATCGGGAGACGGTTCAAGACGCGGCCGCTGAGCCAGCACCTCATGCAAGCTGCGGACTTGTTCGCGCGCAGCCTGGCATCGCGCGCAGTTGGCGAGGTGCGCCTCGTAGAGCGCTCGCTGCTTAGGCGAAAGATCGCCGTAAAGATCGAGTGCCGTATATTCTTCAGACTCCGTGCAAGTCATGACTCCCTCGGCCAAATCAAGATTCAAGATTCAAAATTCCAGATTCCAAAATCAACACCTGCGATCCTGCTGGACGCTGCCAATTGTCAACCATCGACCGCCTGCTGCCCACCGCCCACCGCCTGCTGCCCACCGCCCACCGCCTGCTGCCCGCCGCCCACTGCCCACCGCCCACCGCCCACTGCCAACTGCCAACTGCCTACTGCCTACTTCTTGCCTGTCCCCGGTTCCGCTCTTCCCTACACTAGGTCGCCAAGGTCCATGCGCAGTTTCTGTGTAGCGCGGAAAAGGCAGTTCTTAACCGTTTGCTCGCTGGTCTTACAAAGCTCGCCAATGGCGCGGAGCTTCAGGCCCTGGTAGTGCTTCAACTCGAAGACCAGGCGTTCGCGAGGGTTCAGGCGCTGAAGCGCAGCTTGGATGCGGAGCCCGATTTCCCTCGAGTGCACGGCGCGTTCCGGGTCGAGCACCGGACTTTCCTCCGGCACCGTCTGAAAGTACTCCGGTTGACCGTCCTCGCTTTCCGGTCCCTGCACTTCCTTACGGGTGTTCTGGCGGCGCAAATAGTCCAGGCAAACATTCATCACCACGCGATAAAGCCAGGTGGAAAATCGCGCCTCCAGCCGGAAGTAGCGGATGGAGCGGTAGACCTTCAAAAACGCCTCCTGGTAAAGGTCACGGGCTTCTTCCGGCGAGTGCACCACTTGCAGCGCCAGGCGGAGCACGTTCTGGTCGTAGGCTCGCACGAGCGCCTCGAAGGCTACGGGGTCGCCTTCCTGGGCGCGGCGAATCAGCGTCAACTCATCCGCCCCACTCGGTCTCGCTTCTTCTGGTATGTGTCCGGCTAGCTCCAAGCAGCCTTCCATCACCGACTTTGCTTGACCTCTCAACCCGTTACGACGACTGGGCGGGCAAAAGGTAAGCGGCCGGAGGCGAAAATTAAGAGTCCGAAAACAAGAAATGGCAGCCGCCTTGCGAACGGTCCGGGCCGTTCAATCGGGCGGGCACCACGGATAAAGACATATTGACTGAAGTGCGCCCCCGCTAGCAAGTCTGGTCCTGGCGTGAAGCCCAACTCAGGCGCGCCGGAATGTGATCTTCAGCCGCCATTTCGCATCACCGATGTCTTCTAGTCCCCAAGAGGCAGTTCGTTTTCCCATGCACACTCAGAATGACACAGTTGAAGTGTGTTGCCGCAGCCTGCAGAGAAAGCAAACTTGACGCTGAGGGGCAGTTGGCCTAGTATTGAGTTCAACAGGACAGTCTGTCAATTTCGTTCCGGAGTTAGGGAGACCGGTGGGACGTTGCATTCCGCAAGCCCGAGAGGAGAATCCAAGGTCTGCGGAGCTATGCGACGGAGCCGGGCGGCGTCTACTTGAGGACTGTTGGACTCTCCTCCGGCAGTCGGCATTTTTTGGTAATGGTTGCGTCAGGCCTCAGGGAAAGGAGTCCGTTATGAAACACCGCGTTTCCCGAGCATTTCCTCTGGCAATACTCTTACTCGCCTACTCAGGTGGGTTCGGCAGCAAAGCCGCGAGCGCGGCCCCGCCTCCCCAGCAGGACGGGCAAGCCCAGCAAGCCGGGCCAAGCGCTCCCTCTTCGGGGACGGGCGTCTCCATTCCGGGCCCTCTCCGGCCCTTCCTGCGCATGGCCGGCATCAGCCAGAAGATTCCTCCGGAGGAAGTGTTGTCGCTTCTTGCGCGGAATGTCGTGACTCACGGTTTTACCTGGCAAGAGGGCGGACGCAGGGCCACTGAGTTTTTGGTGCTGCTGAGGCGTTACGTTGATCACGCCCGGGAACTTCAGGCGCTGGCGGGCGCGGAAGGGATCATTCGGGTTTCGAAATGCAGCGAGGCACAGCCGCTGCTGAATACTCTGGGCTACCGGCTCTCGAGCGCTTGCGGCCCTCGAGTGGCCCTCGAGACCGCTGACCAAAAAAGGGCGTTCATTACTGTGGATTCCGGATTCCCCCTGGCTGAATTGGAACAAACGCTTCGAGGGGGCAAGCCGTTCGCTTACCCATTCCCAAGCACCAGGGCACCAGTCCTATTCAGCCAGGCGGATTGGACGAAAAATAGCAAAGCCAAGAAAGATGATGTCATTGACGTTCTCTTGCAGGATCCCGAATTAGCCCGTCTTTATTGGGCGATGTCTCGAATGGATGACAGCACCCGGCGTGCCCTGCTGCGGTCTCCGGGGATCGAGAAACTTGCGCCCAACGCGGCCATCCTGGATTTCTTCGGGAACCACATCTGTATTCGATCGAACCGCGTGGTCGTTCCGGGCGGAACTGCGGCTGAACCAGCCTGGAAGAGCTTGGTTGGCGCCAGCCCCGACTCACCGGCGGAATTCGTGTCGCGGCTCGTGGCAAGAGATTCGGGGTGGCTGGCGGCTTACTACGACGCACTCGCGCGCATCAACCCGGCTCAGCAGTCATACTTCGTTGAACCGCACCGACTGACTCGATTTTACGTGGCTTTACGAGGGCGGAAAGTCACCCCCGGCCCGGCGAAGGGCGCCTTCAGGACAGATCCGGGCCTGTTGTTGCTTGTGACCCGGCTCTGGTTCGAGCCAGACGGCCAACCCCACATCCCTGGCAACCTGGCAGTTTGGAAAGGAATCCTGGGCGGCAAAGTTCATTCTAAACTCGGGGCTGAATGGGCGCAGCATTCCAGGGAGTGGAAGGCCCCTGACGACTTGATCGCCGGCATGTTTGGACTTACCAGGGAGATTTCGCAGGATTCACCTCTCAAAGTGTTCCTGACTTTGAACGAGATTGACCGCCGGCGCTCCCCGGACTCGCGCTTAAGTCCCCAAGCCGTGAGTTTGCTGGCGGACGACTTTCCACGCTTCGGGGACCAGTATTCTATTTTCTCAGAGTTTCACGCGCTGAACGACGACTCGGTCAGGCGTTTTCTCGCCGTCGCAGATGCTATTGACCGCATTCCTGACTATGGCGTGCGAGGAGACACGCTGGGGATTTATCAAGCCGTCGTCGGACTCTGGGAAATCCTGGCGCGCCAGGGCGAAATTCAAGACGTGAACCAGTCCTGGCAGCAGGTTATCAATCCATTCAACAGCGTCTCTTCCTCCGTGCAGCTTTTCGACGCCACGGAGAATTCGTTCGGCGAGCTTTTGCGCGCCGCGACGGGCGAAACGCAACGCTCCCAGGACGCTATCATCACCCTGCTTGCCGGTCCCAAGCAGACAACCCCAGCGGGCCGGCAGGTGAAGCGTCTTCTGGCCGACAACATCCGCGCGGTTCTGGATGCGCAGCGGCTCATTTCTCTCGATAACCTGTTCGGTCTCGGACACGGCCTGAACCAGACGGCGCACGGAA
>JBELAJ010000439.1:0-7271 GCA_049508935.1 Terriglobia bacterium | reverse complement strand
TCACCCAGCAAGCCGGCCTCAACATGAAGATAATCGACGGTGATGAAACCACCGAGTACCTGATCGACGTAAACGGCGAAGGCGCATGTTTTCTGGATTACAACAACGACGGCTACCAAGACATCTTCTTGGTAAATGGTACTTCGCGTCAGTCTGAGGCCGCGGGCCAACGTCCTCACGATTACGTCACCGCGCAGGCCCATTTGGGAGATTCGGGCTGGCACAGTGGCTGCGCGGTCGGCGACTACAACAACGACGGTTTTCCGGACATTTACCTTACCAGCTACGGCCCCAACAAGCTTTATCGAAATAATGGTGACGGGACATTCACGGAAGTCGCCGAAGCGGCGGGTGTGGCTGATCCTCATTGGGGCTTCCCGAAATGGAGCATGGGTGCGGCGTTCGGGGACTACGACAACGATGGCCGTCTCGACCTCTACGTGGCGAATTTTGTCCGCGTTGATCCGCAGCATCTTCCTCCCCGACCGGGCGACGAGAATGCCTGCAAGTTGAAAGGCGTACCCATCGCCTGCCCGCCCGACACCTACCAGGGGGAACAGGGCATCCTCTACCATAACAACGGGGACGGAACCTTTACCGACGTGACTAAGGCGGCAGGCCTGATCCGCAGCGATCTGGGGCATGGCTTTGGGGTGGTTTTCGGCGACTTCAGCAACAATGGGCTCCAGGACATCTACCAAGTCAACGACTCCGGCCCCAATTTTTTTTACATTAACAATGGCAACGGCACCTTCAAAGACGCTAGCTTCGAATCGGGACTTACGGTAGATGGGAACGGTAATCCCATGGGTACGATGGGTGTGGCGGTAGGAGACTACAACAATGATGGTCTAATGGACATATACGTCGCCACCTGGATCGACCAGAGTCACACACTCTTTGAGAATCGTGGTTCGCACGTCTTCGACGATGTAACCCAGTTAAGGGGTCTCGGTCAGCTAGGCTACGATTACTGCGCTTGGGGAACCAAGTTTTTCGATTTCGACAACGACGGATGGCTGGACCTCTGGGTGACGTTCGGCCATACGGACCCGCAGGTGGAGAAAGTCCACCCCGAGGATACATGGACCGAGCCGAACTATATGTTACGCAATATGCTGGGCAAGAAGTTTATCGATGTTTCCGAGGAAACCGGCCTCCGAAAACTGCCGAAGCGTTCGGGCCGAGGCACGGCCTTTGCAGATATTGACAATGACGGTGACACGGACGTCCTAATCATCAACAAGAATGACGTTCCCACCTTATTGCGCAACGACGGTGGGAACCGGAACAACTGGCTGACCATACGGGCCGAAGGTGTGAAGAGCAACCGGAGCGGCATCGGAGCTCGCATAACCGTCACTGCCGGCGGGGTACGCCGCATCTTTGATGTGCGAAGCAACGAGAGCTACTTGTCCGCCAACGACCTCAGAGTCCAAATCGGCATGGCTGACCTCAAGCAAGCAGACCTGATTGAAATCCGCTGGCCCAGCGGACAGGTCGATCGATACCCCCACGTGCCGGTTAATACTTTCTATCTGGCCCGGGAAGGAAATTGGCTCAAGCCGGATCCTCTGATTGCGGCGCGAAAGGACCGCCCGCACTAAAAGGTGTGCTTCGATCGCATTATGCCGTCACCGGCCGGTTTGAAACATGCATAGAATGGCGGTTGTCATGGGTTATTTAAGAAGGTCACTCCCCAAAGTGCGCCCAAGGATTAGCTTCTGTCTGGTAACCTCATTATTTCTTCTTTGCTCGCTTGCGGACGGTCAAACTAAACAATTAGAGGGAATTAAGCTCCATTACCTGCGGGCAGAGGAAGCCCTCAAAGCGAACCAGCTTGAGGTTGCCGCCCGGGAATTTCAGGAAATCCTTCGAATAGATCCTCATAATGCGGAGGCCACGGCCAGCCTGGGTGCAATTGCATTCAATCAGCATAATTACCCCAAAGCCGTCGAGCAATTTCAGGAATCGCTCAGGCTTGCGCCCGATCTGTGGAACGCGCAAGCTTTTCTCGGTATGTCCGAAATGCGACTTGGGAAGCTCGATGAGGCGAGGACTCTTTTGGAGAAGTCCTTCTCGCACGTGCAACAGGAGCAGTTACGCACCCAAGCGGGTTCGGATTTGATCACCATCTACTACATGACTGGAAACCTCGAGGAAGCCGCCGCAGTCGTGAAGGTTCTTGAATCCCTTGAACCTAATAATCCTGACACGCTCTACACCGCATACCGTGTCCACTCCGACCTGGCGGCGCACGCCTTGGCAGCCTTGGTCAAAGTGGCGCCACAATCGGCTCGCACGCGCCAGATCCTGGCGGAATCGTTGATGAGTCGCAATGATCCTCCCGGCGCCATTCAAGAGTATCGCCGGGCTCTGGCGGCCGATCCCAATCTGCCTGGAATTCACTTTGAATTGGGGGAGGCTCTTCTCAAATACTCAGCCAGCGAACCCAACCTCTCAGAAGCGGAGAAGGAATTTAAGGCGGCTGTCGCCGCCAATCCGGCCGATTCGAACGCCGAATACCAATTGGGGGAGGTAGCGTTATCACGGAGCGATTTACAAAATGCCCTTCAACACTACTCCCGCGCCTTGCAACTACGCCCACATTTTGTTGAGGCGCAGATCGGTCTGGGAAAAGTCTTCACGGCAAAGAACGAACCTCGCAAGGCGCTGGACTACTTGCTGGATGCTGAGCGTTCGGACCCACAGAACGAGATCGTTCGTTTTCGACTGGCTTTGGCCTACCGCAAGATGGGCGCTACGGCTGACGCTGAACGCGAGTATAAGGCATTTCAAGAAATACGCAAAACCCAGGAGGCTCTTCGTCCCCTCTACCAGGAGATCGAGCTAAGGCCAGCCACCACGAAGACGGACGAGCCGGCTCAGCCCAAATAGGCTTTAATCCGGAATTGGTGTTTGCAAGGTTGGGCTGTTTGGCTCGACTTAGAACGTCCGAAGCCAAGCTATTCAGCACTGCAAGCGGCGGCTACCAGAATCAGTACCCAAACGATAGATGTGGCGCTTCGCAGTCCCCACGTAAAGATCGTTCCCTCGGACGGCTGAAGAGGTTGCGACGCGTCCGCCCAGCTCCTTCTTCCAAACCAGCTTTCCAGACTGCGCCTCCAGGGCATAAATGATTCCATCGAGTCCGCCAAAATAGATGCGCTCGTTCGTGACGGCTGGTGTAGAGGTCCAGTGGAAATCTCTGCTGCGAGATCCACTGTGAAAAGTCCAGTTGGGTTTTCCAGTTTCGAGGTCGAGGCAAAGTAACTCGTCGCCAAGGGTCACTGCGTAAACGTTGCGCGCGAGCGGAAGTACGTTTGAAGCGACACCGCGCTCCTCAACTTTGTGGTTGCGGTAGGGACGACCATTGCTGATCGCCCCCCGCACAGATCCGTACGTGCGCTGCTAGCGGTCGGGTGAGACAATGGCGCGGACCGGGCTTCGAATGATGCCGACGTTTCCATCGCCTCCCCTAAAATTCCGTACGGCGGGTTTTCCCCGGTAAAATGTTGTCGACAACATTTTACCGGTAATGTGGCGAAGTCAAAAATGTGGCCAAGCGACTCCAAGTTCTCTGCGCTCAGCACATTGGCGCTCAACTTGGCCACATAATTTGAGGCCGACCAAGCTACAGCGAATTCAAAAATGCCATCAGGTCACGATCGTTCCGCCATGTGGCTTTCTCCTCAGAACGAGTTCGGCCCGGCTCAGTGACCGCACAGGTAGCGAGTGCCTTGGCTTTCATCTCCAAGTCGACTTTGGCATAGCGGTTGGTAGTCTCCAAAGAAACATGTCCCAACCAGTCCCGAATGGTGTTGATGTCGACCCCCGCACGCAGCAAATAGCAGGCCGTGGAATGTCGAATAACGTGCGGGCTCACGTGTTTTTCCTGAAGCGAGGGCATTTGTTTACTGGTTCTGTTAGCTATCCGTTCGACGAGAGTGTGGATGCCAAAGCGGGTGATGGGCGCGCCGCGAACATTGAGGAACACCATATCCTCGGGCGGTCCTTCGAGACGGCGGTCCAGCAAGGCGCGCAGGACCTTGGCGGTGTGAGGCCACAGAGGGCAAAGCCGGATCTTGCGTCCCTTGCCCAAAATCCGAACGAAGGGTGAGGTTCCCAGATCCAGGTCTCCGACAGTTAGGTGAGCAGCTTCACTGGCGCGAGCGCCGCTGTTAAAGAGGAAGAGGAGCAACGCGTAGTCCCTTTGGCCTTGAAGACGGCGTCGATCCGGAGTGGCGAGGAAGGCGTCCATTTCTTTTTTCTCGAGATACGGTATCGTCGGCAAAACCGTTTTGCGCAAAGGCACCGCCTCGACCTGCGTAGCCAAGTCGACAAGTTCGGGAACACATTGGCCGATGAAGCGGAAGAGTGAGCGAATCGCGATGAGACGCTGGTTGACGGTCGCCGCGGAGCTGCTGCGTTTCTTCTCAAGGTGAGTCAAGAAGTTCCGTACTACCTCTGCATTGACATCCTCGACGGTTAGATGAGTATGATCGATGCCATAACGCTCGGCGATGAATCGTAGCAGCAAGCGGACGGCATCTCGGTAGCTCGTTTGCGTATTGCGACTCAAGTTGCGGTCGGCGATCATGCTTTCCAGTAGGAAACGTCGTACGAAAGAACCAAGGAGATGGGAGTTAGGCATCGAGATCCTCCTTGGGCTGGGCGTAACGCTCGAAGCGACGCGATGCCTCAATCAAAAGTTCGCGTGTCATTGGCAGATAAGCCTGGGTCCCTGAGACGTTTAGGTGTCCCAGGTAGGTGGCCAGCAGGGGCAGACGTCTCTGAAGGTCTGTGCCCTCACGATACCAGGCGACCAAGCGATGAACGGCGAAGGTCGCGCGCAGATCGTGAAGCCGCGGTTGCCAGCGGTCTGTGGAAGGTCGTTGAATGCCGGCTCGCTTCCGCAAACGCACGAATCCGGCCTCAATCTGCCAAAGCCGAACCGCCATCCCGGTCCGGGTCGTAAAGAAGCTGGGAGAATGTTCAACCGGCGGGAGACAAGGTTGACGCTGTTGAGCGTAGCGGGCAAGCGCGGTGGCCAGGCTTGCTCCGATGGGGAGCAACCGCGACTTGAAGAACTTCGTGTTCCAGACGGAAAGCACTCGCTGTTGTAAATTGACGTCGCAAGGGCGCAACCGCAGTGCTTCCCCCACCCGAAGTCCTGCTCCGTAGAGCAAGAGAATGATGGTCCGCAGAGTTTCGGGCTCAAGCCGCGTGCGGGGGTTCCTCTCTTGAGCAGTCGCCTCCAGCAGCTTTCCAAGCTCATCGTGCGAGTAGATGTAAGGACGGAAAGTGCATTGGATGCGTGGGGCCGGCTCGTTAAACGGGGAGCTGACGAGGAATCCTCGAGAAACGAGATAGCGGAAGAAGCCCTGCAGAGATCCATGTTTCCTTTCCCAGAAGCGGGTGGGAAGGCCTTTGCCGCGGCAAAACCTCCGACAGTCCTCAGGCGTGATGGCTTCGAGGTGGACGTCCCCCAGGGCACGGCTGAAGGAACCCAAGATTCGAGCATCGACAGAAAAGACCGCGCCCAGTGAACGCTTCAAAGCCACAAAGTTTTCAATGGCCGATGAGAGTTTCATAGCAAACCTCCCAGGTCTTCCATGGCCACCAAACGCAAGGAGGTCAGGTCCACCTTCGCATAGATCCGAGTGGAATCCGGGCTACGGTGTCCCAAGTGGTCTCCGATTTCTTTAAGGGTGAGCCCGGCATCGACCAGTCGGCGGGCGCAGGCGTGCCGAAGGGCATGAGGTCCACGGCTTTTCCCAGGTCCCACCACGGGCAGAAGACGGCGGCTCACAAGATTGTAAAGAGCTCCCGTCGAGAGGGGTCGGAAAGGGGCGTTGAAGGTCATAAATACCGAGCGACTGTCGCATTTCGGCCTTCCCTGACGCAGGTAACAAGCCAGGGCATTCCCCATGTGAGCCTCCAAAGGCAGCGACTCTCGTCGCCCACTCTTGGATCGCACCACACTGAGGCGATCTTTTTTCCAATCGATGTCGTCGAGCCGAAGACGCCGAACCTCGCCCGAGCGCAAGCCGTAAACGGCGAGCAGAAGAAGGATGGCCCGATCGCGTAGCGGTAATGGCTTGTCTCCCCGTGAGTCGGCAAAGATGCCTCTGACCTGCTCCCACGTCGGTCCCAAGGGGAGCCCCTCGTGCCGGTAGATCCGGGGAACGAGAATTGAGTCGGCTAAACCCGGTCGGGTCCTTCCCCGGATCTCGCCATGGCGAAACCAGGCGCGCAAGACCCTCGCAATCGTGCCCAGGGAAACGCGACTCCACGTTTGGCCGAGGTGCGCGAGGTAAGCGTCGATATGATCGGGGGTGAGGCCTTCGAGAGAATAGCTCTGTTGTCTCAGATAGAAGAGGAACTGCCGGATGTGCCAGTGTTGTTGGTTACGCGTCGCCGGTGCCAACCCACGTTCTTGGCACACCTCAAGAAAATCTTCAACCAACGCGTCATAGGGACCGGGCGCCGGATCTGCATCGCGGGCCAAACGGCCAAAGCTATTCAAAAAGCTGCAAGCAACAGAGTGGAACTGCTCCTGGGGCCAGCGAGGAGCAGCGGCTCGTCCCTGTACCACACGTTGCGCTGCCCAAGAAGCGGCGATGGCCTTCAGTTCGGCAGCATGGAAGCAATGATCTCGAGGCCACCGCTGGATCTCCCGGGCGATGCATAAGCAGTAGCGAGCCTGCTTGAGCACGGTGCCCAGGGTCAGGCCCCGATCATTAAGATATTTCAGATACTCAAGTCGTTCCGAAGCAAGTGGTCCTTCACGATGTCGTCGAAGAACAGCAGGAAATGAGAAGATCTTTTCGAACATGGTGTGCACCTCCTTGGAGAAGGATTACACCATGTGGGGGGCTTCAAATTAAGTCGAATTATGTGGCCAAGTTGGGAACCGACGTGCTGAGCGCAGAGGACTTGGAGTCGTTTGGCCACATTTTTGACTTCTCCACATTACCGGTAAAATGTTGTCGACAACATTTTACCGGGGAAAACCCGCCGTACGGAATTTTAGGGGAGGCGATGGAAACGTCGGCATCATTCGAAGCCCGGTCCGCGCCATTGCCTTACCCGACCGCTAGCAGCGCACGTACGGATCTGTGCGGGGGGCGGTCAGCAATGGTCGTCCCTACCGCGAGTGTGCCGAGCATGTTCGACAGCTTGAGGGTGAAAGTCCCTTTGACAACCTGATGGAGGTGAAGTCATAGCAAAGCGCAAGGGCGTCGCCGCGAGGCGGGGTCTGAAGGAAG
>JBELAJ010000438.1:0-7086 GCA_049508935.1 Terriglobia bacterium | reverse complement strand
GGTAGTAGCTTTCGATCTGCTTCCGCTGGGCGAGCGTGAACACCCGCCGCCGCGCCTGCTCGCGAATCACCCCCCAAAGCGAAATCAGCATGCGCAGCCGCACCGAGGGGTGGGTGGGCTTGGGCAACTCGAGCGCCACCGCCTCGCACTGGGACGGCTCGAACGTTACCTCAGCGAGGGCCCGGGCGAGCCCGCGCCGCCGCTCTTCGACCTCCCTGAGAGCGTCCCGCATCAGGCCCGTCTCCATGCGCTCGATTCGGTCGCGCCGCCAGTAGAGCCTGGCCAGGTCCTCGATCTGCCGGTCCCAGAGCGCGTCGCCCGGCCCGTAAGCGGTCGCAAGCTCGCGCTTCAGGGCTGTGAACCGCTCGGGATCTTCGCCCAGCGCCCGCATGACGGCGGCCTCGTTTTCGGGCGCCGCATCACAGCCGTGCTTCAGGGCGTTCAACTTCATGCGCTCTTTTCCGGTCTCGCTGCGAGGTCCGGTCGAGCGCTCGGAATTGTGCCGCGCGGCGTTGACCCGCCGGGGAGTAAGACAAGTAGCTTTGCGTAAAGACATAGTATTCTCCATCGTCAGGAAAGTTCGGGGGCAGGGGCGGCAGAGGAACCGTCCCCACAAAAGGTGAGATACACGTTCACAGGCCTTACATGTTAGCACCAGCCGGACTAGGCTGTCAAGCCTATAATGATAAGCTAGACAGTGACGGGATGAGACAGCCCTCTCCCTTGGGGAGAGGGTGGGTCGCAGCCGGCGTTTTCATCAGCCGGAGCGGGCCGGGTGAGGGGTCACTTGCTCCCTCGTGGGTGGTCCATCCATGGAGAGAAGGCGTGAAAGAGCCCAGAATATGTCATCCTGAGCCCGTTCGCTTCGCTCAGGGTAAACTGCGCGAAGGATCTCTGCAGTTGTTCGTGAGCCGCTGAACCATAGGTAACTGCCCAGATCCTTCGCTCCGCGGGTGGTGCCTACGTGCCGACGTCTTTTGTCGGCATGTAGGCGTTCCTCGGGATGGTCGGGGGCGCAGACACGCCAAAAGACGGCACGTCCGCGCCACCCGCCGGAATTCAAGGATTTGCCATCATGCAATTCTTCACCGGGAAATCGGAATTAGCCACGCTGCTTTGAAAATGCTTGTGCTGAATGGACCTTGGAGTGCGGTAGCGCCAGCTACCGCCGTCGGCTCGAATTCCAGGGCGGGAGCTTCGCTGCCGCACTCCAAGCAACCACCCCTAACCCCTCCATAGCGGGTAGCCAGACCTTTCTGCAACCCGGTATGAGCAAGGAACCTGCATAGCCCCTACCTGGAGTAGAATACTTCCCACCTGGCTGGAAACCATCGTCTCGGGCCAGGCGGGAGCGGACGCGGAAATGGCCGGAAAACGGGCCTCCCAGAACTCACAATCCGGGCAAAATTTTTTGGCCAGGGGCAGAAACGGTCGAAACCATTTCGCACCGGGCTCTGCAGTCGCGTGTCCACCCACGACCAGAAGACTCTCCCCATGCGAGTCCGCCGAGTCGGCACAGGCACGAGAGAGCATTGTTGCCCGGCTACAAGGGACGGGAAAGAAGCTAGCGCTAGAAAGGAGGAGTCAATGAGAATCGTCCTATTACTTGGAGCGGTGCTGAACGGTTTCGGCGGCGTGTCCATAGTGTCGTCGATGTTTGCATCCATCCCATACAGCTTCGAAAAGCTCCCCAATCGCGACGAAATCAATCCGAGTGACTATCCGTTGTTCCGTCTCTTCACGGCAGGAACAGCACTGTGTTTCAGCGCACTTTATTTCTATTTGTATGTCCATCCACAGTACACTTTTCCATTCCTGATCTTTGGCATGGCGCTCAAGTACTGGGCGTTCGTGGTCAGCCTGATCGCGTATGTGAAATTTCGCGTGCCTAAGCGCGTGTTTATCGGGTTTGGCTGCGTAAACCTGATGTTCGCGATTCTGTTCAGTTCATACTTGTTGTTGAACCGCCACTGAGCTGGATGAGGGTAAGCGAGTTGGTAACAGGACCAGTCAGGTTCGTGGACCAATAGGCATGTCCGCCGCGCGATCGTTTGATTGCTGAAAAATGCTTCTTTACTAGTAAATGGAGGCCGAGTTACGCAGGGCTCACCGAAAGAACACGATTGGACCCGCGTAGCACTCAAGGCGCTGGGCGAGCAGTTGACTACAGCGGATAGCGCATCAGAGTTCCCGGTGTTGGGACTCTGCGGTCCTTAGTGTGAGGTATTCGTGCGCGGGCATTGATAATAGAGGAATTATTCAATGCAAGAGCCGCAGAGTTTGAAAGGCACAAACTCTGATGCGCTACCCACTCGCCCACCCTCGGGGTATCGGCATCGGACAGCGGGCAAATCCCGGTTGCTCTGGAAGGGCCGCATGTCAACCGCCTGCACGGACTTGCCGACAATCCCTTTCGGGTTGACCACCTTACGACCCCCCCAGTAGGCTATTGAAACGAGACGCAAGTCTCCTCGGAACTCTCCCCCACCATTACCCTCTTGCGGATGGTCATCTGATACCGGACCACGTAACATCGCGTCGTCCCCCCATAGGCACTCTTCTTTGGCTCGTCGTCCACGAATCTCAACTTGGTGGTGGAGGCAAAGGGCTTGGTCATGTCCTCCTTGCCGCTCCCTGGTCCCTCAAAGATCAGATAGACTCCCTTGCAGGGGGATTTGCAGGTTGCGGCGCTCTTCGAGGGCATCCAGGTAATGGTGGCCCCATGCTTGCGGGCAATGGCCACGTCCGAGATCATGACCGAAAAGAACAAGACACCCAAAATCGCTGTCAGATATCTCATGATGACTCTCCTAATCATTGCTCCAGTCTTTCAGTTGCGCAATTCGATTGCTACGAAAGCTCTCGCGACCTGAAGCTCAGTTCTTTTTCGATCTCCTCCTGATTGCAATATCGCAATACATGCCCCAGTGCAACGGGAATCCCACAACCTCAAATCCTTGGTTGACCACAAGGTCGTTGACTACGGGAACGATCCCGTAATAACAGTCCTCTAAGTGGCTGTATCTGACATGGTCGTTGAAAATGAGAATGCCTTATTGTGCATCCTGAATATGTCTATGGCAACAAAAAGCCTTGGTTCAATGGTGCGGATGATGAAATCGGAAAAGTCGCCATACATGACACCGACCTCTGCGACCGTCCCGCCCCTTAATTCGGCAGCCAGATATTTCACCAGGTTCTCCCGACCAGCGAAAAGTTTTGCGTTTTCAACATCCAACTGTCGGAGCTCGGGGTATTTGAATAACTTCTCTGGCTGCTCGCTCGCAGGAATGTGACGCCGGAAAAAACGGTTGGTTGTCTTCGACATAAAGCCACGCATGAACACACTAGCCTCCCACAAAGCAAACGAAGAAGTCAATAGACCCCCATTCGTGGATAGCCCTGTCACATCGTATCTTTCTGGCAAGGTTGAAGTGTTTGAGCGGGTAGCCATGTCTGAAGCGGCGATACCTCGTCAAGCCATGTTTTAAGGAAGCGCATCACCCCTCTCTGACCTACAATTTCCCAGTCGCTCATCTGCAGGAACCTTAGAGACACTGCTCAGCGTGGTGCGCCGGTGAGGGTTGATCCCATAAGTTCAGTGGCCGCTCGCAGCTTCGGGATATCAGCCTCCGTCATGCGGCCGACATCTCCGTACTTAAAGGCGCCTCCACTTGCCCATTCAACTACTTCGCCGATCGCCTGCTTTTTGGCCGTGGCAACACGGCGTGCCGCAGTCAGGAACTCGTTGCGGAGCTGGTTGAATCCCGAACTTGCGGCCGACCCGTTGCCATTGTTGGGCGCTGGCGAAACTGAGGTTCCACAGCCGCTTGGTTTGGCAACCCCGTTCCCGCCAGAAACCCTGGAACCGTTCCCAGGGGGCGGAGTCTCAGTTGGCGAGTTCGACGAAGTGCTGCCAGGAATTGTCTCCGCAGGAGAAGCGGCCTCGCTGGGTTCGGGCGCAGTAGAGCCATTCCTCGAAGCCGGGTAGAACTCAGCCGCGATCTCCGGTGCCTGCTCTTGCTCAACCTCCGCGACCCGCTGAGGCTCAACACCATCACGCCCCACCGGCTTCTGTTCAGTTTTCTACGTTTTTAAATGCGCGCCGACACTTAATCTTTGTAGACATCCAAGAGTTGCAGTCTTGTCGCCTGAAGGCGGTCCTCAATGATGGGAACGAAGCGCTTCAGAAGTTCATAACCCAACTGGTCGTCTTTTTGTGCTTTTTCCCGGAGGCACTTTCCATCCAGTGCGATGACCCGTGTGGCTGCTACCGTCCGGGCGGTGAACTTGTAGTGATAAGGGGGAGAGAGCCACGACCAACCCAGAATGTCACCGCCGTCGAGGGTCGAGATCGTCAGGGGTCCTCGATGGTCGGAAATTACCTGCAATGCCACCCTCCCGTTGCGAATCAGATAAAACTTGTCTGCTTCCTCACCTTCGCGAAAGATTACGCCGCCTTGGTCGAAGCGTACGTTACTTGCGCATCCCGCTAGAATCTGGAGAAGGCGTTCTTCCATGCCATTGAAAAAGGGATGCTCCGCCAGGATTTGTTGAAGTCCTTCCATATTAAGACCCTCCCCGTATGGGTTTTACAAACGATTTAAGTTCTTCCGGATCTCTGGGTGTCTCGCCGATTGCCTTCTTGGGCAATCCACCCCCAAACAATACGGCTTGCCCGCTGCACGGCTTTGCCTACGTGAGCCTGGACTTCAAAAGACATTTCACTTGAGAAAGTGACTGGATCGAGGACAGGAATCGCCAAGATGCGAACCTGCCGTGGAAAACCGATTTCAAGCGCGCGCATGATCTCGATAACCTCGCCCAGGCCAACAAAGTGTGGGCTGGGAGCGCCGGCTTCAACCATGGCACTGAGCCTGATTTCCCGGATCTTCGACAAGCCAAAGTTCTCAGGAACATAGCTGTCAATCAACAGCACCTTGTCCCGACCCACAAGTTCGTCGATTAGCGCCAGACCAAAAAGCGCTGTCGATCGAACTTCGACTTCGTCGGGAAAGACGGCTGCGAGCCTTTCAGCAACGCGGATCCCTACGGCGTCGTCCTTCAGCAATTCGTTCCCGAGTCCCAGCACCAGAATAGGTGGTGGAGGTGAGGGGCTTTCTCCTGGCGATCGCAGACCGGTCTTCTCATCATCACGGGTTGCTTCACATACACATCCGGAGGCAGCCTTCATCGCGAAACCGTCCGCAAGAGATTTCCGGCAGCGTCACGGATCGAGATTTTGAGCGACACCGCACCGGGAAGCGCGTGCGTTCCGCATCCGTGGCACGGGTCGTAAGCTCGGAATGCCATCTCCACCATGTTGAGGAGTCCCTGATCGTTGGCCTTCGATGCGTCCAGGAGAGCGCGTGCGACCTTGTCAACCGAGAGGGCGATTCGTGCCGCGTTGTTTTGTGTAGCGACAATCAAATTCGCCCGCGTGATGAGGCCGACCTCATCAGTTTCATAATGGTGGAAGAGCGTCCCACGTGGCGCCTCGACCACGCCCATGCCGACTTTGGGAATCTCCGTGGGGAGCGTACGCACTTTCTGGTCCACGATCGCGGGGTCGCTCGCGAGTTCCAGAAATCGTTCCGCGGCGTAAATCATCTCCACGATTCTCGCCCAGTGGTTCGCCAGGGTATGATGAACAGGCTTGCCGCCCAGCACAGCATAGAGTTGCGAGTACGCCTCGTGTGCACGCGGAGTCGCCATACCGTTCGCCGCGTTGAGCCGCGCGAGCGGCGCCACGCTGTAGATGCCGGATTCCGCGCCGTCCACAAATCCTTTCCAGCCAATTTTTTTCAGAAAGGGGAACTTAATATAACTCCACGGTTCAACGTGCTCCTCGATGACGTCCAAGTATTTGCGCGCCGTAAAGCTCCCAAATTCCTTTCCCTCCGGGTCAACGATTCGAATCCGTCCATCGTAGAAATTGACGTGATTCTTCTCGTCGACCATTCCCATGTAATAGGTGCGGTGGGTGTACATTTCCGAGGTGATGGTCGCGACGTATTCTTGATTCTTCAGAACAATGTCCTCGAATTTGGCCAGGGTGAATAGGGCAAAATCCAGGCCCTTTTTTGCTGTTTCAACAAATCTCGGCTGGTCGGCCGGGTTCAACGGCTTTGCCACCCCGCCAGGCAACCCGAAGACCGGGTGAATGGGTTTGCCTCCGAGATAAGTCATGAGTTCACGAAGTTCCTTGCGCATGGCGATGACACTTCGACCCACCTCCACACCCACCTTGCCCAGAACACCCAGGATATTTCGTTCGGCCTTCGGGGCGGTAGGACCAACGATGAAATCCGGACCACCCAGGAAGAAGAAATGAAGCGCATGGTCTTCGAGCATGAAGATGCTGTAAAGCATCTCACGCAATATCTTGGCAGCGAGCGGGGGATCGACTTGGAAGAGGTCGTCCAGGGCTTTGGTGCTCGCCATGTGATGCGCAGTAGGACACACACCGCAGATCCGCGAGGTAATCTGTGGCATTTCCTCCGCAGGCCGCCCCACCGCGAATTGTTCGAAGCCCCGAAGCTCCGGGACCTGGAAGTAGGCGCGGCTCACCTTGCCGTCGTCGCCAAGGAAGATTTCAATCTTCCCGTGGCCCTCCAGCCTGGTGATGGGGTCGATGGTAATCTTCTGAGCCATGATGCACCTCTACACAGCTTGACGCTTGCGCTCCAGGTATGATGCCGGCGCACTGTAGCGATAAAACGTTCCAGCGGGGTCTGGTACACCCTCGAAAGCTTTGGCCAGGGCCGTCTCATCCGTAGTATCCACAATCGAGGCGATGGCTGAGAGCGCCTTGGCGCCATAATCGCGAACTCGCTCGACCGGCCCAAAGCAGCCTGTGCAGGGCATTCCGCCATGGACGCAGAGCGCCTCGCACCCACCGCGGGTAACGGGCCCGAGACACATGATGCCTTGGGCAAGCAGACACTTGTCGGGTTCGGGTATCACCTGATGGACTCGCTTCAACTCACTGACCAGGAGTTTTTCCGGCTTGGTGGAATTTAAGTCGCACTCGTAACAGAGTGCGCGGTCACCTGCCAGCACAGCTCCTTTTTCGGGCAATTGGCC
>JBELAJ010000437.1:0-7674 GCA_049508935.1 Terriglobia bacterium | reverse complement strand
TGCCGCACCGGAAGATTGTTGTAGTCACGCGCAAAAAACTGCCCGAGCGTCGCAAACCTCGTTAGCTTGCAGCAACTTGCACGTAAAGCGTCACTCCAACTCAATGGTGAACACCCGCTACAGGGCCAACGTGGTGGTACTGAAGCGGCGTGCATTGGCGCGTGCATCGAGGAGGGACTATGCGAAGGCGGATAGTATATTCGCTTCTGGGTTTGGAGCTTCTTGCCGTTCTGCTCTCTGGAAGTTTCGCAAAGGCCGATGAACTTTACGGCAGAATCCGGGGCACGGTGACGGATCCTTCCGGGGCGGTTGTGCCCGGCGCCAGGGTTAATGTCACTAATACGGCGACGGGAGTATCGAAGAGCATGACCTCTTCACCGAGCGGTGATTTCGAGTTTGTCAACCTGCTCGCCCCCGCCGTTTACGATGTCGAGGTGGAAAAAGAGGGGTTTCACAAGGCTGCGCGCACCAACATTGAGCTGAACATCAACCAAGTCTACGTTGCCAATGTGACGCTTGAAGTGGGCGCCGCCGTGCAGACGGTCACGCAGATAAATACTACGGAGATGCAACTCGGGACCACTGTCACTGGCAACACGATTATCGACATGCCCTTGGTTGATCGAAACTGGATCGAACTCCAGCAACTCCAGCCGGGCGTGGTAGGCGCCTCCGATCGCTTCGGGAACGGATCCAATGGCGCAGCCAAGACAAACTTTGCCACCAACGGCGCCGAGACGCAGCAAAACTCTTTCTATGTGAACGGTGTCGATACCGCCGATATTGCACTAAATGCCGCTGGTATCATCCCAAGTCCGGATGCGATCGGAGAGTTCCACCTGGTCACCAGCACCATCAATCCTGAGTACGGCCGCAACTCCGGCGCGGTGATGAACGCGGTAATCAAGAACGGCACGAACCAACTGCACGGTGATGGGTTCGAGTTCTACCGGGATACCTTCCTCGATGCCAACTCGTTCTTCAACAACGCCGCCGGTCAACCCACCCCGCCTTTCCAGCAGAACGTTTTTGGCGGCACCGTCGGCGGCCCCGTGCTGTTCCCCCACTTGTACAACGGCCGGAACAAGTCATTCTTCTTCTTTTCGTATCAAGGCAACCGGCATGTCTCGCCTGAAGCCTACGGCATCCCGACGGTCTATTCCGCCGCAGAACGGGGCGGAGCGTTTCCCGACCTCGCCACCTCGAAGGGCAGTTCCGGCTCCCCAATGGTCGGAGACGATGGGAAGACCTATCCTGCCGGCACGCCTTACGCGACGATTTTTTCTGGTGGGACGATACCTCAGGCGGATTTGAATCCTCTATCGCTGAAGCTCATGAACCAATATATTCCGCTGCCCAACTCAGCTAACAACGGATACGCATTCAGTCCCTCTGACACTGAGGTAGACGACCAGTACATTACCCGGATAGACCAGAACTTCGGGTCGAAAGATTCGATTTGGGGTTACTGGTTTTGGGAGCGCCAGCCCACTACGGAAGCCTTGCCGTTCGGGGGAGGGGCCACTCTGCTCGGTTTTACGGAAGCGGACAAGAGACATTTCCAACAATACGCTGTGAGTTGGAACCACACCTTTACCCCCACTACGCTCAATGAAGCTAGATTCGGCTACACCCGCTTCAATATTGATGGCGTGAATCCTCAAACCCCGATTAACCCCACGAATTACGGCTTCACCGGCATCAACCCGCAATTCCCGCAATATGCCTCTCTTCCGGTGATGCAGGTAACCGGGCTTTTCACGCTCGGCTTCAGCGAGTTTGGACCTCAGCCGCGCCTTGAGAATACTTATCAGTTCATCGACAACTTCTCAAAAATAGCCGGGCGCCATACTTTTAAAGCCGGTTTTACAACGGATCGTTTTCAGGTCTACAACCCGTTCAACTCCTACTTGAGCGGGTACTACCAGTATAACGGGTCAGGCACGTTTTCGACCGGGAACCCGGGAGCCGATTTCTTGTTGGGGGATCCTGACAGCTACTGGCAGACAAATGGCAGCGTCATCGACGCGCGCTCGAGGGAGTACTATTCCTATTTTCAGGATGAGTTCAAGGTGCGTCCCAACCTCACGCTGACTTATGGGGTTGGCTGGGATATCGACACGCCTTATCTAAACCGTTACTACGGCGGAAAATTGGTGAATGCCTTCGTGCCGGGGCGGCAGTCGGTGGTCTTCCCCACGGCTCCTCTCGGCGTGCTCTGGCCGGGCGACGTTGGCATCAACAGCGCCGGAGGAGTGAAGACCCCTTATCATAACTTCGTTCCTCGCCTTGGCTTTGCCTGGGCGCCGGGCAGTTCGCAGAAGTGGAGCGTGCACGCCGGCGTCGGCATCTACTACAATCGAACCGAGGAAGAGCTTGCTCTGCAGAACCTCACCACGCCGCCTTTCTTCAATTTCTCGACCGGCGTGGGAGGGATCGGCGGGAGCCCCAGCTTCGCGACTCCGTTTAGTGGTTCGTGCGCGGTCAAGGGTGGGACCCCGACCCCATGCTCGGTGACCAATCCATTCCCTTATACTCCGCCCGCGGCCGGCAGCAACTTTAACTTCGCAAGTCTCGAGCCACTGACCATCAACACGCTCGATCCCAACTTCGGCGTTCCGATGTCATTCAACTACAACCTGACAATCGAGCGGCAGTTGGGCAGTTCCACCACCTTCACCATCGCCTATGTCGGCAACCAGGGCCGTCACTTGGAGGGAGATTTCGAGTTGAATCCAGCGGGGAATGCCAACGGACTTAATCCCGTCGCCGCTGCCGCCGGTTGCAATCCCTTCAATCTCGCGACTTGCGCCCCGCAGACGTTCCCTTATAATCCCCAAACGAGCGGCTTTGGCGCCATCAATCGGCAAGCAACCGATTTCAACTCCCGCTACAATTCGCTGCAAATGTCCGTGAACAAGCGATTCTCGCATGGGCTTTCGTTTTTGGCGGCCTATACCTGGTCCCGCTTCTTTGACCAGAACTCCACCCCGGACCTCCAGGACGCATTTATCGAGCCGGGAATTAACCCCTTCAACTTTGCCAGCATGTGGGCGCCCTCGAATAACGACGCGCCGCAGCGGTTTGTGTTCAGTTACAGCTACGTCTTGCCAATTTATCACTTTGCCCCTCACGTCCGACCATTAACCGATGGTTGGAAGTTGGCAGGCATTACGACGTTTCAATACGGATTTCCTCTCCAGCTCTACAACTCCGCTAGCCCCTCCCTCACTTGCAACGCGGCTGCCGAGTCGGACGACGTCCCCTGCTGGGATCGTCCGAACCGTGTCGGACCTATTATGAAAGGTGATCCGCGCACCGATAGCATCGACGGTAACTCGAATTACTGGTTCAATCCTTCTGCCTTTGCCATGGCAGCGCCAGGGACGGGTATTGGTAACTCTTCCCGCGCCCCCCTCTATGGGCCGGGACTGAACAACTTCGACATCTCTCTTGAGAAAGAAATCCATATTACCGAGGCTAAGTACCTCCAACTTCGCTTCGAAACGTACAACACCTTCAACCATACTCAGTGGTTCCCCGGCTCCTACCAGCCTAACAACACCGCCGGCGGAGTTGTCTCGGACATCAACGATCCTCGGTTTGGCCGCGTCATCGCCACCAATTCAGCGCGAATCGTGCAGCTCAGCGCGAAAATTTACTTCTAACCTGTGGTGGGTAGACTCGAGGGCGTCTGCCGCGGCAGACGCCCTTTTTGCTGCTCGGTGGTTGTGGGATCATTGTCGGACAGGCACACCGCAGTCATTCCGAGCGCAGCGAGGAATCTCACTTTGCCGCGAGTGGAGTAAGAAACGAAGCTCAGCGCGAGATTCCTCGCTGCGCTCGGAATGACACACTTGAGCTTTCATCCCTTGAGGAACGTCCCCTCCTGCAGTTCCTGAAATGCCTGCCGGAGCTGTTCCTGCGTATTCATCACGATGGGCCCATACCAGGCCACCGGCTCCTGGAGCGGCTGGCCCGAAATCAGCAAAAACCGGATTCCGTCATCGCCGGCTTGAACGACCACCTCATCGCCGCGATCGAAGAGAATCAGTGAGCGGTTTTCTGCCTCGGCGGGAGGGGCCGTGTCCAACCAGCCCACCGGTTCAGTCGGAACGGCCAGCGGGCCGGAGGCGTTGCAAAACTTCCCGGCGCCCGCGAAGACGTAGGCAAAGGCGTGGCGCGTCGTCTCCACGGGAAGAACCTTCCTACGGCCCGGAGGCACCGAGACGTCGAGATAGGTTGGGTCGGCGGCGATTCCATCCACCGGACCTTTCTTGCCCCAGAAGCTTCCGCACACGACGCGGACTTCCGTGCCGTCATCATCCTTGACCTCCGGGATGTCTCCCGACTTCACCTCCTGGTAGCGGGGCGGAGTCATCTTGAGCGACGAGGGAAGATTCGCCCACAACTGGAAGCCGTGCATGCGGCCGGCATGATCCCCCTTCGGCATTTCCTGATGAATGATGCCGCTTCCTGCGGTCATCCATTGCACGTCGCCGGAACTAATGACGCCGCTGTTTCCCATGCTGTCGCCGTGCTCGACCGTGCCGGCCAGGACGTAGGTGACGGTCTCGATGCCGCGGTGAGGGTGCCACGGGAAGCCCGCCAGATAATCCTCGGGAACGTCATTGCGGAAGTCATCGAGGAGAAGAAAAGGATCGAAGTCGGTGGTGCTGCCGAACCCGAACGCGCGGCGCAGATGCACACCCGCGCCTTCCAGTGTCGGCTTGGCTAACACTACTCGTTTAATGGGGCGGAGAGACATGGAACGTTCCTTCCTGCGTCCATGCGGACGCGCGCTCTGTGCGGCCACAGACGGCCGGCACTTAGTCGTTGCCTAAATCCGGAAAGCTCACCCTGAAGATTGAGCATAACCGTTCTCGAACTGAACTGCAATTCCCATTCAAATGCGGTACTGCCTTGACCCGCGGCTCGCCCCAGCGAATGAGAATCATCCAGGAAGTCTGCCGCAGGCGCTTTCGGCAGCCGGTCCGGGCTGGCTGAAGGGTTACTCTCATGGCATCAGCAGTTGTCGGAGTTTGAAACATGTGATCTGAATTTTGTGATTTAGCTCGAAACTGGTGCTATAAAGGACTTCTTTGAGTTGGTATTATACCTTCAAAGGAGTTCATTTATGCGACGTCAATGGACCTTGATCGGCGGTTTACTGCTGGTGGCGGCGACGGCTTACTTCGGCTTGGCCAATGGAAAGGAGCGCTCGTCGGGTCCTCTGACCGGGTCTTGGGAGTGTGTGGCGCACAGTAGCGCCATGAATGACATGCCGTTCACCCTGGACCTTAAGCAAAACAGCGAGGACGTGACTGGGAAGCTAATTAACTCTACCGGGGAATATCCCCTGACCTCTGCGAGCTATAAGAAAGGCGTGCTCGAAATCCACGCCGAGGCTCCGGACGGCAAGTATCAGGCCTCGGGAAAGTTGCTGCACGGCCAGATCAGCGGCCATTGGTCGAAGTTGCAAGAGATGGAAGGCGGGTTTGAGTGTCAGAAACAGGCCGTGAAGAAGTAACAGGCGCGGGCTGCCTTGGACGGTTTGATTCGACTGCCGGCGCTGACATTCTCGTGGCGCGGGGCTTTGCGTTGAGCGAAGATCGGCGCCCCGGAGCGAGGTAGCGTCGCCCCCATTGTTTCCACAGCAAGATAATCGGAAGGACGCGAAATCGCAAATCTCAAATCTGAGATCCGTACTGTGCCGGATGAGGGGCTGGGCGCTGCCAGACTAAACACGTGATTGTGGTGTCTCAGTTTGAATTCGTAGCGGCGAGTTCACCTCGCCAACTGGCCTCGTAAAGCCGCCTCTGCTTCAAACTGAAACACTACCGGGGGACTTTTCGGGTTGACATCTTACCCAAAATCTCTATACTTGGGTTATATGTCTACCCAAAAGCGAAAAGACCGGTTGGAACTTCTGCAAGGCACGCTGGATCTGCTGATCCTGCGCACCCTCATTTTCGGCCCCGAGCACGGCCAGGGCATCGCGCACGCCATTCACCAGACAACCGAAGACGAACTGTTGGTCGAGCACGGAGCCCTTTATCCCGCGCTCCAGCGCCTGGAGGAGCGCGGTTGGATTGCGGCCGAGTGGGGGACCTCCACGAACAACCGCAAGGCTCGCTTCTACAAGCTTACCCCGGCGGGCCGCAAACAGCTCGTCAAAGAGACCACCAAGTGGCGCCGGCTGGCAGCGGCCATCGGAAGGGTTTTAGGACCCGAGGCCTCGGAGGGCTAAGCGCTGTTCAGCCGAAGGAGGGGCGCTCAGAATGACAGTGTACAGGGTTTTTCCGCAGCCTGTTTAGGCCAGCATTTGCCGACCCTTCGGTTCGCTCAGGGCAGGCTCTATAGGACGGCGCTACATTCACACCGGGGCCGTACCCATTTCCCAGGACACTTCGGTCGTCCGCCTTGCAAATGTCCAGGGTTGGGTATATTCTGAACAAGTTCAGGACGGCAATATAAAAATCCTGTTTTTTGCGTCAATTCGCGTCGGGTCCAACCAGCGGTCTAACCAATGAGGAGAGAATATGAAGAAGCGTGCGCTGAGGTACGTTTGTCCGATCGCTTTTGTTCTTCTTGCTTGCTCACCAAGCCTGTTCGCGCAGGCGGTAGGGTCCATCACCGGGACCGTCAGCGATCCTACCGGCGCGGTGGTAGCGGGCGCCAAGGTCACGGCCACCCGGATTGATACGGGCGTTACACAATCCACGGTAACTACCGGCACCGGAGCCTACACGCTCCCGCGTTTGGACGTGGGGACTTATAACGTGGTTTGCGAGGCCACCGGCTTCAAGACGGGGACTGCGGCCGGAATTACTTTGGACGTCAGCCAAACCCGGTCTGTGGATTTCACCCTCGTGGTTTCGGGTGTGACCCAGAGTGTGGAAGTGAATGCGGCCCCACCGTTGCTGAACACCACGAACGCCACATTAGCCCAAGTGGTGTCCACCGAGCAGGTGGAAAACCTTCCCCTGAATGGCCGCAACATTGAGGGCTTGATGACCATGCAGCCCGGCGTCGTAGGATACAACGGCGCCAACATGGGTTGGA
The DNA here is from genome assembly GCA_049508935.1 of Terriglobia bacterium. Classification (GTDB taxonomy): domain Bacteria; phylum Acidobacteriota; class Terriglobia; order UBA7540; family UBA7540; genus CAVROP01. Next base: position 609 of record JBELAJ010000437.1, on the reverse strand, counting down.
TGAGCGCTGAGCTGTCAGGCAACGGCAATCGAGGCGAGACATCCGTAGGGACTTTGGACGGCGCCGACGCGAGTGACGCGGAGATGGGCACCCTCCAGTTCACCAACTTCAATCTCGACGCCATTGCTGAATTCAAGGTCCAGCAGAACAATTACTCCGCCCAATATGGGCAGGGCGCCGGCACCGTCACGCAGATCGTGACCAAATCCGGCACCAATCAGTTCCACGGGAGCCTCTTTGAATTTGTCCGTAACAGCGCTTTTGACGCGCGAAACTTCTTTGGCAGCACGGTGGCGCCTTTCCGCCGGAACGAATTCGGCGGCACATTTGGCGGACCCATCAAGAAGGATAAGACTTTCTTCTTTGTGCAATATGCGGGCCTGCGTCAGCGACTGGGCGAACCGAACAACGCTGCCGTTCCCACCGCGGCAGAAAGAACGGGTGCTGTGACAATCCCGGACCCGAGTTCGACGTCGGCGACCCCACCGCCGGATGACCTTCAGGTCCCGCTCAATCCCGTGGCCCAGAGCGTCCTCAGCCGGTATCCGTTCCCCAACAACCCGGGCGGACAATTCGGGCCTAATACCTATACTTTCGAGTTTTCCCAAC
>JBELAJ010000436.1:0-7131 GCA_049508935.1 Terriglobia bacterium | reverse complement strand
TCTTGCGTCCACATAAATGCGTCCGGGGTTCCAGCGTGCGGCGCTCGCGAAACTGCTGGCGCACGCGCCGCACCGCCGCGATGCAGAAGCCAGAAAACTGCGCGATCTCTCGCGTGTTCCGGTCTCGTTCGTAGAGCTCCAGAATGCGCTTGCGGATCGGAATCGGTATGGCTCGCATGAGCACACTCTGCCATAAAAGTCCGCTCTACGCAAGCTACATTATTTATGGAAATGCTCTAGCACTCCCGCACAGAGAGAGGAGTCATAGAATCTTCCTTCGCGAATTGGGGGTATACGCAGCCAGATCATCGGGCGCTGGCCTGCTTCAATTCGAAGCGGGATACGGCCAACCTCCTCTTCCAGAGCCAACGCCCGGCTGTTTCGCGGGACAGCTTTTTCTTGCAACAGCACGAAAGCAACGCCCACCGTGGAATGCCCGGAAAATGCCATCTCCCTTGCCGGAGTAAACATGCGCACCCGTGCTGCGCAATCCTTGCGCGTTGCCGGAAGCACGAAGGCGGTTTCCGGTAGGTTGAGCTCCTTGGCGATCTTCTGCATGGTGGTTGCTCCCAAGGCAGACGCGTCCGGGAAAACCGCCAGTGGATTCCCCGCCAGGGGCTCCGTGGTGAAGACGTCAACGACGGTGTAGCGGTGTGATTTTATTTGGGCCATTAATCTTCAACCTCCGCAATCATATCGATTCTCATACAAGCTACCCATCATCGTGGAACAGGTAAGCATGAGATGTACAGATTCAGATCAGGCAACTTCTGGCCAGTACAGTTGTCCTGCTTCCGGGACAGAAGGTTGGACAACTGCACATTGAGGTGGTTACACGAAGTGGCCTTGATCCACAAAGCTCTAGGTCACGATAAGTACACTTTGTTCTATTATGAATCATTGACCAGTACAGCCTGGTTGATTTATGGTATGCTTATCACCATGCCGCCGGGTGCCACCATAACTGCTCGGGCCGAATCGCCGCTTTATATTCAGATTGCAGAAGCAATGGTGCAGCAAGTAGCTCGCGGGGCATTGCGGCCTGGCGACCGTGTGCCTTCGCTGCGGCAGTTGAGCCGGCAGCAACATGTCAGCGTCACGACGGCATTGCAGGCCTACATTTGGCTGGAGAACCGCGGATACCTGGAAGCGCGCCCACAATCCGGATTCTACGTCCGAACGCCGTTTGCAAAACTAATTCCTGAGCCTCAATTCGAAGCCAATTTGAGTAAACCGATCGTGCTGGGGAACAACGCTGTCCTGGCGGGCATCATCGAGGCGGCGGCCGATCCGGCCAACGTTCCCTTCGGCGCTGGCTGCATCAGCCCGGAATTGTTCCCGAATCGCAAGTTGAACTTGATCTTGCGGGAAATCGTCCGCCAGCAGCCGATGCACAGCGCGAGTTACCAGTTTCCTCCGGGGCTGGAAGGTTTGCGTCACCAGATTGCACGCCGCGCCTTCGCCGCGGGGTGCCGGGTTTCACCACGCGATGTGGTCATTACCAGCGGAGCCCAGGAAGCCATCAATCTCAGCTTAAGAGCTGTGGCGCGGCCCGGAGACGTCATCGCGGTGGAGAGCCCCACCTATTTCGGAATCCTGCAGGGCGCTGCCGCGCTCAAGATGAAAGTTTTCGAGATCTCCACCCACCCGCGAGCCGGGATGGACCTGGACGAATTGGAGCACGCCATCCAAAAACACTCCGTTAAGGCGTGTGTAGTGATGACCAATTGCCACAACCCTCTCGGATACGTTTTGCCAGACAGTCACAAGGAGGCATTGGTGGAGCTGACGGCACGAAGAAACGTTGCAGTCATCGAGGATGATCTTTACGGCGACCTTGCTTTCGATGGCCCGCGGCCTTTAACTGCCAAATACTTTGATCGAAAGGGCCTCGTCCTGCTCTGCTCGTCCGTCTCGAAAGCACTGTCCCCGGGCTATCGAATTGGCTGGGTATTTGCCGGCCGATTTCGCGCTGAAGTTGAGCGTCTAAAGCTCATTGCCTCGATGGCTGCGCCCTCCCTCGCTCAGGGGGTGGTGGCGAAGTTTCTGTCCTCGGGAAGCTACGACAGGTACCTGAAGCGTTTGCGCGCAAACCTTGCCGGGCAGGTCGAGACCCTCCGGCAGGCCGCCTTCCGGTGCTTTCCCAACGGAACCCGGATCAGCCGGCCCGCCGGCGGTCACATGTTGTGGATAGAACTGCCGGCGAAAATCGATGCCATGAAGTTATGGCGAGCCGCTCTTAACGAACATATCAGCATTTTGCCTGGGCCGATCTTTTCTGCTGCCGGACGTTACAAGAATCACATTCGGCTTAATGCGGGAATCACGCCGACGGCCGCCCATCACCGCGCCCTAGCAACTCTGGGGCGCCTCTGCGCGGACCGCGCGTAGATTTGGTCCAAAAGCGGGATCGATCCTTTCAATAGCAGGAAGTGCGTCCTATCGGCGGAGAGAAGAAGGCGCTCGGCTGAACCTCTTAAACTTCGGGCATTGGCAACGGCCGGCCTGAAAGCGACTTTTCCTATGACCTACCCCAACCTCATGGCCACCGTAGGCAGGACACCCCTCGTTGAACTCCGGCGCCTGGCGAAGAACCTTCGCGGCAGGGTATTTGCGAAATTGGAAATGCGAAACCCGTGTGGAAGCGTTAAAGATCGAGTCGGCGTCGCGCTGATTGAGGACGCCGACGCGCGAGGACTGTTGAAGGCTGGAATGACCATCGTCGGCCCCACCGGCGGGAATACAGGCGTCGGACTGGCTTTCGTGTCGGCTATTCGAGGCTACGGGCTCATCTTGACGATGCCGGAAACGATGTCGGCGGAAAGAGTGGCGCTGCTCAAGCAACTCGGCGCGAAAGTCGTGCTGACGCCTTTGCCGCACACCGCTGTCAGCCTTGGGGGGGGACAGAGAGGCGAGTGCGTCGAATGTCACAGTACACGCAGAATCCGATTTTTTGTAGTGGGGAATTGAAAAGACTTGCAGACGGCATCCGGGCCTTGAATGTCACAGTTTCGGTAGACTGTGACCTGCACCATTTGTTTGCTGTGGGCGGCTGGCAAAAGCCGTCCAAGCGCCTCTCGCCGAATTCCTCACAAATCTCTTGTAGCAATCGTAGCGATTCATGGTATTCTAGTTTCGTATTTGTGGCACCCGGCCCGACCCAAGGCGAGGCACTTGATGTCGCCTGTGGCGCTGGGGCCAACCTCCTTTCACTTAGCTCAAATCGTCCCGGGTTTCCATTGGTCTGGGGTGGACATCGCAGGTGAGGTGCTCTTCCCAATCGGTAGTCCATTCTTTCGCAGCAAGGGCCTTGAGGTTGACCTTAAGGTCGGAGATTTTTATAAACTTGAGGATTATTTCAGGGGGAAAAAATTCGACCTGGTTCTCGCAATTCATACATTCAGCAGCCTTGAATCCTATGATGCGCTTCTGGATCAATTGCTCTCGGTGACCAGAGGTTGGCTGTTTGCAACCCCGATGTTCACGGACTTTAATGTTGACGCAAACATCGAAGTAACGGACTATACGTGGCCAGAGGACTGTCCGAATCCCGGTGATTATAATGTCTATAGTCTCTCACGCTTTCGAAAGGCCTGTGAGGCCAAGGGTTGCAAGCAGTTTGTAAGCCGTGATTTTGTGATTGACGTTGATCTGCCCCTCCCAGAAAACGGAGAATTAGGCACCTACACACGCAAGCTTGAGGATGGCCAGCGCCTTCAGTTTTCAGGTTCATTCTATCTACCTTGGAAAGTTGTTGCAGTGAGAATGGGTGATTCGCCGGCGACCTCTGCAAGTGGCGGGTCCCAAGCCTCCAAATTGTGAGACTCGAGGAGCGGCACCCTGACCGGGTCCGTAAGAGTTCTCGCTTCTTCGATTCATGATGACACAACGAAAGCAATCCATCCGAGTCGCACTTGCGCAGTTCGACGTGAAGTCAGGGGAAACGAATTCCAACCTCGCAACGGCGTCTGAGTATGTCACGCGTGCAGCCCGGCGAGGAGCAAAGCTGGTGGTCCTGTCGGAGCTTTGGTCGAGCGGTTATGACCTGGAACGCTGTCAAATGCATGCCCGGGTCTCTCAGGAGAAGGTGCTTCCGGCATTAACGAAATTGGCCCGCCGCCACCACTTGTATATTGTTGGTTCTGTGCTTAAAGCGAATGCCCGCCGCGAAGTGTTCAACTCGGCGGTGCTTCTCGAGCCCGGCGCCGGACCAAACCGAGTTTATCGTAAAATCCATCTTTTCGGCCCGATGCTGGAGAACCAATTTCTCACACCGGGCCGCACGACGCCGATCCTTCAACTGCCGTTTGGAGCGGCCGCTCTGGCAATATGCTACGATCTAAGGTTTCCCGAACTCTTCCGGAAGTATGCCTTAAAAGATGCGCAGATGGTAATCCTTTGTGCGCAGTGGCCTGCACTTAGATTGGAACACTGGCGCACTTTGGTACGTGCGCGGGCCATCGAGAATCAATTCTTTGTCGTCGCCTGTAATCGGGTCGGACGGTCTCAAGGAACAAGATTTGGCGGACACTCGATGATTGTGGACCCCTGGGGAAATGTTCTCCGGGAAGGAACCGGGGAAGCCGCTCTGCTCACAGCCGATATTGATTTCCGGGCGGTGAATGAATCAAGGTCACGAATACCCTCACTCAAGGATAGGCAACCGGCGTTGTATTGAATTTGATACCAAGGCGTATGCCTCCTGATCGTGGCATGCCAGCCAAAGCAGCCTGTTAGGGTTTAGCCCAGGTCGACAAGACAAAAAATGAAGATGCCTGAAACTAAAGAAAAACCTCGAGGAAGTCACGATATTCCCGCGGCTATTCTTAATCGACGCTGGATTCTTCCTGTCGGTGTAGCGTTTCTTGGTCTGGCGCTCAATACGATTGTGGCCGTCAAAATGGCCATAACCCCGGACGAACCTGATCATGTCGGATATGGAATCGCTGTCCTGAAGGGCCATCCGGAGCGAGGTTCAGGCGTTGTTTACAACAGCAAAATGCCCGTCTCAGTGCTCAACGGCCTGCCCCGCGCAATCGGCAGGTTGCTCCGCGTGAGCGGACTCACTGAGAGGCTGGGAGAGAGGTTGAGCGGTTTGCGAGCGGCTCGCTTTCCCACTATCTTCGCCGCCTTCGGACTTTGCCTCCTGGTTTATTTCTATGCCGAATCCCTTTATGGCCGCAAAGCGGCGCTCTTCGCAGAAGTTCTATTTGTTCTTTCCCCAAACATCATGGCCCATAGCACGCTTGGCACAGTCGATCTGTATAGTGCTCTGGCGGTTGTGCTGTTTCTATACTCGTTCCGCGTATTCCTTCTGCAACCGAGTCTGAAGACTGCTCTTTACTCTGCCCTAGTTCTAGGAGCAGCACAGTTGACGAAGTTCAGCGCAATTTACCTGTATTTTGTACTCGTGCTTTTTGCGCTCTCCGTTTTGACGTACTCCAGGTTTACCCAAAATTCTCCTTTCCGCATCACCAGGCGACAGCTCGGATTGGCTGCGGCGCTCTTTGTTCTTTGTCCCGTTGCCATCATCAATGTGGGGTACTTGTTTAACCGAACCTTCACGCCTCTCGCCCTGTACGAATTCAGCAGCACGAGTTTCAAGACTCTTCAGCAGGTCCCGATTCTTCGCGCAATTCCGCTACCGCTGCCTTACCCCTACGTTCAAGGGTTTGACCTCATGAGCTATGCCAACTCGCACGGCGTCACGTTCGGTAACATTTGTTTGCTGGGGCAGGTTCGCGGTCCAGAGCTCGCGCGTTCCGATGGATTTTATGCTTATTACTTGGTGGCCTATTTATTCAAGGAACCGCTCGGATTGCAGCTACTTTTCCTTCTTAGTTTGATCTGGATCGCCCGCCATCGTAGACTCGCGGATCTGCTTCGAGCTGAATGGTTGCTGTTACTAACCGCGGGCACATTCTTGTTCATGCTTTCTTTCTTCAGCAAGACACAGATCGGGATTCGGCATATTCTTCCGGTCCTGACGATCTTTGTCATCGTATCGGGCGCAGCTTTTGCTAATTGGTGTCAATATCGATGGCGATATAGGGCGCTGCTCTGGGGATGTCTGCTTTGGATTGCTGTTTCTGTCGGCAGCTACTTTCCCCACATGATCCCCTATTTCAATGAGATACTCACAGATAGGAGGACGGCTTACAAAATCCTCGCCGACAGCAACCTCGACTGGGACCAGGACGATTGGGTGGTGGACGACTTTCTAAAAAAGAACCCAGACGTCCTGCTCAATCCCTCAGCACCAGTGGCAGGAAGAATTTTAGTCAGAGGAGACCTGCTTGCGGGTGTGGCCCCTGAGAAAGCTGATTACTGGGTTAGGCAAAAAGGGCTTGAACCTATCGCTCAAGTCGGCTATGCGCACTTTCTGTTTGATGTCCCAAAGTCAGAACTTCCGCACTAGCCTATAATTCTCAATACCGAACCGTCTCCGATGCGATCGCTGTTTCGTCGCAGTCGCCCACCTGGCGAGAAGGGCACGAGCTTCGCGGAATCCAGACAACTTCGATCACGGTCCACGAGGAAGGGAAGACCGACCGGGGCACCCTCAAGGTGGTCTCACGCGAGACCCTTGACGATGGAAGGTTTCGGATCATCTACCGGGGAAACTTCAGGGAAGATAGCTTTGCCGACGTGGTAGCCGAGTGGCTCAAGAAGCATGGCGAGCGGAGGCGGGGTTAATTAGCTTGGGATTCACCCCGCACGGTCATTCTTCGTCGATGCCGACTGCAGACACAAGTGGCTGTCGACGATTGTCGCGGACTGGCCGGAAATCCGCGGAGTGCGGATATAGGTCTACACTACGCCGTTACAGCGGATCTATCTTAGCCGGCGGTCATTTTCCGGGAGGCCAACTTTACATGCGCGGGCTGGTTCCTGGAATCTGCCTGTCGAACGCTTGCTCTCCAGCGTAATTGCCGGTAGGATATCTTCAGCATCAGGGCATCCACCGTCAGGGTAGCCGAGGCTTAGCGCAATGACCGGCACGACTGTTTCCCACTACCGCATCCTGGAAAAGCTCGGGGGCGGCGGGATGGGTGTCGTTTACAGGGCCGAAGATACCCGCCTGCACCGGTTTGTCGCCCTCAAATTCCTGCCGGAGGCCGTGGCCAAAGA
>JBELAJ010000435.1:0-7145 GCA_049508935.1 Terriglobia bacterium | reverse complement strand
AACCCGGCCACCCCAGAATCTTCGTCCAGTCGTTGTCTCTCACACCTCCCAGTCTAACGAGAAACCCCGTTCGCTGAAAACCCCGTCAATCGCCCTCTATGCCAAATTCCTGCGCAGAGCCCTTTTTTCGGAGGAGATCAGAAATGTCCACTTCCGGTATTTCCAGTAACATGTTTACGAACCTTCAACAAGAATTCCAAAGCCACGCCGCACAGGGGCACCACCCCCATCATGGGTCCGGCGGAAGTCAACAGAGCCAATCGCGCGCATCCTTGACGCCGTGCGGAGAGGTAGCTTAGCATCGGCGTGCTTTCGGCTAAGGCCAGAACGGCTCGTGCTGCAACGAAGTAGGAATCCTCAGACAGTGAAGCATCGTAGAATCAATTTACCCAAGCAACCTGGCCCAGCGTCATGGAAAGGGCAAGTGTCGCGCGTGCAGGCATGGCAGGCAAAAGCGCTTGAGCATCATCAAGCCGGCCGCCTGAACGATGCCGAAGATCTCTACCGGAAAATCCTCGACATCAATCCGCATCATGCAGACGCACTGCATTTGCTGGGAGTCATTGCCCATCAGGGTAGGCGCTACGATGAAGCTGTCGAATTGATCGGCAAAGCCATCGCAATCCATTCCAAAGGAGCGTCCTACTACTCGAACCTTGGCAATGCTCTTCAGGCGCAAGGCCGACTCGATGAGGCGTTGCAATCATATCGGCAGTCAATTTGTCTGGCGCCACACTGTTTCGAAGTTCACATCAATCTCGGCCACGTGCTTCGGGAAAAGGGGGCCTTGGCGGAAGCGGTGGAGAGCTACCGACATTCGCTGGCACTTCACGCCAACAGTCCGGAGGCCTACGTCAGCCTGGGAAGAGCATTGCAGGAGCAGGGCAATTCCGAGGAGGCCGAACGGTGCTATCTGAAGGCGTTGGAGCTCAACCCTCTCTACGCCATGGCGCATTACAATCTGGGAAACTTCTTGCGGGATCAAGGCGACCTGGAGGGAGCCTTGTCCCGGTACCGAAGAGCTTCGGAACTTGATCCCAACAATGACAACACCGCATTCGCCATAGCTTTGGTCGAGATTCAACGGGGAGAATTTTCCCGAGGCTGGCCGCAATATGAACGGCGATGGAAGACCGACTTTCAGGATACGCCCTGGCGCTTCTATCGCGAACCGCTTTGGGCGGGTGAGAGACTGCCTTCCGGGAATCTCTTCATTTGGAGTGAACAAGGGATAGGCGATGAGATCATGTTTGCCGGACTCTTGCCGGAGGTGTTGCAGAGCGGAAACCACTGCATCGTCGAATGCGACCCTCGCCTGCGGCCGCTCTACGCACGCTCGTTTTCCGGCGTGGACATCGTCTCACGCGGGGCGGGTGAGACGATCGAGTTTGCCGCACATCTGCCCAGCGGCAGCCTTCCCGGATTGTACCGCCGCACGGCAGCTTCGTTTGCCGTCACGTCGTCTCCATATCTCGTCGCCGACCCTGCACAGCGCACGAAGTTTCGGAATCGATACTCCGACGGCAGGCGAGTGGTTGGATTGGCTTGGTATACGCGGAACAAGAAGACCGGACGCCTCCGGAGCATGGATTTATCGTTGTTTGCACCGCCGTTCGCCCACCCGGAGATCCGCTGGGTGAGTCTGCAATACGGCGATCACCGCGATCTGGAAGAGCAAGCCGCGGCCGCTGGAGCACCGCTTCTCATCGACCGGCAAGTCGATCAGCTCACGGATATTGACCTGTTTGCCGCCCAGGTTGCCGCCATGGACCTGGTGATCACGATCGACAACTCGACCGCCCATCTGGCGGCGGCTCTCGGCGTTCCGGTTTGGCTACTTCTGCCGTTTGCCCCGGACTGGCGCTGGCTTCTCGACCGCAAGCACAGCCTGTGGTACCCCACCATGCGCCTGTTTCGGCAGGCGCAACCACATGATTGGCACTCGGTGATCGAGCAAGTTCATGAGGTCTTAGAAAGTTGCTTACGAGGAACGAAAGAAGATCGTCTCTTAACAGGCCTTGAAGCACCGCCGTGACGCGGTTCTGTGCCGTTGGCCGGGGTGCAAAGAAATGTTAGGTTTTTCGCCTCGTCATCATTCGAGTTTTATGAATCCGACGCCATCCGAGTCCTGACCTTACAAATTTCTATTCATCGCGCCGCGCGCACTGGCCGATTTATAGCATTTGAACGGCCTTGCGCATCTTCTATGCATCATCGGCGTTATGCACCGAACTTCCCGAAAACGATCCCAGTTCGCCTGGGAAGCGTGGTATCAAGGCTATCTGCGTCGGCAGGTGGCATTGACGATGCGACTCTCCAGTACGGGAATTGAAGGTTTCCAGTGTTGCAATTGCAAAATAGCACTTCAGAGCTCTGACTGAAGGATGACAAGATGCAGAATTCCAAGAATGCAACCGCGAAAGGGGAGCTGTCTTCTCTTGGGGAGAGGCCCCAGACGCTTGACCCCTGTGATTGGGCGAGTTTTCGGTCTCAGGCCCACCGGATGCTGGATGATATGCTTGACTACACCAGGAACATTCGGCGTCGCCCGGTTTGGCAGCCTATCCCAGAGCAAGTGAGGGAACGATTTCAGAGTGGTATTCCTGTTGGGCCCTCTCCTCTTGCCGACGTCCATCAGGAGTTCATGAATTACATCCTGCCTTTCGCGGTGGGAAATGTTCATCCGGGTTTCATGGGCTGGGTGCACGGGGGCGGCACGCCCGTGGGCATGCTGGCAGAGATGCTGGCCGCCGGACTGAACGCCAATCTGGGCGGGCGCGATCAAATACCGGTTGAAGTCGAGCGGCAGGTTGCACGGTGGATGAGAGAAATATTCGGCTTTCCGGAGGGCGCAAGCGGACTTTTCGTTACCGGCACGTCCATGGCGAATTTAATTGCCGCTGTCATTGCCCGCGACGCAGTGCTGGGGAGCGACGTGCGCAGCCAGGGCATGGCGGCAAAACCGCAGCGCCTGGCGGCGTACGCGTCGTCGGCGGTCCATGGGTGTATCGGCAAGGCCTTGGACCTCTGCGGTATTGGCAGCGATGCCCTGCGGCTGGTTCCCACCGGCGGTCGCGGTGGAATGTCACTCGTGGCGCTCGAGAAGGGCATCCAAGACGACCGCGCAGGAGGCGGTCAACCCTTTCTAATAGTGGGAACGGCGGGAACGGTGAACACCGGTGCGATCGATGACCTTGCCGGCATCGCTGATCTCGCCCAGCGCGAAAAGCTCTGGTTTCACGTAGACGGCGCGTATGGAGCCTTGGCGATCTTGTCTCCCGAACTCGCCCCCAAGCTACGGGGCATTGAACGCGCGGATTCTCTGGCCTTCGACTTTCACAAATGGGGCCAGGTTCCCTACGATGCCGGGTTTATATTGGTTCGCGACGGGGTACTTCACCGACGGGCTTTTGCCGCCTCCTCCGATTATTTGCGACGGGAAACACGGGGGCTTGCCGCCGGTTCGCCTTGGCCTTGCGATTACGGCCCGGATCTTTCCCGCGGGTTTCGCGCCTTAAAGACATGGTTCACGCTGAAAGTTCACGGTTCCCAAGCGCTGGGTTCAGCCATTTCGCGAACCTGTGCCTTGGCTCGCTATCTGGAACTCCGCATCGCCGGGACGGCGGAACTGGAACTCCTGGCCCCCGTGGAACTGAACATCGTGTGTTTTCGTTACCGGGCGGATGACTCCGATCGCGTGAACGCCCAGATTGTGGTTGAGTTGCAGGAATCGGGAACGGTCGCGCCGTCCACGACCCTTATTAACGGCCGTCTCGCCATCCGCGCGGCCATCGTCAATCACCGCACGGGACAGGGCGAGATCGACCTGCTGATTCGAAAGACTCTGGCCATCGGCCGCGGGCTCGAGAGCCGCGCTGCGGCGGTCCCCCCAGCATTGCAGCCTGCCGGCGCAGAGTCTCTGCCGTGTGTGCAGTGGGAAGCGGAGCTGCGGAGAATTGATGAGCGGCTCTTATCCGATCCAGGCTCAGTAGAGTTGCGCTTTCGTCGGGCCTCTGTATTGACCGATTTGGGCCGGTTCATGGAGGCGAGAAACGAATATCTCAAGGTGCTGGAACGCGAGCCGTCCCATCAGGGGGCGCTGAATAGCTTGGGCCGCGTTCTCGCTGCCACCGGGCATCGCCGCGCGGCAGAAATCGTTTACAGGGAAGCGGCGGCACGGCACCCGAACGACCCGACGAGCCGCGCGAACCTTGGCATGTTCCTTCTAGAAGAGAGTGAGCGGCTAGAGGCTCGCGAAAAAGGACAGCAATCTCAGCAGCTCAAACGCGAAGCGCGCGAGCAGTTCGAACAAGCTTTAAAACTCAGCCCTGGCTTCGAGAAGGCCCACGAAGGGATGTCTTACCTGGGGGGAGAGCTGGGTGACGCCCCAAAGGCAGCGTGGCATCGGCGTGAAGCCTTCCGGAACCGGGCCGTCATCCCGCTGCCTTATCGCGGGCGGTGCGCGCCGGTCCCGGTGCTCTACCTGGCTTCGACTACCGGGGGGAATGCGCCGCTGGAGAGACTTCTGGACGACCGCATCTTTCAGAGATTTGTCGTGCTGCCCGAATACCACGACCGCCGCGCTCCGCTTCCGCCACACCAGATGGTGGTCAACGCCATCGGCGATGTCGAGGTGGCGTCTGGGGCGCTCGAGGCGGCGCAGTCCCTGCTCACGCTAACGACCGCGCCGGTGATCAACCCGCCGGCTGCTGTGCTTGCCACCAGCCGAGGTAACAACGCCCAGCGTTTCTCCGGCATGCCAGGAGTGGTGACGCCTCTTACCGTTACGCTGACGCACGGCCAACTCTCAGATTCGGATGCGCCGGCCACCCTGGCGCGTCTGGGCTTAGCATTTCCCATCCTACTGCGCGCGCCGGGTTTTCATACGGGAATGAACTTTCTGCGAGTGGACAATCCTGCGGCGCTTCCAGCCGCGCTCAGCGAGCTTCCCGGTGCGGAGTTAATCGCGATGCGGTATCTCGACGCGCGCGGAGCGGATGGAAAATCGCGCAAGTACCGGGTGATAACCATTGCTGGACAACTCTACCCGCTGCACTTGGCGATTTCGAGCCGCTGGAAGATCCACTACTTTACAGCCGAGATGGCTGAGAACTCCACGCACCGGGCGGAAGACGCGGCGTTCCTGGAAGACATGCCCGCCGCACTGGGCCCTGTCGCCATGGTTGCCCTGGAGCGGCTTCAGTCCTTGCTCGGTCTCGACTATGGCGGATTTGATTTCGGATTGAATTCCCGGGGAGAGGTGCTGCTGTTTGAGGCCAATGCAGCGATGAGGGTCATTCCTCCTGATCGCGATGCGCGATGGAACTACCGCTGGCCTGCGTACCAACGGATATGTGCCGCCGTGCGGGAGATGCTGATCAGGAAGTCCCAGCTCAGGGAAGGTGGATCCATGGTAAGTTGCGCACCCGCTCCAAGGTTACTTTCGGCAGCTTCAGCCCGCATTTGAAAAGGCTATCCGTGTCCAAGCGACGGTCCCTTCAACCCCAATTCTGGCGGTTGATCTAGCAAGGAATCGAGCACGACCAGGCGGGTCGGCGCTGCCGCCACTCTGGCCAGCTTTCTCTTTGATTGCGATCGGGGGGCAGATTAGCATACCGGCAGTTGGCGTGCCATCTGCTATGCAGAGCGACATAAATTGTGGCACGGGCGTCCCGCCCGTGATCACGGCCGGGACGGCCGTGCCACGAAGGGATGCGCAATTATTCGAGTCGTTCTGTATAAAAGCCGCAAGGCCGAATAGCGGGCCTTGCGCTGCATTTTCTTCGGGTGGGGGTTCGGGGAGAAAAACCTGCGAATGTGCCCCTATGGACTGCCCCCCAAAATCTTCTTCCAGCGCGCCCAAGCATCGATGCGGGCCTGGCGATTGGCATCGCTCGCGTCCGGAGCCTCTCCGGCGCGCATGAAACCGTGGCCGGCGCCTTGGTAGGTGACTGGCTCGAAGGTTTTTCCGGCGGCTTTCATCTGCTCACGCGTATCGCCAATCGTCGCTCCAATGCGCGAGTCGTTTTCCGCGTAGAAACCGTACACGGGCGCGGTGATTGCCGCCATGGCATCCTTCCCCGGCGGCATCCCGTAGAAAACAAATGCGGCGGCAAGATCCGTGCGATGCGTCGCAAAGCGGAAGCTCTGGCCCCCGCCCCAGCAGAACCCGGCTACGAACAGCTTGCCATTGGAGGCGGGAATCTTCAGGGCATAATCGGCGACGGCGTTAAGGTCCGCGGTGACCTGGTCAGGATTAAGATGACTCACCGCCTCAACCGTAGGACTACTCATGCCTCCACTCGAACTCCCCTGGGGAAAGTCGCTGCTCCTGCCACCGTGCGGCCCCATCCCGGAAAGAAGGTCGGGGGCTACTGCGATGTAACCTGCTTCCGCCACTTGATCGGCCAAATCCTGCACCCAATCCGTCATCCCGAATATCTCATGGATGACCAGCACTACGGGTACCTTGTCCTTTACCTCGGGGTAGACGACAAAGGTCTCCACTGCGCGTCCCTCGTGCTTCACGGTGACCCATTCACGATGTCGCGGGGACTTTTCCAACCGTGCGCTCGCCCAGTCCTGGGCCAACACCGGTGATGCACTCAAAAAAAGAAGGAACCACGCCATGATCGGTCGCATACTTTTCTCCTGATGGTCTATAGTCTTGTGCCCTGCTTCGACCCGATGGCACTCTCGGGCGATGACGGTGCGTTTATTATTTTTGTAACTCGCTGAGTGTCGCCAGTACTTCTTCACTGTGGCCAGGCGGTTTAACACCGGTCCAGACCTTAGCGACTTTGCCATTGGGATCAATTAGGAAGGTGTTGCGGGATGCCATCCCCCTATCACTCAGTGAGCCGTAGTCGGCCACGACTTTCTTGTCGGTATCCGACAGAAGCTTGAAAGTCAGGCTCTGTTTGGCACAAAAATCCTGGTGGCTCTCGGTTGTGTCCACGCTCACACCAACAATCACGGCGTTCTTTTCGGCATACTTCGAAAGGTCCCGCTGAAAGTTGTGCGCCTCGATCGTGCAGCCCGGCGTGTTGTCTTTGGGATAGAAGTACAGCACCACCCACTTGCCGCGAAAATCTTTCAAGCTTACATTACTCCCGTCCTGCGACGGCAGAGTTACATCGGGCGCC
>JBELAJ010000434.1:0-7159 GCA_049508935.1 Terriglobia bacterium | reverse complement strand
CCAGGACCATAAAACCCAGCGACGGTCATATATTCAAAGCCTGGACATTCGCCAAATGGCAGCGCGATTGGCGACGACGCCAGCGGCGAGCTGCGCGCATCATCTACAAGGCGCTATGCGCCGGCAGCAAGGTGACCGAGGAGTGGCACAATCGGGAAACCATCTGGCCCGACGCGGCGACGCGGACCTTTATCCCGGAGTGTCAAAACGCTGAGTACCTGACGGGACATATTGTGAGCCGCATGTTCGGCTTCGGCCTGACCGTGCGGATCGAAGGAGGCACCCATGCAAATCAGCATTGATCTCGGCGAACCCAGGCAAAACGGCTTCGATTATCCAGTGCCCCTAACCGAGAAGTACCAACCCCGGAAGATCGAGGACTTCATCGGGCTGGAAGGTCCAAAACGGCTGTTCGGAAATCTCCTGAAAGCGCCGCGGCCGGTGGCCGTCCTGCTGGTCGGCCGTCCCGGTTGCGGAAAGACTACTCTGGCGATGGCCTTCGCCGAGCAATTGCCCGGCACCCTGCACCATGTCAGCAGCCAGAAGTGCGATGTGGCGGCGCTGGACCGGCTGAACGAAACCCTCTGCTATTGCCCGGCGCGCGGGAAGTTTCACATCGTGAAGGTGGATGAAGCTGACCAGATGACAGACAAGGCGCAACTCCAACTCTTATCGCGCCTGGACGGGACCGCCAGCCTAAAGCCCAGGTTCGGGGGTGGCTGGGAGCGCGGGACACCGCTTCCGGTGATCTGGATCTTCACCTGCAATGGCCGGGGCGAGGACGGCACGACCCCACCGAGCACCTTCGAGCCACGCTTCCTGAGCCGCTGCCTGGTGGTGGCCTGCGGGAAGCCCGAAGTCGCCGAGATTGGCGAGTTCTTGCGGCGCATTTGGTCGCTGGAAGGCGGGAATGCATCAGATGACCCTTCACCCCTTGCCGAAGGCTGCGATGGCGTCAGGGATGCCCTGACGAAGCTCGAAGTCGCCCTCTGCACGGGCATCCTGCCATCACGGTCGATTGAGGGGAGCGCGCCAGCCCAGAGACCGAACTGCTCGGGGAGAGTCCGCTTTCTTGCGCCCGGCCAGCCCGATCCTGACCCGAGAGAATGGCAATTTCGGAAACTGAGCAAAAAGGGCAGCCGCGTCTTTGTACGCCACCCGGCAGTCTGTTCGTGATAATATTTAGGGGGCGAAGGTAGAGCGAAACCATGATTACCACTTCCAATTTTGCCAAGAGCGGGAAGCATCCTGACGCGGTGGCCATCAGCCTGGGAGTGCCGCGATTCTACAAGGTGCGCCGGTACCTCCCTCTGGCTCCGCCGCGCTCGCTTTTGAAGGCCAAAGACCCCGAGCTATTTGACCGCGAATACCGGAAGCAGCTTGAATTGCTCGACGCGAAGCAGGTTGCGGAGGACCTCGGTCCCGATGCCATTCTGCTCTGCTGGGAGTCGTTTAACGTGCGCTGCCACCGGCGCCTGGTAGCGGAATGGCTGGAAGAAAAGCTCGGGATTGTCGTGCCCGAGCTGGAGCATGAGCGGGCAGAATCACTGCCCTTCAATAAGCAGCCATCGAAGTGGGATGCCCAGCCTGCCACGCCGCAGTTGCCGATGCAATTTTGAAACACGGCGGTCGTCTAAAAGCAGGACGCCGGTCCCTGTGATCGGAAATGCAGGTTCATAGCCTGCCCGCCGGACCAATCGAAGCGAACAAGCCAAGCCGAAGCTCCAAACTCGAACCCTTCCAAAAACATTTGGTAGTGCTCAGCTTCCGTGAAGCCGACTTTTCATTCCTAATCCATTTTGTGTGCGCCCAGAACCCATAAATTCCATTGCAGCCTTTAGGGAAGTTCTGGCCTGCTGCCGGGACCGCTGCGCGATTGATCCAGCACGGAAAGGTGTTGCTCCAGACAGCGCTACTGCGCATTTGTTCCGCTACGTGAACTGTCCCGGCCAGCCCTGTTGCGTGTCCTATTGCGTTGACGGGATAGGAGACAGGGCGATCTGAAAGTGTTACCCCCTTTTTTGCACAATTTTGGTGCATTTTTCGCTTCGCGAGGGCGCGCCCGCGTCATTCGCGGGGAAACGGGGCGACTGCGAGCTATCGCGCGTGCGGGCGAAACGAAAGCAGTCTAGCCTACCACTAGGAGATAAAGAGCGGACTGGGTCGGGGGGCGCGGGCGAGCGCGGGGCGCGCCGTGGTCGGGGGGACGGAGCGCGTGAGTGCGTGTGCGAACATGGCGCGGCGCGGTCTCCGCTACAGCGTGCGAATCGTTGGCGTGATGTAGTTGGGTGGCAGGATCAAGGGGGCGTCAAGTTGGAAGGTGCAAAAAGATATTCTCAGGTGCGCACCACGGGTGGGTGGTGGGCAGTTTTGGGGGAGGGGCGAGCGTGAAGCAGGGAGGTGTGAGACGCCGTGGCTCCACCCGGATGTTCAAACGTCCCCGCGTTGTTTGAGGCTTGCCTCCGTCTCTGGCCGTCGCCTTCGGCCCCTACTGTGCAGACTTTTGCCCACCAAGGATTCCCGATTGTCCCATTGACGGTACGCACCGCTTGTCATAGTATTCGGGCAATAGATAACTCTAGAACCCGGCCTTAGTTGGGTCCTGCCCCGATTTGTGACCGGGGAGGAGGGTCAGAGATGTCTTGCAACTACTGCGGCGCACCGTATCCTGATGGTTCTAATTATTGTCCAGCTTGCGGTCACCTTATTCGTTGCGAAGCGCCTTCCCCGGAGGTCCCAGTTTCACCCGCATCGGAGAATCTCGCCAGCCCGGAATCTGAAAGCTTGACTGATGAGCACCCGAGCGCAGGGGAGTTGATGAGCCGGATTGCTAAACTGGAAGAGGCTATTGAGCAGAATACCATCGAACCACCTCCGCCCGTTCAGGCTCCTGCGCCAGAAAGCTTCGGAGTCACCCCGCAGGACAGTGGCTGGAAGATGGGCCCGCATGAGGTCTGCAAGGGGTTCATGCGCCGCGCTGCAGAGAGAACTGTCCGCATGGGGTTCATAAGTCGCATTGGAGAGCGAATTGGCAGAAATGCTTGTAAGATGAATCTTCGCGTCATAAGGGACCGCCGTGCAATCGAGTTGCTCAAGCTAGGGCTGACCGAAGATCAAGCGGGGAAGCAGTCAGGGGCCGAACTCGTCCAATTCGCAACGATGTGGGGGCGTGACCTCTCTTCGCTAGCGGACATCCGCTGGGTGGAAGAGAACTTTCCTACATACACAAAGATGCTCGACTCAATGCCTCCAGGCGAACCTGAAATCATTTACTTGGAAGAACAATTCCGGCGGAAGCCAGACGATTTTGACACGGCGATGGCTCTCGGCGGACGTTATGGGGAACTTCATCGCTATGACAAGGCGGAGGAGTGGTTTCGCCACGCACTTGAACTTGACCCGTACTCCGCAGAGGTCTACTTGGGCTTAAGTGTGACTTATGGATCTCAGGGTCGCCTCGATTGGGCGATAAACTTCTGCAAATCGGCAATCGAGCTTAAGCCCGACTACGCAGACGCCTACTTCACACTCGCTGCGACTCTCGCACGGAAAGGCGAATACAAGGAGTCCCTGCCAGCATTCGAGAAGGGACTAAAGCTGAAACCTGACTTTGTGGAGGGGCACTTTCACCTTGCGCTAGCCTACGCATCGTTAGGCGACAGGACTCATGCGCTGACGGAAGAAGGCATCCTCACGCGCCTAGACGCGGGCCGTGCAAATGACCTCAGGAAACTCATTGACAAGCTGAGTCCCTGATTTTCTGGGGCGCGGGAATCGCCAGCTTCGGCGACGAGAGAGAGGCGCATGACACACGGAGGTAAAGCCTGTGGACACGAATATTGGACGGAGACTTCGCAAGTGTCTTGAAGAACTTGTGAAAACAGATCGGGAGTTGCTGCGAGGCGCGAATGGTAGACCCTGAAATCGGTGGAATTCTGGTTTCCTCTTCGGTGACGGTCAAGTGTTATCGCGAAATGGAGGCCAGGGAGGACAAAACGGGGCTTGCTCGGTTCGTTGAGGAGCGTCTTTCAGAGCGATACATCACTCCGTTAGAGGCCGTTTGTGAGGGAAAAGAGAATGGGTTTCTGATGATGGCTGCGTGCTGCCTGCTGATCGAAACCTTGGCGTCCTTCTATGAGGGATGGGGGACCACGGAGTGCAAGCTCACAAGAGACGAAGTTCGAGATCCATGCAAACCTCGCAATCCTAAGCGGAAAACAATATCACGAAGCGAAGTCGCGTTTGGTTACTTCTTTGAGCGAGAACCGTCGCTTGCTTGTTTTCGAGGCCACGGGACCGAATTCTACAACAATGTGAGGTGTGGAATTCTCCACCAAGGCGAAACCTACCACGGCTGGAAAGTGCACAGAGGTGGGCCGCTTTTCGAAGCCTCGAAACCCACGATTAATGCGACGAAATTCCTAGCGGGGATGAAAAGTGCCATCAGAGCATATAGACAGAAGTTGGAAAATGCGCCGTGGGGGGATGACCTGTGGAAGAATTTCCAGAAGAAAATGGACGCCGTGATAAATAACTGCAAAAGGTGAGCACCGAAGCCATGGTCAGTGCCTTCCTGAGCGTGGTTATCACTTCCCGAAATGGTACTCATGATGACAGACGGGCCTGAGAAATGCGCCGAGTGTGAGGCGGGAGCAAACCACTACGAAGAGTCTCTCCCTCTGTACGAGGAGCACTGGCATCGGTTGCTTTTCAAACGAAGGGTTTTGCGCGCGCCGGTTCTGGCTGGCTCAGGGACTCGGTGTGCCCGAGGCTCGGAACGGCCTATTTTCGCTCCTGGCGCGTGTTGCTCGGGACCTTCCAATGGGCAGAAGGGAAGCCATGAAGTGCCTTCGCCCTGCCGTCTCTTCGGGTCAGGCGCCAAGAGGCAAGACGGACACCGCAGGGGCGTCAGGGCCGCCGGTGCGCAGTTGTGCACAACGAGGGGGATCGGGGCAGGGATAAGCGGAACATAAAGGACGGTATGTTTGGTTATTCGACCGAAACGTGGTAGGGTCGGTTCGTGCGGGAGTCCGCCACTTATCAGGAAATCCAGAAGTGGGTGCAGCAGGAGTTCGGGTTCAAGCCGAAAACCTGCTGGATCGCCCACTGCAAAGAGACTTACGGGTTGCCGCTCGGCGCTGCTCCCAATCGACTGGGCGAGGAGCGCGTGGAGCCATGTCCGCCTGACAAGCGGCCCGCCATCAAAAAGGCGTTCCAGCATTTCGGGATGCTCTCATGAGCGTGGAAATCGTCCAGCATCCTGCCGGGCCTGCGCTTCCTGCGCTGATCGCCGGGCAGGGTAAGCACGTCGGCCCGAAGCAGACCTACAGCCCCTGGGATCGGAAATGCAGGCTCATACCCTGCCTGCCGGACCAAATCGAAACGATCAAGACAGACCGGCAAAACCTCAGCCTGCATCATTCACAGAGAAGATGGTCGTGGGTTACTGTCCGAGCAGCCGACAGGTCTATAGCCCAGGGGATGGCCGTCCGAGAATTTTTCCCCGAAGCTGAGCGGGATTAACTAGAATCGCGATCAAGGCGCGTTCGGCCTGAGCCGGGTTTGTATCGGGCAGCCACAGGGGCCGGATGACGAGACCAAAAATCTCCGACTTGTCAGTCGAGGGAGAAGTTTTTCTCTTGCCATCCCCTTTCATAGAACGGTCAGAAGAGCCCTCACGGCCGTTACCCACTTGGATTGAGGAAAACCTTACCTGCGTCCACCTTCACCGGATAGGTTTTGAGGTCGACACAGGCGGGCGCCCCTTTGGCCTGGCCGGTCGTAAAGTCAAATCGCCCGTTGTGCTTCGGACATTCGATAATGTGACCCATGACGAACCCCCCCGAGAGATGGACATAGGCGTGCGTGCAGAGGCCGTCGGTAGCATGATATGAGTCGTCGGCGGTCCGGTAGATTGCAAAGGTGCGGCCGTCGTGATCGAAGCGGATGACGTCTTCCTTTTCAATGTCGCCGCTGCCGCAGACTTCAATCCAGGTGTCGTTCATGGCGCGATTCGACTACGCTGGCTCCAGCGACGGAACAGGCTGCGCAGGGCCAGGCAATGGGCGTCGGACGAAATACGTCGCGTCCTTCGCCTGTCTAAAAATGGTGGGGATGATTTCCCGGTAGGCTTCCCAGAGACCGTTATAGGGTTTCGGCATGTCTGCCTTCAGTTCCTGATGCAGCTTGCCCAGAGCGTGGTAGGGCACGGTCGGGAACATGTGGTGTTCGGTGTGGTAGTTCATTTCCCAGTAGAGGTAGCGGAAGATGGGGTTCATGTATACGGTGCGGGTGTTTAGGCGGTGGTCGAGAACGTCTTCGGCGAGGCCCGCGTGCTGGGTTAACCCAAAGACGACCATCAGCCACGAGCCGTAGAGGGAGGGCAGGCCGACGTACATCAACGGCAGGATGCTGTGGATGGCAATCGCCCAAGTGATGACCGTGGCGTAGATAAGGATGTAAATGCGCGCGTTCCGATAGACCTTGTGGCGTTCCTCAACGGGAATGTAAGTCGCCTCCGCCGGAGTAAGCTGTCCGAAGCAGTGTTGCACCATCCTGACGAGTTCCTTAGGTGCCCTCCTGAGAGCGAAAAAGTCCAGCGCGAGGCCCAATAGATCCGCCGGTCGGGGCACAGCGATCTCCGGGTCGCGGCCGACGATGATGGTATCCGTGTGGTGCCGAGTGTGACTCCATCGCCACGGCACGGATTCACGAAACACCATGAAGGAGGCAATCTCATAAAGGGCATCATCCATCCACACCGTCTTAAAGGCTGTCCGATGACCGGGCTCATGCCATCGTGAATCGGACGTCGAACCGTAAAGCGTACCATAGACGACGAAACAGGGAAGGGCCCACCACGTGCCCCAAGCCAGATAACCGAGCGTGCCGGAGATGATCAGCAGCGCGAACCAGACCAACGTATCGCGAATCGCGGGCCCGTCCCGCCGCTGCATGAGTTCCTTCAACCGTTGGCGCGAAATGTTGCAGGTAAACCATTGGGCGTTGGCCAGCCCGCGCTCCTCGGCGAGTTTGGTGTCGCGCCCGGTGAGACTGTAATCGCGCTTGGTGATTTCAACCGGCAAACTGCCCTCCGCTTCGGTTGCCGAAAAATACTACTCCTTTTTCAGGAGAGAAATCCACCTGATAATACGCAGGG
>JBELAJ010000433.1:0-7595 GCA_049508935.1 Terriglobia bacterium | reverse complement strand
CAAGGACAATATGCGACTAATGCCTTAGTATGCATGTCTACACAATTAGGGCCAAAATCACACTTAACCCTGTGAGGCAACACAAGTTATCTCAAAAACTTAGAGGTGAACATCCGATGCAAGCCTGTGTACTCCTGTAATAAGCCCTCGGCGCGATCGATCCGCGCTCTCCTGCTAGCGCCTTTCGAAGAACAGGAAGTACTGGTAGGGCAGTATGCCTAGCTTCTTGCTGAGGCTGAACCCGGCGTTCTGAAAGTCGGCCATGACTTCCTCTTCGGAAAGCTTCATCGACTCCGGCGGACCCACTGGGAGCGGTTTCTTGTAGAAATCAATGACTACAATGCGCCCGCCTGGCTTCAGTACTGTGGCGAGTTTTCGATAGTACGCCGGGCGGTCCCCTAAATGGTGCACCACATCACAAAAGAAGATCATGTCCACGGACTGCGGCGGCAGGTGCGGGTCATCGGGTGCGGCAAGAATCGTTTGCAGATTCGCGGGCGCTTTGCTGCCCGCAATCGCCAGCAACTTCTGGTCGATATCGACGGCGTAGACCTTCCCTGCGTGCATCGCGAAGCGACGCGCGAAGTAGCCGGTGCCTGCGCCGATGTCGGCAACTGTGTCCGTGGGTTTCAGATCCAGCGCCATCACCACTTCGTGGGGTTTCTGCCAGGCGTCGCGCGATGGGTCCTCGAGCACCTTCGCATATTCATCCGACGACGGGGGGTGATGTTGATGAGGCGCCTGCCCCAGGGCTACGGCCGTAAGAACAAATACGCAAACGGGGAGTTTCATCTTCTTTACCTCGGCTGGATTTCACCTTGCGCAAAAGCCTGAAGCCGTGCCCGCAACTCGTCTCGTGCGCGGCGAAAGGCGGTCAACCTCTCGTCTTCTGAGCCCTGCACCGCGGCGGGATCTTCGATGCTCCAGTGAATACGTTTCGTCTTCGCCGGAAAGACCGGGCAACTCTGTTTAGCATTGTCGCAGACCGTGATCACATAGTCGAAATTCTGTCCTTCAAACTCATCCACGGACTTGGAGCGATGACCTGAAATATCGATCCCCACCTCTCTCATCACAGCGATAGCCTCCGGGCGCACGTGGGTTGGTTTCGTGCCGGCGCTCGAAACCTCGCAGGCATCGCCGGCATCGTGCCGCAGGAGCCCTTCTGCCATTTGACTGCGAGCCGAGTTGCCCGTACAAAGAATAAGAACTCTCACTTTGCGGCGCTCTCCTTGTCGCCTATGGTGTAAAGAGGTCGGGGCGACTAGGCCGGCTTTCTCGCCCGCACGAAGCCGCTTATGAACTTGCCGTCCACTTGAGGCGCAATGGCGTCCACATCGATCCCATGGCTCGCAAGCAATTCCCGGGCATCTTCAACACAGTAAACTCGCGTTGGTTCGATGCTGGCGACCTCAAATCCTGCCTTCGTGAGTTTCGCGAGGTACTCGCTCTCCTCCAACGCCCCGGCCATGCAGCCCACCCATAGCTCCACGTTGCGCCGAATCTCGGCTGGGACCTCGCCGCGCACCACAATGTCAGACACTGCGAATCGTCCACCGGGCTTGAGCACCCGGAAGGCTTCCTTCAAAACCTGATCCTTGTCGGCGGAGAGGTTGATGACACAGTTCGAGATGATGACATCGACGGAGTTGTCAGGCAGCGGGATGTCTTCGATTTCTCCTCTTAAGAACTCCGCATTCGGAATGCGAGCCTTCCGTTGATTCTCTCGGGCCAGCGCCAACATCTCATCGGTCATGTCCAACCCATAAGCCTTGCCAGTGGGCCCCACTCGCTTCGCGGAAAGCAGGACATCAATGCCCCCGCCCGAGCCCAGGTCAAGCACCGTCTCGCCGGGCTTCAGGTCCGCCAGGGCAGTGGGGTTTCCGCACCCTAGCGAAGCCAGGAGAGCTTCTTCGGGGATTTGGCTGGTTTGATTGCCGTCATATAAGTTGGATGTGATGGGGTCCGGACAACCCTCCAGTGGAGGAGCCGTTCCACAGCACGAACTCCGGCCCCGGACAACGCGTAGGGCTGCCTGTCCGTACTTCTCTTTCACCACTTCCTTGATGTTTTCTGTGCTCATTTGTTTTTCCTTTCCTGGCTCCCTTTTGAAGCTTGAACGATCAAGACAAGGTCGCCGGGCTTAACAGCTTTGCTGCGGGTGCAACATTCCGCATAGAGGAAGTTCAGAAGTTCCTGGAGGGCTCCGGTATTCGCCGTGTACCAGAGGAAGGTGCCCTCCCGCCGCACTTTAACCAGCTCCTCGTTCTTGAGTTTGTCGAGATGGTGGGAAAGCGTGGAAGCCGGGATGCCTAGCTCGTCCTGAATATCTCCCACCACCAATCCCTTGGGATGGGCCGTGAGCAAGAGTTGCATAATGCGGAGACGTGCCTCGGCCCCCATGGCGGCGAACATGTCTGCGTAGCGTATGACCTGCTCAGTGTTGTCCTGCGTTGCCACACTTCGATAATACCGGAAATAACGAACATGTCAAGCGGATTTCTCGGAAGTTGGTCGCCGCCTACGCGCCGGAGCTTCGACATAGACTTTCTTCTGGGATTCGCCTTAACCGCCTGCGGGAGGTTTTCGAGCGTCCATTGACCACGCTCCCCCGCCTTGGAGAATCAAAAAGACGAGCGAGCAGAACATGGCGAAATCGGTGCGAGCGTCGCTCACCATGTACCAGAATCCCTGGCCCGCGCGGAAGAGTTCTGGAACTTTCGTGGTGGCGATCGCGGTTGAGATGACAATCAAGAGCGGAATGGCCGCGGCCCGTGTCCAAAGTCCGAGCAACACCAGAAGGCCGCACACGATCTCAAACGTTCCCACAAAGTGCGCTGTGAAATATGGAAACGGAAATCCAATCCGTGTAAATCGGGCCACACCCATCTTGGGGTCGGTGTATTTCAGGATGCCCTGGGTCAAGAAGATCAAGCCGACGGCAAGTCGAATTAGCACCGTACTTGCCGCGCCCTGCGTGGGCTTGAACAAGAACTGGATAAGAGTGTCCATTCGCTAGTTAACCCCTTTCTAAAACAGAAAGGTTCTCAGATTGGTTCTATAGAGCCTGAGTGAGAGCCTAACCCGGGCTGTCATTCCGAGCGAAGCGAGGAATCTCGCTCTGAATGCTTTCAAGAGCAGTGCGAGATTCCTCGCCGCCTGCGGCTGCTCGGAATGACAGATTAATCGGCTCTTCACACGGACTCTATATCCCCGCGAGGCTACGGCGCAGCAACCAGCCTGGGCGTGACCGTGGCGCCGGATCGTATTTGGTCTGTCCCCCGCACGGCTACTTGGTCTCCCCGTTTCAAATTGCCAAAAACTTCGATCAGGTTGCCTGACTTGGCTCCGGTTTTCACGTCCACCCATTCCGCCCGGTCGTTTTCGACGCGAACCACGAATGCTCGCTCGAGGTCGTTGGCCAAGGCAGAGGCAGGGACAAATAGCGTGGAGTAATCGCGGCGCACCGGCCAGGACACTTCGCAAAACGTGCCTGGGTCGAGTTCGGCCTGCGGGTCTCGAACGTCCAATTCAACGGGCATGGTGCGCGTTTTGTTGTCCACGGAGCGCGAGATTCTGGCAATAGGGGCTTTGAAAATTTTCCCAGGGTAAGACGGCACGGTGAAGCTCACCTCAGTTCCTTCCGGAATGCCTGCCACATCGGTCTCCGGAACGGGAACCACCAGCCGATGCCGGGTGAGCGTTTGAATTTGCACAATGGGGGTCGAGACGCCGGGGCCGCCTCCCGGACCGACCAGTGCCCCAGGGTGAACATAGCGAGTCGTGACCTGGCCATCAAAAGGGGCCGTGATTCTCAAATAGGATTGAAGCTGCGTAACCGCTCGAAGGTTTTCCTGAGCGGCCTGCACAGTTTTCTCGAGGGCAGCGACATTCGCCTCATCCGATTGTGCGATCCTTAGAGCGATCTCAAGGTCGTTGGCAGCCACAACGCCGGGCACCTTGGCCGCAGCGCTCATGTGCTGATAGGTGGCTTGGTCAGCAGCCAGCTTGGCCTGGCCGGCGGCGAGCTGCGATTCTGCACCTTGATAAGCGGCGTCGGCCTGAGCTTGCCGTGCTATCAATTCCGGGGCCTCCAGTTCAGCAATGAATTCCCCTTGCTTTACCTTGGAGCCGCGGTCGACCGCGATCGATTTCACAAAACCCGTCTCTTTAGCAAAAACATCGACGCGTTCATAGGGTACGAGTTCGGCCGGCAACCGTTCAGTTGTGTTCAGCTTCTCAGACTTCACCGCAACTACTTCCAACTGCGGCGTAGTCTGCGGTGCGGCGGACGCGGCGCCTCCAGTGTCTTGTCGGCAGGATGTGCAAACGAGGGCAATCGCCAAAGAAACAAGTAGGGCAGCCGATCTCATAGTCTCTCCTCAAGACGCAAAACGATCAGGTTAATTACAAAGTGAACATACAGCCCTCCTTTGGGGAGAGGGCCGATCACTCAGCCTTTAACCTTTACCCTTTAAATTTCATCCTTGCCACTTCGATATTTCAGCCCCTATCGCGTTGCATACCGGCTCTCCGGGTCGTCGGGGTCGAGTGAGGGAGAACCGGTCGCGGCCCGCTGCTGGACTATAGAGAATACGAAGGGCAACACCGTTAAATTGGCCAGAGTCGCCGCGAGAAGGCCGCCAATCACCGCCTTGCCCAGGGGCGCTGTGACCTCGCTCGCCAGCGCCATAGGGATCATTCCGGCAATCATTGCGGCGCTGGTCATCAGGATGGGGCGCATTCGCTGCCTCGCGCCCTCGATCCCGGATGCGAGTGAAGACGCGCCGCTCCTCCGGTGCTGATCCGCAAAGGTGACGAGCAAGATGGCATTCGCTGTGCCCACGCCCACCGCCATGATGGCGCCCATATAGGACTCGATATTGAGCGTGGTATGAGTGGCGAGAAGCATCAAAATCACTCCGGCGATCGTCGTTGGCGCGGTCGTCAGCACAACGAAGGCGAGGCGCAAAGACTGGTAGTTCGCAGCCAGCAGCAGAAAGATCACCAAGGCTGCCAGGCCCACGCCAACCGCAAGGTTGGTGAACGTCTCGCGCATCGGTGCAATCTGGCCTCGCGTTTGAACAGTGGTGCCGCGGGGTGGGGCGCCGGCGCGGCGTATGGTGGCGTCGAGGTTTTTCGCCAGCTTTCCCAGATCGTGACCTGCCATGTTCGCGGAGAGGGTCAACATGCGAAAGCCGTTCCGGCGGTCGTATTCGCCCATGATCGTGCCTTCTTCGACCTTGGCTAGATCGCCGATCAACGGGTGCTGGAACTGTCCCGGCATCACCGGAATGTTCTGAACATCTTCGAGTGACGTAATTCTCGATTGGGGGTACTGTACCTGCAATTGATACGCGATGCCGGTGTTCGGATCAGTCCAATAATTCGGGCTGGTGAAACGGCTCGAAGACGTCGCCTCCGAGAGCGACCGGGCCACCTGCGCTGTCGTTACACCGAGCTGCCCTGCCAGTTCGCGGTCGACCGTCACATTCACACTCGGATAGTCGAGGGGCAATTCGTATTTCAAGTCGCGCAGGTCGGCTATCCTTGCCATTTCATTTCGCAATCGTTCCGTGTAAGCACGGCTGGCAGACAGGATCGGCCCGGCCACTGCCAGTTCGACCGGGGAAGGCGCGCCAAAGTTCATGATCTGGTCAACCAGATTGCCCGGCTCGAAGGAAAACGTCGATCCCGGAAACTTCGGTGGCAAAACGTGGCGGAGCCTTTCTTCGAACTCGCCGATGTCGATATGAGCCTCAGGTCGAAGCGCAACGTTGATGACTGCTTCGTGCGGTCCGCTCGTCCACAGAAACACTGTATTGATCGGATAGCTTGCCCCCTGAGTTCCCACGTAGCCCAGGGTGATGAGCACATTCTGCGCACCGGCAGTCTGGCGGATTTCATCGAGAACTCCCATCACCAGTCGCTCGGTATCCTCTGCGCGCGTTCCCGTGGGAGCATCAAAGCGAAGACGGAACTGCGTGGCGCCCACGTTGGGGAACAGTTCCTGGGCGAGCCGCGAACCCAGGAGGAAGACGATGGCGAGCACAATGCCAGCGTAGGCTCCAACCACCAACCAACGAAGATGCCCCACTCGCCCGAGGAACGCACCCCAGCGGTCTCGAACCGTGTCAAAATCCCATCGTCCCGCGACCAGCGCTTTGCGGCCTCGGTCAATGTTGCGATGCACCCACAGGAATAAGACGGGCAGCAAGGAACTCGAAAGCAGGAACGAGGCGATCATCGCGAACGCCACCGCAAGCGAAAGAGGCACAAACAGGTTTTGTGCGACGCCGGACATCAGAAATGAGGGAACAAAGACTGCGACCACAGAAAGCATGGATAGAAAGCGGGCCAGGACTGTCCGCTGCGTCGCGTGGAGCACGCCCCGGGCGGGATGCAGATTCGGCTCCTGCTGAAGCGTGTTGTCAATGTTCTCGATTTCGACGACTCCTTCGTCGACGAGAATACCGACCGCCAGGGCCAACCCTCCCAGCGTCATGACGTTGATGGTTTGGCCTGTAAGCCACAAGGCCACTACCGAAGTCAAAAGCGCAAACGGGATGGTAGTCATGACGATAAACGAACTCTTCCAATCGCCGAGAAACAACAGCACCACAAGGCCGGTCAGGAGGGCTCCGAACAGGCCCTCCCGGACTACGGCGCTGAGCGCACTCGTGACATACTGAGACTGGTCCAGTTCGTACGAGACTTTGATATCGTCCGGAACGAGGGATTGAAAATAGGGCAAGCTCTTCTTGACTTCATTCACCACCGTAACTGTCGACGCGTCGGGACGCTTGGTGACGGGGATATAGACCGCCCGGCGGCTGTTCACCAGTGCGTATCCGGTGGGGATGTCCGTGCTGTCCT
Organism: Terriglobia bacterium; assembly: GCA_049508935.1. Taxonomy (GTDB): domain Bacteria; phylum Acidobacteriota; class Terriglobia; order UBA7540; family UBA7540; genus CAVROP01. The sequence continues at coordinate 719 of JBELAJ010000433.1, read as the reverse complement.
GGATCACGCCGACGTCGTGAAGATAGATGGTGGGGCCGGCGCCAGTCCGGATCGGCAGGTCCACGAGAGTCTGGATGTTGGGCGTAACAGCATCGCTCTGCGCGATGCGAAGCAGGCTGCCGGTGCGCACATTTCCCGCAGGCTGAAGAATGTTGCCATTGTTGATGGCCTGCACGACTTCGTCAGGCGACATGTTGTAAGACCGCAGGCGATCGGGATTCACTGTGATCACAATGGAGCGTTGTCGTCAGGCGACATGTTGTAAGACCGCAGGCGATCGGGATTCACTGTGATCACAATGGAGCGTTGGTTGCCGCCGAATGGCGGCGGGGAGGTGACGCCCGGAAGCGTGGCGAAGGCCGGCCGCACGCGGTTAAGAGCCAGGTCCTGGATTTGGCCGAGGGTACGAGTCTCGCTGGAAAATACGATGTAGCCGACCGGCACGGTGCCGGCGTCGAAGCGAATGACGAACGGCGCAACTGTTCCCGGCGGCATGAACGCTCGGGCGCGATTCACATACGATATAGTCTGCGCCAGGGCCTGGCTCATGTCCGTGCCGGGATAGAAGGTCAATTTCAAAATACCGTTGCCTTGAATGGACTTGTCTTCGACACTCTGGATCCCGTTGATGTAAAGGAAATGATATTCGTAGTAATAGACGAGGTAGCCTTCCATCTGCGCCGGACTCATTCCGCCGTACGGCTGCGCGACGTAGATGA
>JBELAJ010000432.1:0-7181 GCA_049508935.1 Terriglobia bacterium | reverse complement strand
CGTCTCAGTTCCCGCTCATCCATCCTTGTCCTCTTCACTGTGGCCTCCTCCGAGGCCATCAGCTTAGGGGACATTTCTATCCGGGACAGTAGGGGACATTATCATCCGGGCACAACAGGTAAATGCTCAACAGGTACAACGGCGGCCCACCAACGGTAATTAGTACATCTGGGGATGCCGCCCATACGACCAAAGGGCAGCGGCTACGGGCGGTCACCCCGGTTGGCCGAGCCGCATGTCGGAAAGTCACAATTTGCACCCCTTCGCTCGTCCTCGGGTGTGCTCCCTCCTCCCGTTGGCGGCAAAATCGGCCGAGCAGATAATGGCTACTGAGATGCTGTAATCCGTGATGTGAGCGAAATCTACCAACATCGGCATCTTGCCGCGCAAACACCTCTTCACCGAATGAGCATTATCGAACAAAACACTTCTGTCCGCGAGCGCGGTACGCAGACTGCCCTCTCGAACTGCTGAAGGGCGACCATGATAGGACAGCTCACAAATCGCGTCCTGCTAGTAGACGACGATCCTCTTATCCGAAAGTTCATTTCGCGACACTTGGTTGCCGCGGGGTATGTCGTTCGGGTGGCGTTTGACGGTCTGGATGCGATCGGAAAACTGCGTGCGGGACCTCTCGACTTGATTATTTCCGACTTAGGCATGCCCCGCATGACAGGGTTTGAGTTTCTCAACATCGTGCGGAAACGCTTTCCCCAAATACCTGTTATCGTCGTCAGCGGAATTGCCGGCGATGAAATGCCAGAGGGATTAGCCGCCGATGCTTACTGCCTCAAGAATGAATTCATAGCTGAGCAGCTCCTGCAAACGATATCGGACCTGACCAGAAGACTGCCACTACGAACTGTTCCATCGGACGTTGACAACAAACCGGTCCAGGCACGGTGGGGTCGGGACGGAAACTACCTCATTGGTTGTGAAGATTGCTTGCGTGAATTCAGTGTCCCCCCCGCCTCGGCTAACGGGAGAGAATATAAGTGGATCATCTGCATTCACTGCGGGAAAGTCGTACAGTTCCTCGTCCCTGATGGAGAGCCTGCGCTCCCGGTTCTCGACTCGGTTAGGATGGATCGTAAGGAACATTGACAACCACAAGGCCAACTGGAAAGTCATTGCGAGGATCAACGGGGAAATCGAAGCCGTTTCAGGCCCGGCTGCTCACGACCGCCCGCGGGCACAGGAGTGGACGGTCTGGGAAGGGACAGCCGCCGACAAAGGTGAAGCTTTGCAAAATGCAGAGATCGCTGATTCCAGGGTTGACCTAGAGTGGATGTGCATTCGCCACGAGAGGGATCCTATCAGACGATAGGATCGCGCTTGGCTCATTGCAGCCCTCACATACCTTCGCCCGAACCGGGTTCCATACGGTGCGATCCTCAATGAGAGATTTGGGACGGGAACCCCGGCAAGGGCGAGTGGCCATTTTAGCCGGCCCTTCCCAAGTTTGACGCTAGTCACGTCCTGAGCTTTCCTCGAAAGCGGAGTCCGCGGGATTGTAGGAGCGTCACCCGTCGTCGCCGTGCGGGGGGCGGCCCCAGAAACTCACCTCAGCTCCGGAAGGCGAATCGCGGGGCCAATTTCATCAGCTTAAGCACTTTGTAGATATCGATATTCACGCCGCGCAATACGACTTTAGTCTCCTTGCCACCACCTGCATCGGCTACGGCTTCCAGTGCTCGCAGGGCGCCGGAATCAATTCGATACACGGAAGAGAAATCCACTACCACTTCGGCATCGTCGTTGGCGAGCTTCTCACGGGCCTCTTCCAAAGCCCGGAGCACGCCATTTCCGTCGCTTTTCACCCACACGGCATTTGTTTCCATACTAGAACCGCCTTCACATTTCATTAGGCAGCCGCGGCCGCCTTCGCTGAGCCTCGCCCCCGGTAGGCGCGCCACAGCAGATCTGACAATTCGCTGAGCAGGGGCATGCGAGGGTTGGTCATGCGCCAGGAAGGATCGTCAAAGGCTATCTTGGCCAACTCGGGCACCGCTCGCTCGAATTCTTCCTTTGGAATCCCCAGGTCGGCGATAGAGCAGGGAATTCCCACTTGATCGAGTAACTGTTCCGTCGCCGCTACCAGATTGTGTACCTTTTCCTCGATCGTGTTGCCGCCCAGACCGAGCAAGTCTGCCACCGCAGCGTATTTCTTGTGAGCGTTATAGGTTCGCTGGTGGGGCGACGGCGTGAACTTGGTGGGCACCGCAGCATTATAGGCAATAACATGCGGCAACATGAGCGCGTTCGCCCGGCCGTGCGCGACACCGAATCGCGCACCGTAAGCATGAGCCAGCGCGTGGCATACGCCCACCGAGGCGTTGGAAAAGGCCAGCGCGGCAATGCAGGCGGCATTGTGCATCATGGTGCGCGCCTCTTCGTCGTCCGGGTGCTCATATGCGATGGGGAGGTACTTGAACACCAGTCGAATCGCTTGCATGGCGTTGGCATCGGTGTACGCTGAAGCGTAGGCCGAAACTCCGGCCTCCAGGGCATGCGTCAGACAGTCGATGCCGGTATCAGCCGTGAGGGCTTTGGGCATGGACATGACGAACTGGGGATCGACGATCGCCACGTCGGGACTCAGCGAGTAATCGGCGAGTGTCACCTTGCGCCCACGCTCCTTGTCCAAGAGGACCGCGAAGGGAGTGACTTCGCTCCCCGTTCCGCTGGTGGTAGGAATGGCGATCAACCGTGCGCGGTTGGTTTTTTCGGTGGGGTACTGGGCCACGCGCTTGCGGATATCCAGAAACGGGGCGCCCAGTTCCTCTAAATCAGCTTGCGGCGATTCGTACATGAGCCGCATGATCTTTGCCGCGTCGATCACGGACCCGCCGCCCAGGGCGATGATTTGGTCCACTTTGTAGAAATTGAGCGCCGCCAGTTCTTGCATCACGACTTTGACTTCCGGCTCGGCCTCGGGGATAACCGAGACATGGACCGGCGTTTCCGGCGGAAGGTAGCGCCGGACGATGTCGAGGTGGCCGATTTGCTCCAAAACCGGATTGGTAACGATGATGGTGGAGCGCGATGAGAATTGACGCAAACTCTCCACTGCGTTCATGTTGAAGTAAATCTGATTGGGCACGCGGAACCACATAGGGGCTCGTGTCCTCCTCGCCACTCGCTTGATGTTAAGATAATGATAAACGTTTACGTTGTCGGTGGTACTATTGCCGCCGCCGGTCCCACATCCGAATGAGAGGGTAGGCACCATATCGTTGTAAACGCCACCGATCGCTCCAATGGATCCCGGAGAATTCACAATGATCCGCCCGGCATTGATCACCTCACTGAATTTTCGGATGACCTCATCGTTGCGTGAGAAAACGACCGCCGTATGTCCAATTCCACCGGCATGATTCACATCGACGCACACTTTGAGCGCTTCATCGAGGGATTTCGCCCTATAGACCGCCAGCACCGGGAAGAGTTTCTCGACGGAGAGCGGATGTTCGCGACCAACACCTTGGATCGGCGCAATCAGGAGTTTAGTGTCTGGCTTGACCGATAGACCGATAGTGCGGGCAATGTCGGTGGCTTTCTGGCCGATGGCCATGGCCCGCATGAATCCCGTTTCGGGGTCGATCACGGTGCGCCCCAGCAGATCGGTTTCTTGCTTGTTGCAGATGTGGGCGCCCAGTTCCGCGAATTTCTTGAGCACGCGGTCATAGATCGCATCATCGATCACGACCGTCTGCTCGGAGGCGCAAATCGTCCCATTGTCGAATGTTTTCGATGTGATGATGTCCACCACCGCCATCTCGAGGTCCGCGGTTTTTTCCAGATAAACTGGCGTATTGCCGGGCCCCACACCCAAGGCCGGCTTGCCGGAACTATAGGCGGCTTTGACCATGCTCCTCCCGCCGGTGGCATCAATCAGGCTCACATCCTTGTGCTGCATGAGGTAGGCGATGTCCGCCAAGGTAGGCGATTCGAGGCAAGTAAAAACGCCTTCCGGCGCGCCGTGTTTCAAGGCCGATTCATACATGATCTTCATGGCCTCATAACAACAGCGCCAAGCCTTGGGGTGGGGACTGAAGACCACCGCGTTCCGTGTCTTGATGGCCATGATGCATTTGAAGATGACCGTCGCCGTGGGGTTGGTAATGGGTGTTAGTGAAAAGATTACCCCGATGGGTTCGGCCACCTCCGCGATTCCGCGTTCCGGGAACTCGCGAATAACCCCCACGGTACGTTTATCTTTGACGTAGTTGTAGACGAACTCCGCGGCCACCATGTTCTTAATGGCCTTGTCTTCCAGCACGCCGAGTTTGGTTTCCTCAAAGGCCAGGCGGGCCAAATGTTGAGCCTGTTCCATCCCGGCTGAAACCATCGGTTTGACAATGCGATCCACATCCTCCTGCGTGTATTGCGTAAAGACCGCCGCCGCAGTTCGGGCTTGACTGACGAGCCCTTCTAAGTAAGCGATCCGTGCTTCCGTGAGGCTTGCAACGTTCTCGGTCATTCTTTTACCGCCCTTCTTGATTTGCCGAGCTGAGGGGATCATGCCGCATTCTTGATCTCTTTCAATGGCGTCGTCGCCCGCGGACTCACCGCGACAGGTTCGGCAATTACCTGCGAACTGGCTTCGTCCGGTTTCGATCGTTGCTTGCGCACTGAGTGCCCTGCGTGAAGTAGCTCTTTCAGTCGCTGGCGCGGTTGCTTCGCCGCGACAGGGGCTTTCTTCCGTGCGGCCTGGCGTAGTTCCTGAAAAGAATCGTTGAGGAAGTCACGCAGGCGGTTCACATCCGAGGCCACCTGCGCGTCCGCGACGAGGCCGAAAAAGAGTTTGCCATCATAACTCTCCACTGCGACGTTGACGCCCAAGTCGTAGCCCGTCGGCACCTGGGGATACGCCGCAATCATCCGTTTTCCTACCGCATAAAGAGGTATGGGCGGGCCCGGCACATTCGTGCAGATCAGGTTGAAGAGCGGCACCGGCAGGATGAGCTCCGGGAGCCCCCGCCAAAAGAGCGCCTGCAACGCGGTTGGGGCCTTGGCGATGCAGCCCGCCATAACCCCGACCAAGGCCGCGGCCCCGGAACGCTTCATGGTTTCGGTTCTGGCAGCTACCGCCCGCAGCATCTCAGCGGGATCGCGCACATCCATGGGGAGAGCCACCGGCATAAACGAGATCTGATTGCCCAGGTTCTCCTCCTGCCCTGGCTTGCGCAAGCTGACAGGGCACACAATCCGCACGAACCGCTTCATAATGTTCTGCCCGTGCATCTGCACATAGCGTGCCAGCGCGCGGGTCAGTACGGTCAGGATGACGTCGTTAACCCTGCCACCCAGAGCTTCGCGAATGGCCTTTACTTCGGCCATATCAAACTCCGCCCAGCAGAACTTCCGGCCTTCCCCGCACGGCTTGTTGAACGGAAGCCTTTCCACGGACACCAGCAGTTCCGGCAGTACATCCAAAAGGCTTTTCGATCCCTTCTGCTTCGGGTCGCCGAGAAGGGCCTGAGCGAAACCCAGCAGTCCGCTTTCTGTCGCGAGCAGGCGATCGAGCGTGCTGTGGACAATGCCGGAGGTTCTGCCCGCCGGGACGCCATTGGACGGTTGGGGCAGCGGAGGGTACGGCTTGCTGAGGGCAGGGGAGCCCTCCGGCGTCGGGTCCAGCAATAGCTCCAGCAATCGCGTTCCCGATACGCCGTCGGCCAGCGCGTGGTGCAACCGCCAAATCAGGGCTCCGCGACCGTCCTTGAGGCCGTGGACGACGTGAATTTCCCACAAGGGCTTGCTGCGATCAAGCAGTTGGCTAAAAATGCCCCCGACCAAGGCCTCGAGTTCCGCCTCTCCACCGGGAGGTTTGAGGGCCGCGCGGAAAACGTGGCGGCGAATGTCAAAGTGGGGATCGTCCTCCCAAGTAGGCAAACCAATGTTCAGCGGCGGCAACACCACCACTTGTTGATAGCGCGGAACCCGATGCAGCTTGGCGACGATGCTCGCAACGAATTCGTCGAATGGGATGGGGCCGTCAAAAATCATAACGCAAGCAATAGCTAAGGGCATTTCCTTACGTTCAAGGTAAAGAAAGGCCGCGTCTGCCGCGGATAAAGTACCGTTGGTAGCTAAGTTCTCGATGGCCGGGCGCTCGTGTTCTCTGGGAGTGCGGCGACTCGTGCCTCCCTCGACCCGAACGACCTTTCCGCGCCGACCAGAACGGGCACTTACCGGCATGTGGCGAGGCATCGTTGGGCTTCTCCCCTGCATAAACTGCAATCGTCGCCAGACATTGCTAAACGGCTACCGCGCTGCCAGAGCCTAAGGGCAGTGATATCGACTTCTTCGTCGTGGATGTTGGAAGGAAGAGCCTCCCCCTGGTTGGCAATTGCAAGCTGGTCACTTTCAGGCTCCAAAACTCTGTCTATCGGCATTTGAATGCCCTCCTTTTATAAGAGATTGACCACCGGAGCTAACCGAGACATTTAGGAGGAGCGGACGCGCCGGTGGCGGTGCGGCAACGATGGTCCGCAAAAGGTTCCCGGTTTGTTGCCACCAGCCCAAGAAGGTTTGATCATGGATGTGACGAACGCGCAAAGGACGCCAGCCACTGAGGGCGTCCGGCGGTCGAGGAGCGAAGCCCGGGTTTTTGATATACTCCTCTGGCACGCACACCTCTCCTTCCGCGTTTTGGCTCCGTAGCACATCGACGAGAGTGACGATCACACATCGAGTATCGAGGCGAAGTCCAGCGCGCAGCGCTTTCAGGGCACTTTCCTTCGCGCTCCAAAGCAGAGTCACAAGCCAAGGCCGGTCCGCAGGAGCGGCTCGCGCCACCAGCGCCTGCTCCTCGGTCGCGAAATAATCGGCGATAAAAGCGTCGCTGTGGGGTTCGATGACTTCCAGATCGCAGCCGAGCGCAGCGGGGTAGTTCGCCACGGCACAGACTGCCCATCCAGCGCGATGGCTGAGCGAAATCGTAACCGGCGCCCACTTGTTTCCGAGAAAGATCTCCGGGGCGCCGGAAGGGCTTGGGCGTACTTCGATTTTCGCGAGGTTGGGAAGATCAGCCGGCAATTGAAGGTACACGGCTACGGCGTGTTTGGCTGTCCAGCGGCCGAGCTGCCAGTCCGCGCGACGCTTGGCGAAGCGCATGGCGCTCAGTTGGACCCGTTCTTTCGCGCCGAGCCATTCCGACTCGGGTCTCGTGGCAGGGC
>JBELAJ010000431.1:0-8943 GCA_049508935.1 Terriglobia bacterium | reverse complement strand
GTCAAGATAGTAAACAACTATGCCAAGATCAGCTTTAACTTCGGCCCGACTTTGCTTTCCTGGATGGAGGCCTATGATCCGGCTGTGTACAAGGCCATCCTCGCGGCGGATGCGGAGAGCTGCAAGGTTTTCTCGGGGCATGGTTCAGCGCTCGCCCAGCCCTACAACCACATGATCATGCCGCTCGCCAACGAACGCGATAAGTATACCCAGGCATTCTGGGGAATCCGCGACTTTGAACATCGCTTCGGACGCCGGCCGGAGGGCATATGGCTGCCCGAAACCGCGGTGGACGTGGCTACTCTGGAGACCCTGGCTTCCTTGGGAATCAAGTTCACGATTCTTGCTCCCAGCCAGGCGCGACGGGGCAAGAAAATCAGCGGCCGCAATTGGAAGGACCTCGGTAACGGCTCAATCGATCCCACCATGGCGTACCGCATCAGCTTGCCTTCGGGGAAGAACCTCAGCGCCTTCTTCTACGACGGACCTATCTCGCGCTCCGTAGCTTTTGAGGGCGTTCTGGACAACGGCCAGCAATTCGCCGAGCGGCTGCTGGGAGCCTTTTCCGAGGAAACCCGCGCCTGGCCCGAACTGGTGCACATCGCAACCGACGGCGAAACCTACGGCCATCACCACAAGTTTGGCGAAATGGCATTAGCTTATGCCTTGGATTATATCGAGTCCCAAGGTCTGGCCGAACTCATCAACTACGGGCTGTACCTGGAGCGGCATCCTCCCACTCACCAGGTGGAAGTGTTTGAGAACAGCTCCTGGAGCTGTGTGCATGGGTTGGAACGCTGGCGAAGCAATTGCGGCTGCAACTCCGGCGGCCATCCCGGCTGGAATCAGCAGTGGCGCGCCCCCTTGCGCGAAGCCCTGGATTGGCTTCGCGACACTTTGGTTCCCCTTTTTGAAGAGAAAGCGAGGACCTTGCTGAGGGATCCCTGGGCGGCACGAAACGATTACATCGATGTCGTCCTGGACCGTTCGCCTGCCAGCCTGGGAGGGTTTCTGGCCAAGCATGCGGTGCGGGCGCTGGATGATGCCGAAAGAATAACCGTCTGGAAGCTCATGGAGCTCCAGCGCCATTCCATGCTCATGTACACCAGTTGCGGCTGGTTTTTCGATGAGCTATCGGGAATTGAAACCGTCCAGGTGATGCAGTATGCGGGCTGCGCCGTCCAACTGGCGGAGGAACTCTTTGGAGATCAGCGGGAGAGCGTCTTCGTCGAGAAGCTGAGCCAGGCAAAAAGCAATATTCCCGAGCATCAGGATGGCGCCCGCATTTACCATAAATTGGTCCGGCCGGCTTTTGTCGACTTGCGCAAGGTGGGCGCCCACTACGCCATTCGCTCTCTTTTCGAACCTTACGAAACCGAGATCCGCATCTACCAATACAAAGTGGAGCGCCAAGCCGTTTTGAATCTGGTGCGGGGCGACAAGCAGGAACAGCAACTCGCGGCGGGCCTCGCCAGATTTACCTCTGGAGTTACCCAGGAGTCGGCCGTACTGGGCTTCGCCGCCTTCGAGCGCGGCGATTTCAACCCTGCCGGCGGCGTCCTGAAAGCGGCGAGCGCCGAAGCTTTTGGGACCTTCGTCGAGAAGCTCAAGGAAGTGTTTTCACGCGGAGACGCGGATGAGGTAAGTCACGTCATGCAAGAGGAATTCGAGGGACAAGCCTATGCCCTCACCGTGCTCTTTCGCGACGATCAGCAAAGAATCCTGAACCGCATATCGCGGAATCTGCCTGGGGCGAGGCTGAGACTGCTTTTGGCGACCTCTATCCGCCTCTGATGTCGATGATCAAGACTTTGGTCAGGGTAGGAGGCTCTCTGACGATTCCCCGGGCTTTCTACGCTGCGGCGGAGTTCGTTTTGAACACCCGGCTGCGGCGGGCTCTGGCCAGTGAACCGTTGGACTTCGAGGGCATCCGGAAACTCCTCGGTGATGCAGAGGCGGCGAAAGTCTCCCTCGACGTGACGACTCTGGAATACACGTTGCGGATAAGTCTCGAAAGGATGGCTGAGAATCTCCGGAGCGATCCCGCTCAAGTGCAACTTATCGAGACGCTGGACGCTGGGGTTGACCTGGCTCACGCTGTGCCGCTGGAAGTGAACCTCGCGAAGATCCAGAACATCTGTTACGACCTGGCACAAACGGCATATCGCGACTCCCTGGAAAAAGCGCAAGCAGGAGACAAGAACTCAAGAGCCTGGGTGGATCACTTTCGCGCCTTGGCGTCGAAGCTTTCTCTCCACATCGCCTGACGCGAACGGGAAGAGCCGAAAATCGAAACTCGAAAATCGAAATTCGAAAGCAGGCCGAGTTTCGATTTTCGAGTTTCGAATTTCGAATTCCGGCCTATGTCCAAACTGCGCATCCCTTCCGCCACCTACCGCCTGCAATTTAGCGGGCAGTTCCGCTTCGAAGACGCGCTGGCGCTGGCGGGTTATCTCGACGAACTCGGGGTGACCGATATCTATGCTTCGCCGCTGCTTCAGGCACGTCGCGGAAGCGGCCACGGCTACGACGTGACAAATCCCACCCATCTCAATACCGAAATCGGGAGCGAGCAGGAGCTCGAAGCGCTGGCGGCAGAACTCCGCGGGCGCCAGATGGGTCTGCTTCTTGACATTGTTCCCAACCACATGGTGGCCAGCAGCGAGAATCCCTGGTGGATGGATGTGCTCGAAGACGGCCCGGGTTCTGCCTACGCACCGTTCTTTGATATTGATTGGCATTCTCAGCGCACGATCACGCGCAACAAGGTCCTGCTGCCCATTCTCGGCCACCCTTACGCGGAGGCGCTCGAGAACCAGGAACTCAAACTGGGTTACGAACAAGCCGGCTTCTTCATCTCTTACTTCGATACCAAGCTGCCGGTGGCCCCCAAATCTTATCTCCTGGTGTTGCAGCACCGGCTTGAGGAGTTGCGTCACAAACTGGGCGCTGATCACCCGGCATTTCGGGAATTGGGAGGCATCCTCGCCGCCACCACCAACCTTCCTGAGCGCGCCACGCTCTCCACGGAGATGGCCGGGGAGAGACGATTGCAGAGGGAAGCCATCAAGGAAAGGGTCTGGAACTTGTATCAAAACTCGCCCGAGGTGCGAGAATTCCTCGATCAGAATGTACGGGTCTTCAACGGCCGCAGGCGAGCGCCCGCCAGTTTCGTTTTCTCAGACCGTTTGCTGGCCGAGCAGGCTTACCTGCCTTCATACTGGCTGTCCGCCAACGACGAAATCAACTATCGACGGTTCTTTACCATTACAGATCTCGTGGGCGTGCGCGTCGAAGATCCCCTGGTTTTCGAGGCCACTCATGCCGTAGTGCTTCGGCTCATTGAAAAGGGCCTGGTGACCGGCTTAAGGATTGACCACGTCGATGGTTTGCGAGACCCTCTGGGTTACCTGCGCCGGCTCCAGGAGCGCGTCGCAGGCGGCTCCTCGAGCGGTCGCCATCCTCCCTTCTTTGTACTGATCGAGAAGATTCTGGCGGACGGCGAAGCTTTGCCTCGCGAGTGGCCGATCTGCGGAGCAACAGGATATGCATCACTCAATGCTCTCAATGGTCTTTTCCTCGATCCGGAGGGGTGCAAGAAACTGGATCAAATCTATGAATCGTTCACCGGCGCTCGGGTTTCTTACGAGGACCTGGTATATGGGAAAAAGAAAGAGGTCATGGCGAATCTCCTGCGCGTGGAAATGCGTTCCCTCGGCCACCACCTTGCGCTTCTTGCCGAACGCGACCGCTACGCGCGCGACTTCCCGCGTCACGACCTCGCGCAGGCCCTGGTCGAGATCACGGCGTGCCTGCCGGTTTACCGGACTTATGTGCGCGGTTTCTCGATCGGGACCGAGGAGCGCCGGCCCTACATCATGAAAGCCCTGGAGTACGCCCGACGGCGAAATCCGCGACTGAGACCGGAGTGCTTCGATTTCGTCAGCGATGTCCTCCTGCTGCGAGAACGGGCGCACGTGTTGCCTGAACAGAGGGAAGCCCGGCTCGCCTTTGTGATGCGCTGGCAGCAGTTCACCAGCCCGATCACCGCGAAGGGAGTCGAGGATTCCGCCCTTTATGTATACAACCGCCTGATTTCACTCAACGAGGTCGGCGGCAATCCAAGTTCGGACGGCGTCTCAGTCGCCGCTTTCCATGAGTTTCTCAGCAATCGGCAGAAGCGCAACCGTCACACACTCACTGCTACAACGACCCATGACACCAAGCGGGCTGAGGACGTGCGGATGCGCATCAACGTACTCTCCGAGCTTCCCTCGCTCTGGGAAGAAAAGCTCGAGCAGTGGGCATCCTGGAATAAATCCAAAAAGAAGCTTGTCAACGGCCGCCCCGTCCCGCACCCCAACGAAGAAATCCTCTTGTACCAAACGATGCTAGGCGCATGGCCCCTCGACCACCACGAACGGACCGCCTTCAGAAAGCGCCTTCAGCAGTACATGGTGAAAGCAACGCGAGAAGCGATGGTCAATACAAAGTGGACGCGCCCCAATGTCCGGCACGAACAGGCGCTTCTTCACTTCGCCCGAGCCATCACCCAGGAATCCGGAGGCAACGCGTTCTTAAAAGACTTCCAGCAGGTTTGCGGGCAGATGGCTTTCTATGGAGCGCTCAATTCTCTTGGGCAGCTTTTGCTGAAGATCACCGGCCCGGGAGTCCCGGACTTTTACCAGGGCTCGGAGCTTTGGGACCTCAGGCTGGTTGATCCCGACAATCGGGGTCCGGTCGATTTCCGAAGGCGCGCCAGCCTCCTTGCTGAGCTCTCGCAGCAAGAGGAGCAAAATCGTTTGCACCTCATCGACAACTTGCTTGATCGCTGGCAGGACGGCCGAATCAAGCTCTTCGTAACTTCCAGGGCCCTCAGCTTCCGCCGTACTCACATCGACTTATACCTCGACGGCTCCTATCAACCGCTCGAAGCCGTTGGTTCCAAGCAAGAGAACGTGTTCGCGTTTGCGAGGCACCTGAAGCGCGCTTGGGCGGTGACCGCGGTGCCGCGATTGGTCACTAGGCTGGTTCCCCCAGGCCGGTTTCCCACGGGCCAGAACGTTTGGGCGGACAGTGCGCTGCCGCTCCCGAACAACGCGCCTTCCGAATGGCTCAACGTTCTGACCGGCGAAAGCGTGAGGTCCCGGGCTGCCGATCAGGCAAATCTTCTGCCGCTTAGAAAAGTATTCGCCAGGTTCCCGGTTGCCTTGCTCAGGTCTTTGTAGCGCGGGCGTCCCGCCCGCTGTCGAGGGAGCGTCCCGGTTCCGCGCGCGGGCACGATGCCCTCGCTCCGGCGGGCGGGACGCTCGCGCTACAAGAACGAACCCGCCGCAGGTAGCACAGGCACTCCTGCCTGTGCGAACGGGAGCAATGCAGAGGGCTCGGAGACAGGCAGGAGTGCCTGTCCCACCTCATTTCCAGATCTCGATCAGGGCGAAACCGTGCGCAGGGAGAATTAGCGTGAGCGACGCGGGATCGCCCGCGGCAATCTGGCGGATTTCCGGCGCCGGAAGGCGGCCTGCTTCTCGCAGCAGTCTCTGCTGTTCACGGGATGGAAAGTTGGGTTTGCCCATTGCCTCCCAAGCCGCGAGCGCCGAGCCGTGCTCGTCGTCCACTCGGAAAATACTCGCGTAGCGCATTGCTTCCGAGCCCCTCACTTCCAGAGTCAGTTCGCGCGCAGGACCCTTCTCCCCGGGCGGGGCGTAGTTCCAGGCCGCGATAACCAGCGCGCCGTCCTGGCGTCGGGTGGCCAGCACCGAGTCTGAGACTACGGTGATGCGTTCCGTTCCCAAGCGATGGAGCAGCGAAAACGCATTATAAGAGGCCTTGGGAATGTTCCCTGCCGCGACCAGGCCATAGCCGCCGTAGAAAGGGCTCTTTACTACTCCCTGCTCTTCAAAGACATCAGAGAAGCACCAATAGGCGAGCATGTCAACCAACCCGTCGCTGCGGCTGATCGTGTAGGCGAGCCATGGCCCCATGAAAGCGGAATCGGTCACATCCGGTTCGCTCATATAACTTGCGTTGTACTCACTGAAAAACACAGGCAAGTCGGGACGAGCCGAGGCTTTGACTTCATCGTGAACTTTCTTGACCGCCCGAACGACCATCTCGAGGCGGGAGACCTGCTCGTGCGTACCCAAGACGTTTTCCGCCGTGTCATTGGCATAAACGTGCGTGGAAACGAAGTCCAGCGGTGCGTTCGTACCAGCGCAATGGCGAATGAACTCGCTGACCCACGCGGCCTGGGCAGTGGAAGGACCGCCCACTCGAATGCGAGGGCTGACGCTCTTGAGCGCTTGTGCTGTCCGGTCATAGAGAGTGAAATAACTCGCCTGCCGCGGCTCGCCTGCCCAGAAGTCAAGATTGGGCTCGTTCCAAACTTCGAAATACCACTTCGAGACTTCCTCAATGCCATAGCGAGCGACGAGATGACTTGCAAAGTTGCGCATCAAATCCTGCCAAAGGCCCCAGTCCTTGGGCGGCGCTATATAGGGGTGGTACCAGAAGCCCTGCTGTTTGGGAGTGGAGGCCAGCGCTTTGGGCATGAAGCTGAGCTCGACGTAAGGTCGAACTCCGTTCGCAAGCAGTCCGTCGTAAATCTGATCGACGTAAGAGAAGTTGTAGCGGGGGCTCGCACCCGGCACGGCATCGTACAATCCCACCTCGTCATGCAGAATGGCGTGGAAGCGGATGTATTCAAAATCGGTGGCGCGCTTGACCGCCCTTAGATCCTCGCGGTAGCTCTCGCGCAGCGATAGGATGGCCCGCCCGGAGCCAAAGGTCTGCTCCCAAAAATGCGGGAAAGCGTGGGAAGGCGCCTGAGCGTCAATGATGATTCTTTGATGCTCGATATTCGGGCCTGCGCTTTGACCAGGCAACAAAGTTGGTCGACTGAAACACAGGCAGACGATGCAGACTGTAAGCAAGCGGAAGAGCAACCTTGTGGCCAATGATCCTCCTTCGCCTTTCGCCATGCCTTGGCTTCTCTGTAGTACTAGAGGCGAGTTTCTTCGCGGCGCGCGAAGAATAGCAGATCCTTCGCTTCGCTCTGCAGAAAGACGACGCGTATGTCTTTTGTTTTCAACAAACCCTTACTGAGGAACAAGCGTCGTCTTTCTGGTCAGCAAGGGCAGCCCCCGCGGCTGTCAATGCTCAGGATGACATGTCATTCTGAGCGAAGCGAAGAATCTGCATTTGGTTGCGGCTTTACCGCGCTGTGTGCTGCTGGACATGATCATGCTGAGGCCTCACAATCAGGTATTCACTCAAAAACCGTACCCCGGTTTCAGTTCGCACTGGTAGACTTCGGTGTGGTCAGGGTTCACGCTCCCACTACACGTGGCCCAGCTCAGGTTAAGCGACGGCCCCAGCGGAAAAATGATGGGCTGGCGGTTGACGTCGGCCTCGATGCAAATCCCTTCCGCATTGGCCGGCACGGCGAAATGAAGCGCCTGGCCGAAGATTACAGGATACGATAACCTCACGCTATTGCTGGACATCGAGCGGAACACTTCAGCTTCGAAAAGAAAGGTGGTCGTATCAGACCAGTCAAGGACCTCCACCCGCACGCTGGGTCCGCCGCGCGAAAAGCCGTCGTACCGTATCTTCGTGAAGGAGCAAGGACCGGCGATGCAGGAAACGCGGGCGTTGGAGAAGAAATCGCCCCCCGGAGCCTCGAGGCTGGAAAAACCCGCAGCCGCCTGCCACTTCCCGTCGGGCGAACAAGGGTATCGGCCGTTGCAGGGAACGTTTCCTGAGTTGACTACGTGAAAGGTCTTGAGCGTGCTCCCGACGTTGAGCACGGTCGAGGTCTTGACGGTATATCTGATCTTGACATTAGCAACCGTGGTCTGCGGCAGGCTTATACCCGGTCCGGCCAAATCAGCGATCGGCGTCATGCCCGCCACCACGAGCCGGTCACTTATAAACGATGTAATATCCAGCGGCATATACTGCATATCGCGGAATTGCAGGGTCATCGGTTCGTCCAATTTTGCCCGCTTGTTCAAGGTCAGCACAAAATAGCCGGTAGGACTCGTCAACACGTCCTTTTCCGCCAGACCTCCAGCGACGGAAACCTGGATGCCGGGGATCGGAACCTGCCGATCCACATTGTAGCCGCGGGCAAGCACCGCACCCTTTATCGTAACGGGCTGGGCGGCGCGGAAAATAGTCTGCAAAAGTCCGACGACGCATACCGCCCCCGCCATCAACAAGAGCCCGATAATCACTTTTTTCGAACGGCTCATCCGTTTACCATTCTACACCGCTGCTGTCGTGGACTGCGCCGATGATTAGAACCGTAGCCCCAGCGCAGAGCTCCCCGGACGTCGGGCGCTCGCCGGCTTGAAGGTCGGCGGTACGGTCGATTCAGGGCAGCACCCGACGAGGGTTTCTGCGCCTTGTTATTGGGCAAGGGCGGTATAATTGGAGAATCATGACTGAGGAAGACAACCCAACGCGTCTGATTTCCAGGCGGACGTGGCTGGCTCACTTAACCCGCGCAGCGTCAGGCCTGTTGATAGGCGGATCCACCGCATTTTCTCTTGCGCCCGGATCCCAGGAGGCGCCCGCGCCGACGCCGGGGCCGCCTGGCATCGCGAATTCGCTTTCGCCTGAAGACGACCTGTTTCTGGATGAGTTGGAGCAGGCTTCTTTCCGCTTTTTTTGGGAACAGGTGAGCCCCCAGACCGGCCTCGTGAAAGACCGCTGCAACGTCCGAAGAAATGACACTACCGAAGTGGCCAGCATTGCCGCTACCGGCTTTGGCCTCACGGCTATCTGCATTGGGGAAAAACGCGGCTGGGTCTCGCACTCCGAGGCCCATGACCGCGTACTCACCACGCTGCACTTCCTCTGGCGAAAGCTGCCCAACCACCGCGGCTTCTTTTTCCACTTCGCGGATGTGAACACCGGCACCAGGCTCTGGGATTCTGA